>NZ_JARWKX010000028.1:0-80352 GCF_047445895.1 Rhizobium sp. BR 249 | reverse complement strand
GCCTAAGATCGATCCACTGGATCGATCTCTAACGGCCTCACCTCGTCAGGCTACGCCTGACAGCGCTCCCGGGCAGCACGTCCGGTATAAATATCGCGGGGTGGAGCAGCCCGGTAGCTCGTCAGGCTCATAACCTGAAGGCCGCAGGTTCAAATCCTGCCCCCGCAACCAAGCAAATAGCCCGCCATCAAGGCGGGCTTTTTGCGTTTCTAGGACCTGTCGTCCGGTGATCGGGGCCAACAATCCCTCAAGGACTGCTATCGGCCTGGGCGTGAAAGCCTTTTCCGCCGGGATCTCACATATTCTCGGGCGTGACGATTTCGAAGGCGATGGTGCGCTGGATGGTGCTGCCGGATGCGCCTTGCGTGATCGTCTCGATCATTGTCTGGACGAGAACCGCGGACGTCTGTTCCAGCGGATGACAGAGGGCTGCGGTTATCATTCCCTCCGAGAGGCCCTTTCGCGTTTCCGGGCCGATGTCCCGGCAGACGAGGCGGATGCTTCGGCGCCGCTCCGGCGGAACTTCCCTGAGTGCCCGCAAGACGCCTGAGATGCCGCCGCCTACGATCAGGATGCCGGTGAGGTCGTCCGTCGTCGCCAGCAATTCCTTGACCATCCTATAGGCTTCGTTCGGCTCCTCATGCGTGGGGCGGCTGTCCTCGATGGTCAGATGCGGCGCGTGTTCGCGCACGTAGGAGCGGAAGCTCGCATCGGAGACATCCTGACATTGGTAGCGGTGATTGCCGATGAAAACGGCTATGCGTCCGGGCCCGTGGGTCATCTGCGAGATGAGCCAAGCCGCCGTTCGTCCCATTTTCCAATTGTCGGCTCCGACGTAAGCCGCTCTCTCCCGTGCGGACTGGTCGGTGATATAGGCAATGACAGGCTTGCCCTTCTCGTGCAGCTCGCGGATGGCCTGGGCGATGACGGGGTGATCGGCGGCGATCACGGCGACGGCGTCACAGTTGGCACCAAGGGCTTTGAGCCGGCCGGCAATATTCTCAGGCGTCAGCAGATCCACGAAGTCGATCACGGGGTCGACGACTTCGTCGCGCCGCGTCCGGCATGCCTCGACGATCTTCCTGCCGAAGAGCTGGTAAAGCTCACGGCTCGATTGCTGCAGCAGGAAGCCGAGCCGGTATTTCGGCACCGATTTGCGCAGCCGGTCCTCGATTGCGCCGGCGCCGTAAAAGCCGATCCGCTCCGCGGCCGCCTGGACACGCTGCACCGTCGTGCCTTTGACGGAGGCGCTTCCGGCGAGAATTCTGTTCACGGTCGCGATGGAGACGTCTGCCTCTTTGGCAAGATCGGTGATGGTTGGCCGCCGCATGATTGCTCCCCTCATCGTCAAAACCATAATGTCATTATGATTGATACACTATGATACTTTATGCATGTTTAGTATGATTTCATATTTCGAGAATTTCAAGCAGTGATATGTTTCTCTCACGGTCACGCCAGGGAGGCGGACCAAGGGAGGAAGACTGAGATGACTGAATTTCGCCGTCTCGCGGCAACCGTATCGGCTGCCGCCATCATCACCTGCGTCGCATCGGCCGTCATGGCCGCCAACATTTTCGTCGTAGGCGGAAAACCGGACGATCCGTTCTGGTCGATCGTAAAACGCGGCGCCGAGGATGCCGGCAAGGTCGTGGAGGCGCAGGGCGGCAAGGTCGTCTGGCTCGGTCCTCAGAACTACGACAATCTCGGGGTCGATGCGGCTGAGCTGATCCGTCAGGCCATCGATCAGGGCGCGGATGCGATCGTCGGTCCGGATTGGGTGCCGGAGGCCATGGACCCGGCGTTCAAAGCAGTCGTCGACAAGAAAATTCCATTGGTCATCTATAACGCCGGCGGCATCGAAGCTGCCGATCGCCTCGGTGCGATGAACTATGTCGGCTCCAACGATTATCTCTCGGGCAAGGCCGCGGGCACCTATTTCGCCAAGCACGACTTGAAGAACGCCGTCTGCCTGAACACGCTGCCTGGCGCGGCCAACATCGAAGCTTTCTGCAAGGGCATGATCGAAGGTGTCACGGAAGGCGGCGGCGCCGGCTCGTCTCTGCCATTGCCGGCAACCTCCTTCGGTTCGGCGACCGCCGTCGCCCAGGCGCTGAAAGCGCATCTTCTGCAGCATCCCGAGATCAATGCGGTGTTTGCGATCGGCAATGTCGACACGAATTCCGCGGTCAACGGCGTGACGCAGGCCGGCAAGCAGGGGCAGGTGAAAGTCTGCGGCATGAACATGGATGAAACCATCCTGAACAACATCAAGGGCGGCACCCAGCTCTGCGCCGTCGACCAGCAGGGATATCTGCAGGGCTATCTCGCAGTCTCGATCCTCAACGGCAAAGTCAATTACGGGCTTACCGTACCGACCCGCGAAATCCTCACCGGTCCCGGCGTCATCGACGCTTCGAACGTAGACGCCACGTTGGCGGGTGTGAAGGCCGGCGCCCGCTGAGGCTCGGCTGAGCGTCGTGAAGCCGCCTGTCCCTCACACGGGCGGCTTCACGTCTTCCAAAAGCGCCGACCGCTACCGGTCAACGGCTTCATTGGTGGTATCAAATGAACACGAGAAACAGTGTCCTTGCCTCCTCCGCTCCTTCAGGCGGCCAAAATATCAAAGCGACCATCGGTCAGCTTTCCCGCCGTCCCGAAGCGGGCGCGCTGTTGGGGCTGGTTGCGGTGTTCGTCTTCTTTGGCCTGGTCGGCGGCACGGTCTTCCTGTCTTCGGCGGGTTATGCGAGCTGGCTGAACGTCGCCGCCGAGATCGGCATCGTCGCGCTTCCGATCGGGCTCTTAATGATCGCGGGTGAAATGGATCTCTCGATCGGCGCAGTCATTCCGGCGGCATCGCTGACGGTGGCGATCATATCGGGCCATTACGGCCTTCCCGAGATTATCGGCATTTCCGCCGGCCTGGGCGTCGGGCTCATCGTCGGCTTCTTCAACGGTTATCTCGTCAACCGCACCCGTGTGCCTTCTCTGATCATCACGATCGGTTCGATGTTCGGCGTCATGGGGCTGACGCTGGGCTTCACCGTGCTGATCGCCGGCAGCACCGGCGTGTCGCTCGTGCCGAGCCCGAGCGTCAAAGCGCTGCTCGGCGATTTCGTCGGCGGCATGTTTCAGGTAACGATCTTCTGGTGGGTCTTGTTCGTGGCGGCGTTCTTCTGGCTGCTGCACATCTCGCCCGTGGGCAACTGGATCTTCGCTCTCGGCGGCGACAAGGTTTCGGCCCGCAACGCCGGCATTCCGACGGAAAGATTGACCATCGCGCTTTACATGCTGTCCGGCTTTTCCGCCGCTTTCGTCGGCGTCAGCCAGGTGCTCGTCTATCAAAGTGCGCAGGTGCTCGGCGGGCAATCCTTCATCTTCAATTCGATCATGTGCGTGGTCATCGGCGGCGTTCTCCTGACCGGGGGCGCCGGATCGGTGGTCGGCATCGTCTTCGGTACGCTGACTTTCGCGATCGTCAACCAAGGCATCTATTTCACCGGCATCGACCCCAATCTCGGCAGCGTCATCATCGGAGCGCTCCTGCTGCTCGCCGTGATGATGAACGACAAGTTCCGGCTGATGGCGATGTCTTATGCGGCGAAGAAGAAGTGAGGGCGGGGAGATGAGCGGCTTTTCCATGGGACATTTTGTGCGCCGTCCCGAATTCGGCGCCGTGTTGAGCTTCGTGGCGGTGATTGCTTTCTATGTCGCCTTCGGCGGCGTGAGCCTCGGTGCGCTTTTCGGCGCGGCAAGCTGGATCAATTTCGCGGCCAATCTCGGCATCGTCGCCTTACCCGTCGGCCTCCTGATGATATCAGGCGAGCTCGACATCTCGATCGGCGCGATGATCCCGGCAGGCTCGATGTCGATCGCGATCCTCTCGGGCTATTACGAGTTGCCGATCATCGTCGGCATGCTGGGCGCGCTTGCCATCGGCGTTCTCGTGGGGCTGGTCAACGGCTTGCTGGCTGTGCGCACGAGCGTGCCCTCGCTGATCATCACGCTCGGTACGCTGGTCGCGGTGCAGGGCCTTGTTCTCGCGGGATCGGTCATTCTGACCGGAGCCGCTTCGGTTCCGCTCAATGCGCCGGCCTGGGCGAAGACGGTGTTCGGCGACCTCATCCAGGGCAAATTCCAGGTCATCATCCTGTGGTGGCTCGTGCTGACCGTGGTTTTCGGTTTCGTGCTGCACGCAACCCGCTACGGCAACTGGATCTTCGCGATGGGAGGAGACGAGGTGAGCGCCCGCAATGCCGGCATCCCGACGGATCGGCTGAGGATCGCTCTCTTCGTTCTGTCGAGCACGGCCGCTTCTTTCGTCGGAATGTGCGGCGCCATCCTCTTCAATTCCGCGCAGGTCTCGGGCGGCATGAACTACATCTTCAATACGATCGTCTCGATCGTGGTGGGCGGCGTGCTGCTCACGGGCGGCTTCGGTTCCGTCGCCGGGATCTTTCTCGGGGCGCTGACCTTCGCCGTCGTCAACCAGGGCATCTACTTCACCGATATCGACCGCAACTGGTCCAACCTGATCATCGGCGTGATGCTGATGGCCGCCGTCCTGATGAACGACACGTTCCGGCAGATGGCGCTGAGCTTCGTGTCGAAGAAAAACAAGTGAGCGTTACCATGTCTGACAATATTGCGATCCTTGAACTTCAAAACGTCGACAAGAGCTTCGGTCCGATCGACGTGCTGCACGACATCTCGCTCAAGGTCCGGGCGGGCGAAGTGCTCTGCCTACTCGGCGACAACGGCGCCGGCAAGTCGACACTGATCAAGACGCTTGCCGGGGTCCACAAACCGACGCGCGGCACCATCCTGATGGACGGTGCGCCGGTCGAATTCAGCGGACCGCGCGAGGCACAGGAAAAGGGCATCTCGACGGTGCATCAGTTCGGCGGCACATTTCCGCTGATGTCGATCGGTCGCTCCTTCTTCGTCGGCGTCGAGCCGACGAAGGGCTGGGGGCCGTTCAAGGTCTATGACCGCAGGAAGGCCAACGAGATTGCGGTCAAGGCCGTGCAGGATTTCGGCATCACCCGGATCGATGATGGCGATCGTCTCGTCGGCGGGCTTTCGGGCGGCGAACGCCAGTCGCTGGCGATTGCGCGGGCCGTGCATTTCGGGGCGCGTGTGCTGATCCTCGACGAACCCACGGCCGCGCTCGGCGTCAAGCAGGCGGCACACGTGCTGCGGATCGTCAACGAGGCGAAGCGGCGGGGCCTGGCGGTAATCTTCATCACCCATCAGGTCATGCATGCGATGGCGGTCGGCGATCATTTCGCAGTGCTCATCCGTGGGGCCATCGCCGCCGATTTCCGCAGGGGCGAGAAGAGCCGCGAGGAAATTACCGACCTGATGGCCGGCGGCGAAACCATGGCCGGCCTCGAAGCGCAGATAGACACCTACATGGCCAGCCACGAAGGGCAGCCGCCGCCGGCACCCTAACGGCTGACGGCACCACACAAGAGACAGCGCAAGCGCACAGCTTCCGGCGGGCCAGAAAGACGGCGGCCGGAGAAGGGAAAATCATGTCCGCAATCTGGAGATCAAAATGAAGATCGCACTCGACCCGTTCATGCATCGGCATCTCTCGCTCGAGGAGCTGCCCGGAAAGGTGAAGGAACTCGGCTACGACTGGATCGAGCTATCCCCACGCGGCGATTTCCTCGAATGGTTCAAGGCGCCGCGCGTCTTTCCCGAGCGGATCAAAACATTGAAGCGCTCGCTGAAGGAGGCGGATGTCGGGATCGCCTCGCTGCTGCCGATGTACCGCTGGGCCTCCAACGATGAGACCGAGCGCAAGGCGGCGGTGAAGCACTGGAAGCGGGCGATCGAAATCGCGGTCGAGCTGGAAGTCGACACGATGAATTCGGAGTTCGGCCGCGGCCCGCATCCGGACAAGGGATCTTGCTATTGCTGCCATACCGGCTCGATGATCGAGGCCTGCGAGGACGCCTGGTGGCGCTCGATGGAAGAGCTGGTGCCGGTCTTCGAGCGCGAGGGCATTCAGCTCAATGTCGAACCGCACCCGGAGGACTGGTGCGAGACGCTGCAGCCGGCGCTCGACATCATCCGCACGGTCAATTCGAAGAGCGTCAAGTTCCTCTATTGCGCCCCGCACACCTTCTATTTCGGCGACGACACCAAGGCGATGCTGCGCGAGGCGAAGGACGTGCTGGCGCATGTCCATGTCGGCGATACGTTCAATCACAAGGCCTCGTCCGGCCTTCGTTATATCCTCAATCCGCCCGGCACCAATGCCCGAGTGCACCAGCACCTGAATATCGGCCAGGGCGAGGTTCCGTGGGACGAGTTCTTCGGCACGCTCGCCGAAATCGGCTTCGACGGCATCATGACAGCCTGCGTTTTCGCCTGGGAAGACAAGGCCGACCAGAGCGGTACCTTCATGCGCTCGGAAATGCAGCGCTACATCGACAAGCACTGGGGGGCAAAATGACCCTTCGGGTTGGTATCATCGGCACGGGTATGATCGGGCAGGATCATATCCGCCGCCTCACGAAAGTGGTTTCCGGCGTCGAGATCGTCGGTGTGACCGATATCGACCAGGCGCGGGCGGCCGCTGCCGCCCCGGCGGGGGCGGAGGTGTTCGCCACCCCTGCGGCCCTGATCTCTTCGGAAAAAGTGCAGGCCGTGGTCATCTGCTCCTGGGGGCCGGCGCATGAGGAGCAGTTGCTCGCCTGCATCGCCGCTGGCAAGCCGGTCTTCTGCGAAAAGCCGCTGGTGACATCCGAGACGGCGGCGCTCCGTGTGATGGAGGCCGAAGCGGCTTTCGGCCGGCGGCTGGTGCAGGTGGGCTTCATGCGCCGCTTCGATGCCGATTATCGCCGCCTCAAGGCGGTGATCGACGGAGGCAAACTTGGCGCGCCGCTGATGCTCCATTCCGTGCATCGCAACGCATCGGTTCCTGAAGGGCTGTACACCTCCGAGATGCCGCTGAACGACACGCTGGTGCATGATGCGGATATTTCCCGCTGGCTTCTGTCCGACGAAGTTACCGGAGTAGAGGTGCGCGTGCCGCGCCGTTCCTCGCGCGGCGGCGCGTTGCGCGACCCGGTCTTCGTTCTCCTGCACATGGCCTCGGGCGCGCTCGTCGACGTCGAGATCTCGGTGAACATCGCCTATGGCTACGATATCCGCGGCGAGATCAGCTGCGAAGCGGGCGTTGCGGCACTCCCGAACCGTCCGGCAACCCTGATTTCGGATGCGCACGGCATTCGTCAGGCAATCCCCGAGGACTGGCGGGAGCGCTTCATCGATGCCTACGACCAGGAATTCCGCGAATGGATCGTCGCTGCCTCCGGCGGCACGGCCAGCGGTCCTTCCACCTGGGACGGATATGCGGCGACGCTCGTGGCAGATGCGGCCCTGCGCGCTGTCGACAGCGGCGGTCTCGAGCCGGTTCAAATGATACCGAAACCCAACCTTTACGGACCTCCGGCCGCCATGGCGGCGGAATGATGCGGCAGGCTATTTCAGGAGCGATGATCAGATGATCAACGGAGAAAGAACGATTTCACGCCCACTGCGCTGGGGTATGGTCGGTGGCGGGCGCACCGGTCAGGTGGGCTACAAGCATCGCACCGGGGCGCTGCGCGACGGCACCTATCGGCTGGTCTGCGGAGCCTTCGACCTCGACGCCGAGCGCGGACGCGATTTCGGCACGAAGCTCGGCGTTGTCGCCGACAGATGTTATGCCGACTACAAGGAACTGATCGCCGGGGAGGCAGGGCGCGAGGACGGCATCGAGGTCGTCTCGATCGCCACGCCGAACTTCACCCATTACGAGATCACCAAGGCATGCCTCGAAGCCGGCCTGCATGTGATCTGCGAAAAGCCGCTATTCTTCACCGTCGCCGAATGCGATGAGGTTGCCAAACTGGCCGAGGAGAAGGGCCTGATCGTCGGCGTCACCTACGGCTTTACCGGCCATCCGCTGGTTCATCAGATGGCGGCGATGGTCAAGAAGGGGATGCTCGGCGATATAAGAATCATCGACATGCAGTATACCCACGGCTTCAACGCGGGCGACGATGTCGGCGCCGGCGAAGCGGTGAAATGGCGTACCAATCCAAAGACGGCGGGCCCGACCTTCGTTCTCGGCGATATCGGCACGCATCTCTACTACCTCTCGGAAGTGGTGCTGCCGCATCTGAAGATCGAAAAGCTGCTCTGCGACCGCAAGGCCTTCATTCCGACCCGCGCGCCGCTCGAAGACCATGCGACGGTTCTCATGCATTACGACAACGGCGCCCGTGGCCGTCTCTGGGTGTCATCGGTCAATGCCGGCAACATGGGTTCGCAGCGCTATCGCTTCGTCGGCTCCAAGGCCTCCATCGAATGGTCCGACTCCCATCCCGACCAGTTGATCTACGAAGTGCAGGGCGAGCCGAACCGCACCCTGCATCACGGCATGCCTTATCTCGAAGAGGAAAGCCTCGCGGTTGACCGCATGGGCGCGCTGCATACCGAGGGCCTCGGCGACAGCTGGGCGAACATCTACCTCTGGATCGCCCAGGCGATCGACGCCAAACGCCGTGGCGATGAGGCCTTCCTCAAGAACCATCACTATCCCGGCATCGAAGCCGGCACCGAAGGCGTGCGCTGGCTGGAGAACTGCGTGCGCTCGGCCGATGCGGGTTCCGCCTGGGTCGACTTCAAATGATTACCCCGGGGGCGCGCCGGCTCTCCTCAATCCTCCACCCCGACGCGTCCCCACCCTCTCTTTCAGGAAGACAATGACATGAAACTTTCGATCTGCACCGATGTGATGGGCGATCTTTCCTTCACCGACATGCTCGACAAATGCGTCAAACTCGGCGTCGAGGGCATCGAGATGACCGGCGGCGGCTGGTCGCGCGCACCGCATTTCCGCGCCGACGAACTCCTGGCCGACAAGGCGCTTCTGAGAACGAAGCTCAAGGAAATCGAGGCCCGCGGCCTCGAAATCGCGGCGCTGAACTGCTCGGCGAATCCTCTCGACCCGGGTGCCATGGGCAAGCGGCACCTGAAAGAGATGAAGGACACCATTCGTCTTGCCGGCGAGATCGGCATCAAAACCATCGTGACAATGTCCGGTCTTCCGGAAGCGGCGCCCGGCGATACGGTTCCGAACTGGCTCGTCTATACCAAGAGTTGGCCGGAGGAGATGCCGGAACGCGACCGCTATCAATGGGAGGACCGAGCCTTCCCGCTTTGGCACGATCTGGTGAAGCTCGCGAGAGAGGTCGGTGTGGAGAAATACGCGCTTGAAAACTTCTCCGCGATGCTGGTGTGGAACCCCGAGACGCTGTTCCGCCTGCGCAACGAAGTCGGGCCGACGGTGGGGATGAACCTCGATCCCTCGCATCTCATGTGGATGGGCGCCGATCCGATCGCTTCGGCACGTGCGCTCGGCGGTGCGATCCACCATTGCCACGGCAAGGACACCCGCATCGAGCGCGGCCTCGCTGATGTGAACGGCCTGCTGGAGTTGAAGGAGGTCACGGACGTCGCCAACCGCAGCTGGAACTACGTCGCCGTCGGCGCCGGGCATGACCTGCAATGGTGGAAGGAGTTCTTCTCCGTGGTGCGCATGGCCGGCTACAACGGCTGGGTCAGCCTGGAGATGGAAGACTTCACCATGTCGACCGAGGCAGGGGTCCAATCCTCGATCGACGCGCTCCAGGCGACCATCAGCCGGTGAATTTCGATCCGGGCCGCGTGAGCGGCCCGATCACGATCGCAATCGTAGTTAGACGGCATTTCGCGGCCTCAATGAAGACATCTTGTCTTGCTCGCGTTGCGTGCGCAATTTGCGCCGGCGATGGCGACGAGGGAGTGTCGATGAAGTTGAGGCGGTTGATATTTATCGTCGGAGCAGGAGCGATGGCGATCGGAGGAATAACCATTCTCGGGAGCGGCGCTGAACCGCCGCTGCCTGCGGATGCGAAGGCCGATTCCGTTCTCATCGACAAGACGGACCATTCCATGACCCTGTTCAGCGGCGGGCAGGCGCTGCGAACTTACGCGGTTTCCCTCGGGCGTGGCGGCCCGGAGGCGAAGACGCGGGAGGGGGACAACAGGACGCCGGAGGGCAATTACCGGATCGACGGGCGCAACCCGCGCAGCGCCTTCCACCTCTCGCTCCATATCAGCTATCCCGATGCCCAGGACATTGCCGCCGCCGCGGCGCGGGGTGAGAAAGCCGGCAGTGACATCATGATCCACGGCATCCGCAACGGCCTCGGCTGGCTCGGGACCTTTCATCGCTGGGTGGACTGGACGGCCGGCTGTGTTGCCGTCACCGATGCGGAGATGGAAGAGGTCTGGCGGGTGGTGCCGGATGGCACGCCGGTCGAGATCCGGGGCTAGAGATGCAGCTGATCTCAATTTTTGAGAGAGAAGGCGAGCACGTAATCGCCGGCATCCTTTGAATACGGAGCTCCGCCGACCGAAATGACGACATATTGCTTGCCTGTTTTCGGCGAGACATAAGTCATCGGAGTCGCGCTCGAGCCGACGGGCAGGGGATATTTCCAGAGTTCGGCGCCGTTTTCGGCATCATAGGCGCGGATGTAATAGTCCTGGAATCCGGCGAAGAAGACGAGGCCGCCGGCGGTCGCGGACGTGCCGGCATAACTCGGCAGCCCCATCGGCATGGGCAGATGGGTCTTGATCTTGAACGGTCCGAGTTCCTCGGCCGTTCCGGCCGGAACCTGCCATGCGATCTTGCGGGTGTTCAGATCGACTGATGTGACGGTGCCGAACGGCGGTTGCGTGCAGGGGACGCGGAGCCTCGATGTCCACATCTCGGTGTTCATGCCGTAGGGCGTGCCCCGCTGCGGGGCGGAGGGACCGTGCGCCGTCGTCGTCAGGGCAAAATCGACATATTCACTGCGCGGAACGAGCGCGAAGATGCTGGGCACGCGGATATCGTTCAGGAAAACCCGGTTGTTGGGCAGGTCGACGGAGACGCTTCCCCAATTGAGACCGCCGAGATTTCCCGGTTGCTGGATGGCGCTCTGCGTGCCGATCGGGGTGAAATCGCCGTCATAGCGCATCCTTCGAAAGGCGATGCGGCAGGCCAGTTGATCGAACATCGTCAGGCCCCAGGCCGTCTGCTCGGTCACGCGTTCCGCGCCGATCGTCGGCATGCCGACGGAGTAGGGCTGGGTCGGAGACAATTTCTCTTCCGGCGCGCCTCCTTGCTGCGGCACCGGCTTTTCCTGAACCTCGGCAAGCGGGGCGCCGGTCTGGCGGTTGAGCAGGAAAAGCTGCCCGCGTTTGGTGGTCTGTAGAAGCGCAGGCACGGTGCCGCCGTTGCCATCGGTCAGGTCGATCAGTGCGGGTTGGGCCGGCAGGTCGTAATCCCAGATGTCGTGATGCACGGTCTGGAATTTCCATCTCTCCCGGCCCGTCGTCACATCGAGCGCGACCAATGTCGCGTTATATTGATCAGCGAAGGCAGGACGATCGACGCCGTAATAATCCGGCGTGGTATTGCCGAGCGGCGCGTAGATGAGGCCGAGCTTGTCGTCGAAGGCGGCTGTCGTCCACATGTTCGGCGTCGCCCGCGTATAGGTCTGGCCTTCCGGCGGAAGCTTGGTGGTCTCGGGATTGCCGAGATCCCACGCCCATTCGAGCTCGCCGGTGACGACGTTGAAGGCGCGGATCACGCCCGACGGTTCGCCGATCTCCTGGTTGTCGGTGATCCAGCCGCCGATGACGATCAGGTTACGGGCGATCAGCGGCGCCGATGTCTGGAAGTAATAGCCTGTCTTGACCTCGCCCATGCCCTGGGAAAGCTGCACCGTGCCATTGTCTCCGAAGTCCTTGCAAAGCGCGCCGGTCTTGCTGTCGATCTCCAGGAGGCGGGCATCGATCGTCGTTTGCACCAGGCGCTCGTTGCAAAGGCCGTCGGCTGACTGGGCATCGGCCGGCATCTTGTAATAGCCGAGGCCGCGGCAGCGCTGCCAGTAGGGCGCCGACGCCTTGGGATCGAAGGTCCAGCGGGGCTTGCCGCTATCCGCATCGAGGGCTGCGATCACGTTGGTCGGCGTGCAGGTATAGACCGTATCGCCGATCTGCAGCGGCGTGTTCTGATCGGCGCCATCGCTCTTTCCGGTGCGATAGGTCCAGGCGAGATCCAGCGTGGAAACATTGGTACGGTTGATCTGGTCAAAGGGGGAATAACGGTCTCCCGCCGTGGTGCGGCCGTAGGATGTCCAGTCGGCCGGGGAGTTGTCGCCCTTGGCGGTCTTATAGGCGGGGATATCGGCCGGAGGGCGGATGATGCCGTGCGGGGTGAAAGCCAGGCTGAAGCCCCCGACGAACAGGATCGCCGCGATGAAAGCGCCGCCATGGAAAAGCTTCCGATCGGCGGCCGGGCAGAGCGACGGCGCAAAGAAAAGCGCAAAGCCCGCCAGCGCCAGAGGCGACATCAGCCGCGCGAAGAGCGCCCAGAAATTGACGCCCGACTCCCACAGTGCCCATGGAACGGTGAAAATCGCGGCAAGCAGGACGATGAGGCCGCCCCATCCTCTCCGGCGCCAAAGCAGAAATGCGGCGATGAGATAGGCAAGGCCTGTGATTGCGTAATAGGGCGAGCCGCCGAGGCTGAGCAGCCAGGCGCCGGCTCCCGTCAGCCCCAGTCCGGTAAGGGCGAGAACGATACAGAAAAGCAAGGCCAGAAATTTCATGGGGCTCCTCATCCAATCTGATGCCCGATCGTCTCGATCTCATCCCGACCATCATCTTCGGGAGAGGCCGCGCTCGTTCAATTTTTAACTGATGTACCTCTGGTCACTGACACGCGAGGCCGATGCGGCAATGGTGCGCCAGTCGCGCTGCGGTCGCAGCTTGCCATTCCAAATTGCGTCAATATTTCTGAAAGGGGCACAGATGTTTCTCGGGGAAAAGCTTGATCTAGCGAACGGCCGGCCGACAGGATTCGACTATATGCGACTACTGTTAGCCTTTTCAGTGCTTTGGATACATACGGCCCGCGTCACATATGGCGATGATCTGTTTCTCTGGGAGTCACCCCTTCGACCGTTTCTGAAGTCCGTGCTGCCCATGTTCTTCGTCTTGAGCGGGTTTCTGGTGGCCGGCAGTCTCGAACGGTCGAAGACATTGATTTCCTTCCTGGGGAACCGGTTTATCCGGATCTATCCCGCGCTTACGGTAGAGGTATTGCTGGCCGCCTTTATACTCGGAGCGATCTATACAGAATATGACCTGCGTGACTACTTCACCGATCCGCAGTTCTTTACCTATCTGATGAACGTCACGGGGCACATTCACTTCAACCTTCCAGGCGTGTTCCTGGACAATCCCGATGCCGCGATGGTGAACGGGCAGCTCTGGACGGTGCCGTTCGAGCTCGAATGCTATATCGTGATCGCCGCGCTCTTCCTGCTCGGCGTGGTCAGGCGGCGCGTGATCGCTCTCGTCGTCACGGCGGCCTTGATCATAGGCTTTGCTCTTGCGCGATATTGGAAGCACGGCAGCGACTGGGCGAACATGCCGACGACGGCATCGGGCAATCTGCTCATCTGTGCTTTCCTCGCAGGCGTGACCTTCTATCTCTACAGGGACAAGATTCTCTGGGACATCAGGATCTTCCTCGCCTCCGTGGCCTTCATATTCGGCGCTTATTGGTTCACTTCCTTTGGGGATTTCGTCGCCATTCCGGCAGTGGCCTATGTCACGGTCTTCCTCGGCCTGACCTCGCCCGCCAAGCTCGGCATCCTGCGCGGCGCCGATTATTCCTATGGGGTCTTCCTCTATGGCTATCCGATCCAGCAGGCCTTCGTGGCGCTCGGGCCGTGGGCGCATAATTGGTGGCTGAACGGTATCGTCTGCAGCATCATCGCCACCGGCTTCGCTGCCTTTTCGTGGAGATTCATCGAAAAGCCGGCATTGAAATTGCGCAAGCAGGTCACCTGGCTCGAAAATCTCCGTCTTCAATACGGCATGAGACGCGAATTGGCCGGCGCGGTCTCGAAATAGGCTTCTCCGCCCAGCCCGACGTCGACGGGACGCCAAGGCCGACGATTCATCGCGGTATTTCACCAACAAAGAGATCAGCGGAACTCGCCATCGCGGCGGGCTTTGTTTCGTTGCGCATGGGCGGTCGCCCGCGTGAGATCCTCTTCAGCAGGTAGATCTTTTCGGCCGAAATGCTGAGGAAAAGCCTTCTCCGGATGAATAGTGGAATATTCTGCGCCGCGGGTCGAACACCTTGTCCATCGGGCTTTAGCGATATTTTAACCGTAACCGATAAAATACTTCGATCGAACTTCGTTTCGACTTTGGGTTTTGTCGTGTCTTGAAGACCGGCGACGGCTCGAAGGAGGCGTGAAGAGAGGGGTATTGATGCTGAAGAGCGCGCTCATCGTGGTCGCCGTCTCCATCGCCGCCGGAGCGACCATTCGCGCCTGGGCCTTTGCGATTTTTGCTTTTCTGGTGGTCGCGGCCATGGGCGTCGTGATCCTGCTGAAGGGCTCTTCCCTACCGGACGCGATCGTTTCCTGCCTTCAGCTGCTTGTCCTGATGGAGATATGCTATCTGGCAGGCCTCTTCGCCTTTTCCCTATGGGGGCATATTCAAAAGCGCCGCAGCCGCAAAAGGAACGCCATCGCCGACCGCCCGCATGCGACCGGCAAGCCTCCTCATGGATGAGGCGGCCGACATATGCTGGAACGTCGGTCGTGCGTCCGAAAGGTTCTAGGAGTCCAGCCTGGGCAATAAGGCGTGCCGGGAAAGAAGGGCGGTGATTGTCTTTGCCATGATCACGAAATCCCAAACGAGCGTCCAGTTGGAGAGATACTCGATATCGAGGGAGATATTGTTCCGATGGCTGGTTTCGCCGAGGCCGGCGGTCTGCCAAAGGCCGGTCAGGCCGGGGCGAACGGACATATAGGCATAGGCATGTTCGCCGTAGCGCTGTAGTTCTTCCCTCGTGACGGCGCGGGGGCCGACGAGGCTCATCCGGCCGAACAACACATTGATCAATTGCGGAAGTTTATCGAGGCTCGATCGTCTCAGGATATCGCCGACGACAGTCACATGCGGATTGGGCGTCGCATCGGCTCTGACCGTGCGGAACTCGAGGCAGTTGAACTCTCTTCCTTTATAACCAACCCGAATATGGCAATTGAAAACAGGCCCCCCCTCGCTTAGCGTGACGATGATTGCCACCGACAGGAGGAGCGGCGCCAGAAGGAACAAGAGACTTGCCGCGACGATGATATCCAAGGCGCGCTTCAGTATTCTGCTGATCCGGTGAGATCGTGACGAATTGGACGGACGCCTTTCCCCTCGGACCTTGGCAAAGTCCCGCCAAGGTTCGCTGAGGTCGATGCCCTGATTTTTTCCCGCCATCCGCGTCTCCGTTAGACAATCGCAGAAATCACAGCCAAAGCTTGTTTTAATGCAGGTTTCATGTCTGTGACCGTGGTCATATCAGAGGATGAATTCTTCGTGTTCTGAAGTATTCTATTGAGTACAATAAATATTGTTTCTGATAAACTATAGATTTCCTGGTTGCTCTCCGGATGCATTTTATATGTTAACGTTACTTTCGATAATTGTTACATTTATTCTTCCGGATGCGCGCCTGTTTTTTCTTGTATAAAATTTCCATGTAGCGAGAAAGTTGTTCTCAGTTGGAAAATATCATTGTTGTTTTAGCATATATAAATATGAGTGATCGTCATTTTTATGTATAGTTTTAACACGTAATTTTTATTTTATTATTATTTGACTTTATAATTTAACATATTACGAATGTCGTCGATCGTAATAAGCCAATTAGTCTGCGTGGAGTTACGCGTATGGACGAGGTAATTAGCATCAAAGGCAATAGGACTAGAGGAGGCGCTGCGCGTATAGGCGACGCGGTTACTTGCGGGTCTGGGCCTATTGATTACGTCGCCAAGGCCGATTTGGATCAGGAATTCCCATTTTTCCGGTCAAGTGTTCGAAAATTTCGCCGTGGCGACGTTATTGCCGGCGCCGGTGTCCTTATCGATATGTTCGCCCGCGTACAGCGTGGAATGATAAGTGCAAGCGCGCCGCTTCCCGATGGACGCGAGTTCATCGTCGAAATCATTCCGAAGGGCGGCTTGATCGGTGAGTTGGAAGTGCTGCGCAAGCAGTCGCTCAGCTTGGAATACAGGGCTTCGTCGGACTGCGAGCTGCATTTCTTCGATGGTCGGCTGCTGCGGGAATTGTGCGCGAAGGATCCGCAATTTCAGGTGAAGATCCTGTCGAAGGCGCTGGCGCGTGTTTCCGAACTCGAACTGCGTCTCATTTCCAACGCCGGCTCCAGCCTGCGGCAGAGATTGGCCCGGACGCTGCTGCGCCTTTCCGCCATATACGGAACGGATGCGCAAAATAGCGGCGACGAGCTCATCATTTCCCAAAACGATCTCGCCGCGACGCTGCCGGCGTCGCGTGAAAAGGTCAACCAGTGCCTGCGGCGCTTGCGCGAGAGCAAGGTGGTCGACGGGACGCAGGGCAAAATCCGCATTCTCAATCGGAAGGCGCTGGAAGCCTATGCCGAGGGCACGGCGTCGGCGGCCTGAGGCGCTGCCGCGATCCAGAAACGAATGGCTGAAAACATGAAACCTGGAGAGGCGGGGTTGAGAAGCAAAGCCCGCGCTTGTCGCCTCCATGCTGTCAGACTTCGCTTTCGGAAGCATTCCTCCAGTATTGCCAGCCTTCGCCCTGGATGAGCCCGTGATCGGACAGGTCCTTCCAGCTTCTGTAGGTGCCGGTGTCGTCGTAGACGAAGTGGTCCATCTCCTTCGCCGAGGAATAGACCGTATATTCTTCCGTATGCTGGGAGCGGTGGGCGGCATCGGCGACCTTGTGAACGAAGCTCGACAGGAATTTGAAATGCAGGAGGGCGCCGGAGACGCCGAGCGCTCCGCGCATCTCGCCCAGATTGAGCGAGAGCGGCCAGACCTGGTGCGATGATTTGAGAAACAGGCGTTCGCCGGCCACATAAACCAGGGGTATCTTGTTGAGCGCGGGGCCATCCCAGAGCCTGTCCTGGAAGTAGACGCGCCCGCGAACGCCGCCCTTGATCCATATCGTCCAGTTGCGTTTGTCGAAATGGGCGACATAGCCCGACCGATCGAAGAGATTGCAGACCTCGAGCGGGTTGCGGCCGGGCTCGCATATGTTTTCGAGAACCGGATGCGGGCTGTACATGTCGATCATGACGGAGCGGAGGGAATGGCCGCCCATGGAATCGATATAGGCGGTCAATTGATCGATAGGCCGGGTGTCGCAATGGGGATAGACCAGAAATTCATCCGCATCGACATAGAGGACCCATTTCTCCCGGCAGCGCCGGTTGATGACTTGGTTGATCCAGTCGTTTCCGAACCTGGCCGCCTTATAGGAGCCCTGGGCCGAAAGAAGGGAGACATCCTCGAAGTTGGAGAGCAGCTCGATCGTGCCATCGGTCGAGCCGTTGTCGATGCATATGAAGTGCTCGAAGCCGAGGTCGCGATAGTATTGCAGGAAGAATGCCAGCCGGTGTCCTTCATCGCGGATGACGCATATGACGACATGGCGCGCCTGCTCGAGTCCGCTGCGCAACAGGTCGTAGCGAAGCTGCCGGGCCTTCAGCGACCGGCGCAGGCGGGCTTTGACATAGTGGGAGATGCTGGCGACGGAAGCCCTGCAGCTCATGATCTGTCCCGAACATTCACGCCGCGAGGCCGCATTCTCCCTTTTCATTCCGGGATGAAGGTCCGCTTTTGCGCTCGCATCCGCGCGGGAGGCGACGATCCTGCGTTCCGGCCGATGAGGCTCGCTGGCGCCGCCGGGAGATTCGCCCTCTGTAGGATCGATCCGCTTCATCATACGATGTAATCACCGACCAGCAGGGTCTGGACGCGTGGATTGGGCTGTTCCCTTTCGACCGCGTGCTTCATGCGCGCCCGCATCGACCGGTACTTGTACAGCATTTTACGGTCGAAGCTTATTCCGCGATAGAGCGCGTTATAGAGGGGATGCGCTTTGCGCAGGTCGACATAGACTTGGCTTTCCGTGTCGCCCCAGGGAAAGAAGGTGCCATGCCACGGCTTCGGATGCGCCATGTAGTGAACGATTGACAAGGACGACATGTCGACCAGATGGAGGAACTGCTTGGGAAAATTCCAGCGGTTCGAAACGAGGGTGAGCGAGGAACCGCAGACATAGTTCAATGCCCCCTGATCATGCTTGCCGTCGCAGGCCTCGGGATTTCTAGCGAAGAGTTCGAGCGCCTCCTGGCCGATCCAGCCATTGCGGTGGAACTTCAGAACGCCCGCGTTGAAGTAGTGGCTGTCCTTTCCGGTGGCGAGGAAATCATGGATGGCCGTGTAATCGCGCGCGGCGAAAAACCTGCCTTCGGGCACGACGGCGCTCTCGAATTCGCCAAGATCGCTGACGATCTGGGTGTCCCCGTCGAGGTAGATGATCTGGGTATAGCGGGCAGGCAGGACCTCGCACAGAACCAGCTTGGCCATCGTGCTGACGCTGATGCGCCCCTGGAAATGCGCGCTGTCGAGTTTGCCGAGCGATGCGTGCAGCGCTTCGGTCGCGTCGACGAGGTCGATACCGCTTGCCGCGAGCAGGCTCTTCAACTCTTCGAAATTATCGAGATGTTCCGACATGAGGACGCAGACATCGCTGGCGAGGCTTGCGAATTTGCGTGCCTGAAGCGCCGACAGAATGGTCGGAAACGAATATTCGACGTCCGTGACGTAGACGATGCACTGGTTGTTCATATCCTCACCCTTCCGATCGCCCGCAACAGGAATGAAATGCTGTTGCCTTCCAAGCCGGGGGAACAGTTGCTGATTGAGCCGACGGGCCTGTCATATGAAAGCCCGGTGCGCTATATACTGCCGGGATGCAGCCTGTTCGCCGGGTCATCGGTGTGCGGTTGCCGGCGGTTTGTTTCATTGTCGAGATAGTCACCATGAAGAATGCCCTGCCTGCGATAAGGCCGTGTTTCGACATCCTGCTCCCCGACACGACGACCTCTGCCGCATGTGCCGGGGTGCTGCGAGAAGAGGTATCGTGATGCTGATCACCACGCTCATCGCCGCCGTGATTTCGATAGCCGCCGGTGCTTCCATCCGCGCCTGGGCCTTCGCAATCTTTGCATTCCTTGTGGCAATCGGCGTCGGCGTCGTGGTTTTCGTGGACGGGGCCTCCGTGATTGCGGCAATTGGTTCCGCCATCGCTATCCTCGTGGTCATGGAAATTGGCTATCTCTCGGGCGTATTCGTCTCGGGGCTCGTGCGGCGCAACGCCAGACTGCGGCAAAACAATTCTGTCGCGGACAGCGTCTCCGCCGCCAGCGAGCGCCAGCAAGGCTGACGCCGTTGCGCCCGGCTGCCGATCGAGGACATGAGGCATATTCAGCGCTGGCGTCATCGGGCGGAACCCATCGGCGCTCTGATGAAAGATGCCGATGCCTCCAGGGGACGGCGGTTCGGGACATAGGGTCCGGCCAGGCAGCCTGCGGCAAGTCCCGCTGAGGTGCTGAACAGCAAGCCGAGATCCGTGCCGCTGCCCGATATCGCCGCTGAGCCGATCTGTGCGATGGATGCCATTACGGCGGCATGTCCGATCGCGTGCGTTTCCCGGTCGCCGAACGTGTATCGGCCGGACGCCCTCACCAGGCTGTACACGAAGGCGACGAACAGAAGCGTGCCGGTCAATCCGACATTGGACAGCAATGCGGCAATGAAACTGGAGGCCCGGACCGTGCCAAGCCCGG
This sequence comes from Rhizobium sp. BR 249, assembly GCF_047445895.1. NCBI lineage: Bacteria > Pseudomonadati > Pseudomonadota > Alphaproteobacteria > Hyphomicrobiales > Rhizobiaceae > Rhizobium > Rhizobium sp. BR 249. The sequence goes on along the minus strand of NZ_JARWKX010000028.1, from coordinate 60,554 downwards.
CGCCGAACGTGGCGGTATCGACGAATGCGATCAAGGCCAGCGTGTTCCAGGCGGTGCGTTCTTCGCCCGATTGCGATTGGAGCTTGTCCGATACGGTCGTGGTCAGGAGGCCGGCGATGGAATCCCATGCATCGGGGATCAGGCTGAGGGCGATGACGGCGCAGGGAATGAAGAACAGCGTGATCGCCAGGAAGGTCATGTGCGGGGTGGTAGCAGGGCCGCCGATCAGCCGTTTCAGGCAGAACAGCAGGAACATGCAGACAATGAAGGCGCCCGCGACATAGGCTGTCGTCGACGTGCAGAGCACGATCGTCGGGCCGATGAGGAGGGTTGCAAGCCCCGCCAGACGGCCTTGAACGCGCTCCAGCCAGAGCATGAGCGTGAAGGCGAAATAGGCCAATGCGACGGCGCCATAGCTGCTCGCTTCGGGAAAGGGGCCGACGATACGTTTGAAGCCGTGGATCGTCTCGGCCGTATGCATCGTATAATTCGCATTTCTGATGATATCGAGCAGATGGGACTGGCCGGCCTGGAACGTTGCGATGTCGATAATCGCGAAGGCAAAACATACGATCGACGCGACGATCAGCTGCCGCGCGATGAAACGGGCATAGCCGAGCCGGGCGAACCCGGCGACGACGGCAAAGCAGGCGAGGTCGCCGAGCAGATAGACGGATTGGCTGAGATTGGACGAGCCCGGAGCCAATGGGGCTGCCACCGTCGACATCATGCCCGTGGCGTCTCTCGCGGAGGAATAGACAAGGGTCGCGCCTGCGAAAATACGCGGCAGGAAGAAGGACGACACCACGGAGAACAGGATGTAGCAGGCAAACCAGAAGCCTGGCCCGGGATAGGCGATGCTGGCGAGCATCGCCTGCGTCTGAACCGGCCGCAGCAGGGCCGTCATGACGAGAAAGAGCACCAGAAGATGGCTCGGCTGGATGCTGCTGCCGCCGAGTGCGGGCAGTTGCAGAGCCGCTGCGGCTCCGAACAGCGTCGACAGGCAAAGTGCGGTGATGGCAAAACGCGCGCCATTGAGCATGCTGAGCACGCCGAGCAGCAGAACGATGAAGCCGATCGGTTCTATCGACATGCTTCAGATCCCGATCCGGAGGGAGAGCGGTTCAAGCTGTGCCATGGCCGAAATCCGGCATCCATCTTTCGGCATGATGCGCGAGGCGTCGATGATCACGGCAGCCTCCTAGTTCGATCCCGTCTGGGATACCCAGCCGGGAGCCGGCCTGTTATCCCCGGCCACATCGGACGACGGGACTGCCGAGCTCTGTTTTTGCGGCCCGTTCTGCAACTGCGGCTCGGAAGCCGTTGCCTGAAGGGCGGTGTCCAAGCCGACTTCGACGAGGTCATGCGGCAGCAAGGCGGTTTGTTCGTCGGCCGCGATGTTGCGATAGGTCCCGTCGTCGTTGCGACGCACGATCCTGTAATTCTTCTGCGCTCTGCCGACACCCGGCGTCTCCGCATGGATCTGGGCGAGTTGGGCGTCGTAGCCTGCCTGTTCGCCCAGAAGCTGGGCCACCTGGATATCGATCGCCGCTCTGCCGATTGCGAGGTTGACCTGGTTCAGAAGCTCCTGGTTCTCGCTGTTCTGCCGGTTGACGATATTGATCTTGGAGCGGTCGGCTTCGCTGAGCCCCTGGCGAGCCGTGGTGAGGGCAACTTCGAGATCGATCAGGGTGCCTTGAGCATCCGCTACCCAGCGGTCGACCGAAACCTGGCGGGAGTTGCTGACCAGGCCCTTGCTCACCAGGCTGTTGACGTTGTTCAGTTCCTTCTGGGCCAGGTCGATCTGCCGTTTTTGCGAACTGATCTTGGCCTCCAGCGATTCAACCTGCTGCCCATAGAGACTGGCGAGATCGCTGGCCGCTTCGATCTGGCTGTCGATATCGACGCGCCGCAGCCGCATCAGGTTCAATTCCTGCGCCTTCAGCTTGTCGATATCGGGGATTCCGGCGAGTTCCGTCGGGATCTCGAAACTCTGCTCGCCGGCGATCTCGGCGCGCAGGCGCGCCTGGCGCATCAGCAGATCGCGCCGGTTGAGGACGGCGGTTCGATAGGCGCCGGCAGCCTGGATCCGGTCGCGCTCGAAGTAGGTGTTGTCCTCGCGCTCCCTGAGGAAGCCTCCGGCGATGCTGATGGCTTTCATGACGGTCATGCTGGATTCGAAGGGATAACGGCCGGGATTCTGGACGGTGCCGCCGACGAAGATCGGCGCGTGTTCGGAAATTTCGACGGCGATATAGGGTTTGCCCGGCAGGTTCGCCTTCTCGGCCAGGGCTCCGGCGATGGCGTCGGCGAGTTCTTCGGTCGTCTTTCCGTTCGCCGGAACGTTGCCGGCGATCGGAATCGACAGATTGCCGGCATCATCGATGGTGTAGACGCCGTCGAGTGCTTCCCAGCTGGCATAGCGGGAATCCGACGAGCGCCATTCGACGACGCGCAGCCTCACCTTGTCTTCCGGCACGAGCGACAACGTCTGCGCATGGGCGATGCTCCAGCCGGTCAGGCAGGAGAATGCCAGCAAGGCAAGCACGGCGGAGATGAAGCGATGGGGCAGGGATGTGCATGACATGGGTCTATCTCCGTTTCGTTGCGATCGACGGCGAAGGCATCTCGCGTGGCGACGGATGGCCGAATTCGAGAATGCGGGACGGAGAGGCGCGGCCGACAAGAAGATCGGACAAGGCCAGCACGTTGCCGGCCAAACGTCCCCACCGGTCGATCAGACGGTCCTTGAACAAGACGCCCGACATGTTCGCCAGGATGTTGCGGCCGATCTGGGCAAGCGCACGGCCTTTCGACATCGTGCCCTTGCGGATCAGGTAGACCGGGTTGGCGACCTGCGAATAGCCGAGCCTTCGGCCGGGCTGGCGCCCGGATCTGACGCCGAGATGCACGCCGCGGGCGCCTTCGACGCGCACGGACCTGCCGTAACGGGCGATGGACCGGCTGAAATCGACATCCTCGAGCCAGCCATAGAGCGGCAGCCGTTCATCGAAGGTCAGCGCATGCTCCAGAACGAGCGAAAGGCGAACCGCCATGTTGCATCCATAGGCGTTGTAGACATCCGTCACCCGCTCGGCCGCTTCGCCAGCCGTTTCGATGGCTCGCAGCGCCTCCGGCATGCCGAGGCCTCCGTCGAGGATGCCGTCGGCCAGGACCTCGCCGGTGGCGATCACCACGTCGGGTCTCGCCGCAAAGACGGCCGCCATCCGGGGAAGGAAGGTCGCGGCGGGAATGAAGTCGTCGTCCAGGAAGATCAGAACGTCGGTATCGGCGGCTGCGGCTCCGATGATGCTGTTGCGCTGGGCGGTCAGGCCGCGGCTGCCGACGATGACTTCCACATCTTGCCGGTCGGCGAGCCCGGCGGCATCGTCGATCGTGGGCACGCAGACGATGAGCCGCTCCGCCTGGTCCGGCAGGCTCGTGAGATAATCGACCGTGTCGCGCAGTACCGCAGCGCGGCCTGCCGAGGCTATCCCCACGGCCATTCGCAGCGAACGGCTTCTATTTCCTCGCATGGCCTCAGCGCTGCAAGGCACGGGCGGTCCACTGTGCTGCCTGGTTGCTCCTGTCATAGGGGCGTTCATGACAATATTCTCTTCGGTGCATGGTTGATGATCGCGCCGAGAATCTCCGCGCCGACATTGCGTAGGGTGTCGATGACGCGCACGGTGTCGTCGATCGAGGTGCGCCCATGCGAGGTGACGACGAGGACGCCATCCAGTTCCGGCGCGATCGCATTGGCGTCAGGAGAAGCGGAGAAGGCGGAAATATCGACGAATATGGCGTCGAACTCTTTTTTCAGGTCGGCGAAGCTCAGTTGCGTGCGGCGGGAACTCAGGCGGACGGCCGGCGTCACCGTTTTCACCTTGCCGAGCGGAAGGAATTTCAGGGTCGGGGTGAGGGGGAGTGCGGCCGCCTGGATCAGTTCGCCATTGTCGAGGACGTCGACGAGACCCTTGGAGCTCTCAGGTGCGATTGACTTGCTGAGCGAGGATTTATCCGCCGCCGCATCGATCAACAGCGTCTGTGCGCCCGATAGGGACGAGAGCGCCGCAAGTTCGCAGGCAATGGTCGAAGCCCCGCTGCCGGGATCGACGGCGACTATGCCGATGACGACGCGGCGTTTTCGCCGAAGACCGACGACGGTTGCGCTCAATTCCGCCATGCCGGGAATGACAGGATAGTCAGCAGCCTTGTCGCCGCCCATGCCGGTGGCGAGGAAGCGCATGGGATGCCCGTTCCGGTTCTTCTGCGATCTCGCCAGCAAGGTGACGAAGGACAGTCCGCCGGCGTCGGCGATCTGGTGGGGACGGACGATCCGGCGGTCGCTGGCGTGCCTGATCATGGCAAGCGCCAGGCCGGCGCCGAGGCCCACTGCTCCAGCAAAGGTCATGATGAGTGTGCTGCGCGGCCGCGCCTTCGAAAGAGGCAGCGTGGCCCGCGAGACGATCGTGGCGTCGGATACGGGATAGGTGATGCGCTGCTTGGCTTCGGTCAGCTGGGTCAGCGTGCTTTCATAAAGGGTGCGGCGGGCATCGGTCGCGCTCTGCAGCTCGGCAAGCTTGAACTGATCGCGCGGATTGCTGTTGAAGGTGTTCAAGGCGCTGGAGGCGTCGGCCAGTCCCTGCTGCTGCTCCCGCAGGAATTTCTCCAGCCAGTTGCTGTATTGGCGGGAGGCATCGGCCTTCATCGAGATATTTTTCTGGATATATTGCCCGGCGAGCGTATCGGCGATGGCGACGGCTTTCTGAGGGCTCGATGCTGCTGCCGAGATCTCGATGACCGTCGAACTTCCGATCCGGCGTATGTCGATCATGCTCAGCAGCGTGGCGACCGTCATGTCGTGGAGGCGTTCCTCCTCGGTCTGCGGTCTGGGCTGCGTTTCGTCCGTCGCTTCTTGCGCGGAAAATCCCAGCAGCCAGTCCTTCGCCTTGTCCAGCAGCGAGGGTTTCCAATCGATGAAATCGGGATCGCCATCGAGATCGAGCGCCCTTACCGTCCCGGCGACGACATCGGTGGAACTGGCGATCTCCAGCTGTCCTTCGATGAATGCGTCTTCCGCGATGGCTCTTTGGGCTTCGGTGCCGCTCACCTGCGGAAAGATCACGAGCTGCGTGCTGGCGACGAAAGTCGGCTTGGCCGTCAGCAGGTAGGTTCCGGCGATGATCAGGAAGGCGATGGTCGTCGCCACGACCCACGGCCAGCGCGTCCTCAGGAAGAAGAGCATGTCGCGCAGCGTCAGCGGCGAATTTCCGCCAGTGGCTGCGGCAGCAGACAGGGAGATCGGGGAAACACCGCTGAAGATCGTGCTCGAGGTCATGTCGTCCTAGTCCAAAAATGGCGAGATTACGGAGATACGAGGTGCTGGCAGCTTGGAGGGGACGAGGGGAGCAGCGCTTCCGATTTCACGCATGATCGGCGCTCCCCTGAATGCTCAGTACGAGCCGCGCTGCGAAAACAGAGCGGGAATGGTCTTGGCGATGATGACGAAGTCCCGGACGAGCGACCAGTTGTTGACATAGTGGACGTCGAGGGAGACCCGGTGCTCGTAGCTGACGTCGTTGCGCCCGCTGGTCTGCCAGTGGCCGGTCAGGCCCGGGCGGACGGCCATGTAGGCCCACACATGCTCGCCATAGCGGGGCAATTCCTCGGCGGTGACCGGCCGCGGCCCGACGAGGCTCATCTCGCCGCGCACGATGTTGATCAGTTGGGGAAGCTCGTCGATGCTCGATCGCCGGAGGATATCGCCGACGGCGGTAATTCTCGGGTCGTCCTTCAGCTTGCGTGTCGTTTCCCATTCGCTGCGCGCGGCCGGATTGTTTTGCAGCAATTCGGCAAGCTGAGCGCTTGCATCGGTCTTCATCGTGCGAAACTTGAGGCATCCGAAGGGTGCTCCGCCGACGCCTATGCGCGTATGCGAATAGAAGACGGGGCCGCGGTCGCTCAGTTTCACGATGATTGCGACGAGCAACAGAAGCGGGGCAAGCAGGATCAAGGCAGCCACCGCAAGGAAAAGATCTATGGCGCGCTTCGACGATCTGCCAGCCGCACGCGGCCGGGACGCATGGAGGCCGCCGTCTTCCGCGGACTGCCCGACACGCGACCATGCCTCGAAACTATGTGCTTCCCAGGCCATCGGCCGCCTCCAAAACATCGGTTAAGAACCGTCGAAACTTTGCTGCGCCGCACTCTGGTTGTCTGTTACCAAGGTCATAATCCTTAATTATTTCTTTATGCTACTAACGGGCCAAGAGAAATTCACTGTTCCGATATAAGCCTTCTTTTCATTGAAAATGGTGATCTAACCTACTCACTGGTGATTAAGCTGTGTCTCTGATTTAGATTTCTGCTTAATTTTAAATCAGCAAGTCTTTTTAGTGAGCATGTCTATTTGGGATTATGATCACTTTTCGACTTGTAAAGGTATTTTGATTTGGCCTCGTGATGTATTTGCATTTTTGTCACTAAATGTAGACTTGACCTTTTTGTTATTTCTCGGTGATGTTATTTGACTTCGATATTAACAAAATATAAATGATGCAGTGCAGCATTACCTATGGTTATCCGAGTACTGGGAGTTTTGCGCATGGACGGGGCGACGCATCTATCCGATCGTAGGGTCGGCATCGGCAGGGGAGCGATTTCGGCCGCTGGGGGCATTCATCGCAACAGCCGCATCTTCCTCGACGACGAATTTCTTTCCTGCCGCTCGAGCGTGCGGCGTTTTCGCCGCGGCGAAGTCATCGCCGGGTCCGGCGTTCTCGTCGATACTTTCGCGCGCGTGCATTCCGGGTTGGTCAGCGCGAGCACGATGCTTCCCGACGGCCGGGAATTCATCGTCGAGATCATTCCGAAGGCGGGCCTGATCGGCGAGCTCGAGGTGCTGCGCAGGCAGACCCTGACCCTCGAATATCGGGCCGGCTCCAATTGCGAGCTGCACTTCTTCGAGGGGCGGCTGCTGCGCGACATGTATGCCAGCGACCCCTGCTTCCGTGAAAAGGTCTTTTCCAGGGCGCTGGCGCGGATTTCGGAGCTCGAACTGCGGATCATCGCAAATGCGGCGTCGACGCTGCAGGCGAGGCTCGCCAGCACGCTGCTGCGGCTCGCCGCAGTCTATGGGAAAGATGCGGCAAACAGCGGAGACGAATTGATCATCTCGCAAAACGACCTGGCCGCGACCCTGCCGGCCTCCCGCGAGAAGGTCAACCAATGCCTGCGGCGCCTGCGGGAAAGCAAGATCATCGACGGAGGGCAGGGCAAGATCCGCATTCTCAACCGCAGAGCGCTGGAAGCTTGCGCCAATGGCGCGATGTCGGTGAAGTGATGCGCCCATCGCTTCCCGAGGCGCCGCAATTCACCACCAATGTCCGCCGCTTTCCTCGTCCCGTCAGGACGAGGATCGACCGCGTGGTCGTCATCGACGACTACTCGACGGCCAGAGGCGGCGCGACGGCGCTGGCGGTGCTGTCAGCGAAGCTGTTTCGCGGCCTCGATATCCCGGTGACCTATATTTGCGGCGATGACGCGGCCAATGCAGAGCTTGAAGAGCTCGGGGTCTCGATGGTGGGACTGAACAGCCGCGACCTGCTCAGCGCCGAACGGGCGAAGGCTTTCGTGACGGGCATTCACAACAACGCGGCCGTGCGCATGGTCGCGGACTGGATCGCCGCAAAGGATACTGCGAATACCGTCTATCATATCCATGGCTGGCATCAGATCCTGTCGCCCGCGCTGTTCAAGGCGCTGACGCCGGTCGCCGGACGATGCGTCGTTCACGCGCATGATTTCTTCACGGCCTGCCCGAACGGCGCCTTCTTCGACTACCAGTCTCAGCAGACCTGCGTTCGCCGCCCATTGGGCGCGGGCTGCATTGCGACGGCCTGCGACAAGCGGAGCTATTCGCATAAATTGTGGCGGGCCGCCCGCGGCGCAAACATCCTCCGGCGGCTGAGGGATCAGGTCGATTTCGGCCGGATCATCTTGCTGCACGAGAAGATGGCCGGCTTTCTCGTCGGCGCCGGCTATCGGCCCGAACGGCTGACGACGATCCGCAATCCGGTCGCGCCCTTGTCGATCAAGCGCATCGAGGCGGAGGAGAACGACGAGTTCGTCTTCATCGGACGGCTGGACGAGGAGAAGGGCATCGAGGATGCCGTGGTCGCCACGCGCCGGGCCGGCGTCCGGCTCTGCGTGATCGGGGACGGGCCGCTGATGCCGCTGGTGGCGGCCGCGGGAGATCATGTCAGGGCGGTCGGCTGGCAGTCGCATGCCGAGATCGGCCCGACGATCCGCAAGGCGCGCGCGTTGCTGATGCCGTCGCGCTATCCCGAACCCTTTGGCCTCGTCGCGATCGAAGCAGCCAGGAGCGGTCTGCCCGTCATCATGTCGCGCAGCGCTTTTCTCGCCGAGGAAATGGAAAGGGCCGGCATGGCGCTTGGCTGCGATACGGCTGACGAAAGCGCCTTTGCCGATACTTTGACGAAATTCAGCCAGATGCCGAAGCATGAGGTCCGCGCCATGAGCGAGCGGGCTTTCCAGATGTCGCCGGATCTCGCCTCGACACACGAAGAATGGCGCGACGCGCTTCTTGCCGAATATCACAGCCTGCTTTCGACGAATGCGGTTTTCGAACCGGCAGACGGTGCGGCGATACAAGGAGTATTCAGTTGACCCTCAACGCAACAACCTCCCTTCCCGATGCGAGGGCGTTTCTCGCCGATGCGCCCGTCATGGCGAAACGGCGTGTCACGGAGGCCGGAAACGCCAGCGATACTAAGCAGCTTCGCGTGGCCATCGTGCATTACTGGCTTGTCTCGATGCGCGGCGGCGAGAAGGTTCTGGAAGAGCTGTGCCGCATGTTTCCGCAGGCCGATATCTTCACCCTCGTCTGCAACCGGGATCGCATCAGCGATTTCCTGAAGACGCGCAACATCCGCACGTCCTTCCTGCAGAAGATCCCCGGCGCGCAACGGCATTACACCAAGATGCTGCCGCTGATGCCCTTCGCGCTCGAGCAGTTCGATCTGCAGGACTACGATCTGGTGCTCTCCAGCGAATCCGGGCCGGCCAAAGGCATCATCACGCGCGCCGACGCGCTGCATGTCTGCTACTGCCATTCGCCTATGCGCTACATCTGGGACCAGTTCCATGTCTATCGCCATGGCCTGCCCTGGATCGGCCGCGCCCTGATGTCGCTCACCGCGCCCATGCTGCGCGCCTGGGATGTGACGACGGCCTCGCGGGTGGATACGTTCGTCGCCAATTCCGATTATGTCGCCAGCCGTATCCGCCGCTTCTACGACCGGGATTCCGTCGTCATCCATCCGCCCGTTGCGACCGACGATTTTGCGGTGGGCAAGGGGAAAGGCGAGTTCTATCTCTATGCCGGGCAGCTGACGACCTACAAACGGCCTGACATCGCCGTGCGCGCCTGCACCGAGGCCGGCCGGAAGCTGGTCGTGATCGGCGAGGGAGAACAACTGCCCTATCTGAAATCAATCGCCGGGCCGACCGTCGAGTTTCTCGGCCATCAGCCCTTCAACGTGCTGCGCGATCACCTGTCGCGATGCCGCGCCCTGTTGTTTCCGGGCACCGAGGATTTCGGCATTCTGCCGGTGGAAGCCATGGCATCGGGGCGTCCGGTGCTGGCCTTCGACGCCGGCGGCGCCAGGGAAACCGTTTCCTCGCCGAAGGTCGGCTTCCGTTTTGCCGAACAGACGACGGAAGCCCTGCTGGAGACGATGGCGGCGTTCGAAGAGGTCGAGGACGATATCGATCCGCATGCGATCCGCGCGCACGCGCTGAAATTCTCCTCCGCCGTGTTCCGCGATCGCCTGAGCAATCTCATCGAGCAACGGCTTTCCAACCATGGCGACCGATCCGCCGAGGCCTTCGGGAGACGGACGGGCTGAGAGCCGCGACCGCAACCGTCTCAATCCGCCGACGAGGAATATAGCAGATCATGTCAAGCGTATCTCAGCGGACGGCGACGGCAAGCATCTGGACGATCAGTGGAAAATTCCTCGCGCGGCTGCTCGATTTCGTCAGCCTGCTCATTCTGGCAAGGCTTTTGAGCCCCGCGGATTTCGGCCTTGTCGCCATCGCAACCTCTGTTCTCGTCATCGTCGAAACGATTCTGGATCTGCCGTTAACACAGGCTCTGATGCGTCAGCCGTCGCCTTCCAAGGAGATGTTTACCACCGCCTTCACCCTCAGCCTGCTTCGAGGGGCGGCCATCAGCCTGCTGATGATCCTCATCTCCTGGCCGATGGCGGTGATTTACGGCGATTCCCGGCTCTTTGCCCTCGTCGCCGTTCTCTCGATCGCGCCTGCCATGCGCAGCATGATCAGTCCGCGCATGGTGCTCTTCATGCAGCGTTTCGATTTCAAGCGCGAATTCGCGCTCGATCTCATCGCCAAGGGATCGACATTGCTGTTCGGCGTCGGTGTGGCGGTGACGACAGGCAGTTATTGGGGGCTGGCCGCCGGCGCGGTGGCGGGACCGACCGCGGCGATGATCACCTCTTATGTCTTTGCGCCGATGCGGCCGGCGTTCAGCCTTTCGGAATGGAAACATTTCCAGGACATGATCAGCTGGAACACCGTGTCGCAGGTGCTGAATTCCATCAACTGGCAGCTGGACCGGCTGCTGCTGCCGCGTTTTACCGGCCTGTCGACGTTCGGCGCCTTCAGCGTCGCCGACAATATTGCCGGGATTCCGTATCAGACCTTCGTCGGGCCGTTGCTGCGCCCGCTGATGGCGGCATTCTCCACCGTCGAAGACCGCCGCAATCTGGTCGTTGCCTATCTGAAGGCAACGAATGCGATCACCTTCGTCGCAGCACCCGTTCTCATCGCGCTCGCCATGCTCGCCGAGCCGACCGTACGCGTCCTCGTCGGCGAGAAATGGGCATCCGCCGCGCCGATCTTGCAATGGCTGTGCCTCGTCAGCCTGCTCGGCCTTCCCACGAACATCATGCCGGCATTGGCGATGGTTCTGGATAATACCCGTTCGCTTGCTCTCAGGATGTTTGCCGAGTTCGCCGTCAGGGTGCCGGTCACTATCCTGGGCATCGCCTATTTCCAGGTGGAGGGTGCGCTCGGCGCCCGGATCATCGCCATGCTCGTCGCCTATGCCGCGTCGCTCGTCATCACACGGAGGCTGATCGGTGCGAGTTTTGCCGCGCAGCTGAACGCCTTCTGCCGGCCGCTGGCCGCGAGCTTGCCGATGATCGCTTTCCTGCTCTGGGTGGAGCCGATGCTCGCCGCCATGCCTGTCGGCTTCAATCTGATCGCCGGGCTGGCGGTTTGCGGCGCGGCGGCGGCTGCGACTTTCTGGGCCTTTGCCCTGCTGCTGTGGCAGATCCTGGGAAGGCCCGACGGTATCGAGACCATCGTCGTTCAAAGGCTGATGCCGCGGCGAAACGGGGTTCTCGCCTCATGATGGAGACAGGTGCAGCCCAGCGATTTGGTTTGGCGGTTTCGGAGAAACGGAATGCGTTACGGGATATCTTCTAGGACTTTGGGTCTGCTCGCCGTTCTTGGCCTGGCGGCTTTGCCCGGCCAGCCGAGCGTGGCCCAGGAGCCGATCAACATGAATGCCTATCAGCTGACGTTCGAGGAGAATTTCGACAGCCTCGATGTCTCGGCATGGGGAGAGAGAAGCTCCCGCTGGATCGCCCATACGCCCTGGAACGGTGATTTCGGCGACGCCCGCTTCACAGACCCGGCTCCCGGCTTCCCGTTTACCACCGATCAGGGCATCCTGAAGATCGAAGCCAGCAAGGGAGAGGACGGAACCTGGCGTTCGGGCCTGCTCTCGGCGGTCAACCCGAAGGGCGAAGGGTTCTCGCAGCAGTTCGGTTATTTCGAAGCGCGGATGAAGCTGCCGCCGGGCAAGGGTGTCTGGCCGGCCTTCTGGCTCATCGGGCTCGACCGGTCGAAATACACCGCAGAGATCGACGTCCTAGAATATTACGGACGCGCGCCCTATGAATTCTCCATGGGCTTTCATATCTGGCGCCAGGCCCACGGCGGTGAGAATTCCAATGGCGGCTATTGGAAAACCGTCCAGGATGGTATTTTGAACGGCGAGTATCATACCTACGGCGTCGATATTCAGGCCGACAAGACGACCTTCTATCTGGATCGCCAGTATCTCTGGAGCTTCGATACGCCGGAGGAGTTCCACATGCCGTTCTATCCGCTGGTGAACCTGGCGCTCGGCTCGGGCTGGCCGATCGACGAAACGCCGAACCCTTCCATCCTGCTCGTCGATTATATCCACGTCTACAAGCGGAAGCCCGCCGACGCGGCGAATTGAAGGAGCGATCCGTTTCGTCCTATCGCTCGCGCAGGCAGCTGAGACCGGTTTGCGGATCGAAGAGGTGCATCGCCTCCTCGTCGAAGAAGAGGGTGAGTGTCTCGCCGTCACGGATCGGCGTGCGCGGCGGCAGGCAGGCCATCAGGCGTTGGTTTCCCGTCAAGGCGGTGACGACGAGTTCCGGGCCGGTCAGCTCCGCGACCTCAAGGGTGGCCTCGATCGAAGGGCCGGCGCCGTCCAGGCGGAGCGCCTCCGGACGGATGCCGAGGATCAGGTCGCGGCCATTGCCGGCCGCTTCGCGGAAGCGGGCGGGCAGGGGCAGGCCGGCATCGGCGCCTGAAAGCATCAGCCGGCCGTCACGCACCGTTGCTTTCAACAGGTTCATCGGCGGCGCGCCGACGAAGGTGGCGACATAGAGCGTTGCCGGGTGGTTGTAGATCTCCTCCGGTGTTCCGAGCTGTTCGATGCGGCCGTCGCGCATGACGGCGATGCGGCTTGCAAGCGTCATCGCCTCGATCTGGTCATGGGTAACATAGACCACCGTTGTCTTCAGCATCTGGTGCAGCCGCTTGATCTCGGTGCGCATCTCCATACGCAGCTTGGCGTCGAGATTGGAGAGCGGCTCGTCGAAGAGGAACACCTCCGGCTTGCGCACCAGCGCGCGGCCGATCGCGACGCGCTGGCGCTGGCCGCCGGAAAGCTGGCTCGGCTTACGATCGAGGAGATTTTCGATCTGCAGGAGCTTGGCCGCATCGCGCACCGCTTTGTCGCGCTCGGGCGCCGGAACTTTCCGCATTTCCAGGCCGAAGCCGATGTTCCGGTGCACCGTCAGATTGGGATAGAGCGCATAGGATTGAAAGACCATGGCGATGTCGCGGTCCTTCGGATGCACACCGAGTACCGAACGCCCTGCGATGCTGATATCGCCGCTGGTCGCCTCCGCAAGGCCGGCAATGATGTTGAGCAGCGTGGACTTGCCGCAGCCCGACGAGCCGAGCAGCACGAGGAATTCACCGCTTTCCAAGGAGATGTCGATGCCTTTCAGCGTCTCGACCTCGCCATAGGTCTTGCGGATGTTCTGGATATCGAGCGCGCTCATCGCACGGGCTCCTGAAGCGATGACGGGGCGCCGTAGCTGCGGGGAAGAGTGGAGATGGCGCGCGAGGCGACCTCGGTTCCTGACGCGAGGCAGGCGGCCAGAGGCTTGCCGTCCGCGAGCGCGGCGAGGAAGGCGGCGTTGAAGACATCGCCGGCGCCGATCGTATCGACGACCTTGACGACGGGTGCGGCCACCGACACCGGGACGCCGTCCGGCCCGATCGCGACGGCGCCGTCCGGGCCGCGTTTGACGACGACGATTGCGCCTTCCGGCATATGCGACCGGATTTCACGGGCAGCCTCGATCGGGTCGCCGACGCCGGCAAGGGTGGTCGTCTCGACCTCGTTCAGCAACGCGATGCGGCTGCGCGAAAGCCAGGCGCGTGTCGCCGCACAATTCTTGTCCGTCCAGCCGTCGAGCGGCCAGCCGGTGTCGAGCGCGACGGTGATGCCATGGCTGTCGGCCCAGTCGAAGAAGGCGTCATATTCCTTTGCCAGATCGTCGGTCAGAAACGCGCCGCAGAGAAGCGCGTAGCCGCCCCGGAGCCTTTCGCCGTCGAGGACGGCGAAGACATCCGCGAGGCTGAAGCGCGGCAGATGGCCGGTCGTCGTGAAAAAGGTGCGTTCGCCGTCGGGATGGGTGATGCCGACGGAGAGCGTCGTTCTCTCGGGGCGTACCGGCCAATTCTCGGAGCGGTGGCCGAAGGCTTCGGCGAGCCAGCGGCCGAACTGGTCGCTGCCGATATTGGCGGCGATCTCGAATTCGATGCCGAGCGCCTGCCAGGCGAGAGCGCTGTTGCCGGCGGAGCCGCCGACCCTGAGTTCGTCATGGTCGACGATGATCTCCGTCCCGGCTTTCGGCCAGGGGGCAGCCGGTCCGAGGATCAGGTCGACGTTGACGTTTCCGATGACTGCAAGCGGCCGCATTCATTCGCTCCGGGTAATCTTGGTTGAACGGACCGGTGTTCCGGCATTCTCGACGCGGGCATCGGCAAAGGCGATCATCAGCCGCTGGGCGACCGGCAGCATGGCGAAGATCGCGGCAAGGCCGGTTGCCGGGGCGAAACGGATCGTCACCGCGCCGGCGACCGGTTCCTGCCCGGACGCATCGAACAGGACGACCGGGGCGCCGGTTTCAACGGCGGAATTCGCCATGATGGTAACGAGGCCGGCCGTCTCGTCCTGGCCGCGAAACAGCACGACGCCGATCTCAGGCCCGAGCATCTCCATCGGGCCATGGCGCAGCTGACCGCCTTCGAGCGAAAAGCAGGGGCGGCGCGACAGCTCCGTCAATCCGAGCGCCAGAGCCTCGGCGACACCCTGCAGCCGGCGGCCCGAGGTGACGACGGTCGCGACGTTTTCGAGTGCCGCGAGCGCGGCTGTGATGTCATGCTCTTCAGGAGCCCCGAGGGCGGCAAATGCGGTCGTGGGATCTTCGCCAAGGGCTGAAAGGATTGCCAGGTGCAGGGCGAAGGTCACCGTCAGGCTGCGGGTGGCGGCAAAGGCGAGTTCGGTGCCGCCGCTGCCGACCAGCGAGGGGGCGGTTCTTGCGAGGAAAGAACCGGCTTCGAGGGTGAGGCCGAAGGTTTCCTCCGTGCCGCCGGTCTCGTTGAACCAGCGCAGGACTTCGGCGCTTTCGCCGGATTGCGAGGTGACGAAGATCGTCCTGCCGGCGACCGGCAGCGGCTGGCCGAGCTGTTCGGAGAGCGGCAGGGCGACGGCATCGATGCCGAGCGCGCGATAGAGCGGCTCGACGGCGCGGTTGACGGCATGCGAACCGCCCATGCCGAGCAGAAGCAGGCGGCCGGTTTTCTCAAGCGAGGCGGCGGCTCTCGCCGCCATCGGCCCGGCCGTTTTGTAGGAGGCGATCGCATCGGCGTGCTGGCGGGCCATTTCGCTATCGATCGCCGCAAGCCCGGCGGGCCGGGTTCTTTCTGTTGTCATGTTCATCCCTTGACGCCGCCGCTGGTGAGCCCCGAAATCAGGGCGCGTTGCATGACGAGACCGATCAGCACTGGGGGCAGGGCGGCGAGCACGCCTGCCGTGGCGATCAATCCGTAATCGGAAACGCGGCCGCCGGCGAGATCGGCAATGGCGACGGTCAGCGTCTTGGCGCGCTGGTCCGAGGTGAAGAGCAGCGCATAGAAGAATTCATCCCAGGCAAGCAGGAATGCGAAGAGGCTCGAGGTCGCGACCACCGGGGCGGCGAGCGGCAGCGTGATGATCCGGAGCGTCTGGAACAGGCTGGCGCCGTCGATCATCGCGGCGGACTCGATCTCGCGCGGGATGGAATCGAAGCCTGATTTCATCAGCCAGGTGGTGAAGGGCGCCAGGATCGTCAAATAGACGAGGGCGAGGCCGAAGACGTTGTTCAGCATGCCGAGATGGGAGAGGCCCATATAGAGGGGTACGGCAAGCGCCACCGGCGGCAGCATGTAGGTGGCGATCACCATCGACAGCGACCAGCCGACGGAAGGCGTGCGCGACACGGCCCAGCCGGCCGGAATGGCGAGCGCGATGGCGGCGATCGTCGCCATGCCGGCCACCTCGATGCTGTTGCGCAGCGACGAGGTGAAGGCGGCGCCGGCGCTGTTTTCGAGTGTCGACAGCAGCATTTGGTATCGCGAGAAATCGACGGCCTGAGGCCACCAGCGCAGCGGCTTGGCGGCAAGATCTGCGGCCGGCGCAATGCTCATGACGAAGAGCCACAGGATCGGCGCCAGGATGACGGCGGCAAGCAGCAGCGCCGAGAGGTGTATGAAGGCTGAGAAGAGCGGGCTCCGGCGTTCCATCAGGCGGCACTCCCGGCGGTCTTGCGCACGAGCGCGGCGTAGCCGGCGGCGAGCAGCGTCACCAGCAGCGTGACGATCAGGGCGAGCGATGCGCCCGAGCCCGCGCGCTGGAAGGAGAAGGCTTCCTGATAGACCAGGATCGAGAGCGTGCGGGTGCTGTTCGCCGGCCCGCCACGGGTCATGACCCAGATGATGTCGAACACCTTGAAGGCTTCGATCGTGCGCAGCACCAGCGCCACCATCAGCGGACCGGCGAGATAGGGCAGGATGACGAAACGGAAGCGGGCAAAAGGACCGGCGCCGTCGACGAGCGAGGCGGCGGTGATGTCGCGCGGCACGGCCTGGAGTGCGGCGAGCGCGATCAGCGCCACTAAGGGAAAATTCTTCCAGCAGTCGGCGACGATGAGAGCGGCGAGCGCCGTGCCCGGTTCGCCGAGCCAGGAACGATAGGCGTCGAGCAGGCCGAGCTGGGTCAGCGCGGCGTTCAGCGCGCCGTATTCCGGATTGTAGATCAGCCGCCAGAGCGTGGCGTTGACGACGGTCGGCAGCGCCCAGGGCAGGATCATCAAGGCGCGCAGCGCGGTGCGGCCGCGAAATTGCTGGTTCAGCAGCAGGGCGGCCAGGACGCCGATCACCATTTCGGCGGCGACCGAGACGATCGCGAACCATGCGGTGGTGATGAGCGTGCGCTGGAAATTCGAGCCGGAGAGCATCTTCACGTAATTGTCGATGCCGACGAAGCTGCCCTCGGTCCCGACGAGCTTGGCATCGGTGAAGGAGAGGCCGACGGTATCGACCAGAGGCCAGCCGATCACCGAGATCATGACCACGAGAAGCGGCAGCATCAAAAGCCACGCGCGGGTTGTCAGCCAAGTGCCCGACATCGAGGCGACCCTTTTCATTCACAAGAGAGGAGGCCGGGCGACGAAGGGCGCCGCCCGGGGTTCCATGCCGGGCTCAGAGCCCGCTGTTTTCGGCGGCCGACTTCAGCGCGTCCTCGGGAGAGGACTGGCCGAGCAGGGATTCCTGGATCGCCTGCTGCAGCGCGGTCGACAACTCCTGATATTTCGGCGTCGTCGGGCGCGGATACATGGCGGCGAGGCCGACCTTGGCGGCGGAGATCAGCTCTTCCTGGCCCTTGGTGACAGTGGGGTCCTCATAGGAGGATGCCCAGATCGGCAGGCTGAGCTTGGCATAGGCGTTCTGCGTGGCCTGCGAGGTCATGAAGGTAATGTACTTCCAGGCCTCGTCGGGATGCTGGCTTGCCGAGGTGATGCCGAGGCCCATCGAGCCGTTGACGGCCGAAGCCTCGCTCTTGCCGGCCACCCCAGGCGCCGGCACGACGCCGACCTTGCCCGCGACCTTGCTGTCCTTCGGGTCGTTGGCCATGTTGTACATGTAGGTCCAGTTCAGCGCGAAGGCCGCATCGCCGTTCTGGAAGACCTTGCGGACGTCTTCTTCCAGGAACTCCTTGGAGTTCGGGTTGGTCAGGCCGGATGCGTAGCTCGCGACCATGTATTTCAGCGCGTCGAGGCCGCCGCCGGCCTGGAAGGCGGGCTTGCCGTCCTTCAGGAAATCGCCGCCATAGGCGCTGACGAGCGTGGTGTAGTCGCAGACGGCGGCTTCGGCCTGCGACCAGCTCCAGGCGATCGGGGTGGCGAGCAGGCCCTTGTCCTTGATCGTCTTTGCCTGTTCGGCCAGCTCGTCCCAGGTCTTCGGCGGGGCCTTGATGCCGGCCTTCTCCAGGATCTCCTTGTTGTAGAACAGGTATTTGGTGTCGAGGATCCACGGCATGCCGTAATATTTGCCGTCATACTGCACTGTGGTCCAGGCGCCCGGCAGCACGCCCTTCTTCATCTCGTCGGTGATGCGGGAGGAGACGTCGACCAGCACCTTGTTGGTGGCGTATTCGGCCGGCCAGATGACGTCGAAGAGGACGACGTCGTAACCGCCGCCGGAACCCTGCGCCAGCACCGTCTTGTCGTGCAGGCCTTCATAGGGAACGAATTCGAGATTGACCTTGATATCGGGGTTCGCCTTGGCGAAGGCGTCGGTCATGGCGCGCACGTCGGCCTCGCTGTAGGCGGCCTGCGCCATGAAGAGCGCGTTCAGCGTCGTTTCGGCGAAAGCATGCGGGGCAAAGGATGCGCCGATCAAGGCCGCACCCAAAAGCGTCTTGTTAAAAGATTTCTGCATTGCAGCCTCCAGTTTTTGAAATTTACGCATGGCCGAGGGCGGTTTTGCCGCCATCGGTTTTCGAGAAGGCACGCGTGAAAAAAAAACGTGCCGGCTTGTCATCTCGGAGCGTCGCTGGAGGCCCTGTACGGCTTCCCGCGTTCCCTGGAACTCTCCGGTCCCTTAATAAGTCAAATGTCTTGACTTATTACTTCGCCAACATTCTATTGGAGTCAAGAGGCAATTGCACATGAATGACGTCAGGCCGATCCGGGCCAAGAGCGGCACCAACCACGAAGGCACCAGCGCCCATAACAGGCGCGTGATGATCGATGCCCTGAGGATCAACGGTGCGCTCTCGCGCGCCGATCTGGCGCGGGCGACGCGGCTCACCAAGCAGACGGTGTCGAATATCATCGAGGAGCTCGAGCGCGACGGCCTCGTCAGTTCGCAGGAGGCGGTGCGCAAGGGCAGGGGCCAGCCCTCGACACCCTATGGCCTGGTGCCCGAAGGGGCTTTCGCGATCGGCCTGCAGATCGACCGGCATGTGACGCGGGCGGTCGCCGTCGATCTCGTCGGCAGCGTTCTCGTGCGCGCGGAAGCCGGTCTGCCCAGAGGAGGTCCGTCGACGGGAGCCAAGGTCATTCTCGATCTCGTCGCCGGCGTGCGTTCCAGGCTTGCCGGGATCGTCCAGCAGTCGGAAAAACGTCTGGTCGGCCTCGGCGCCGCGATGCCTGGTCCTTTCGGTGTGGACGGCAGCGGCGACGATCCCTGGATGATGGAGGCCTGGCAGAAATTTCCGCTGCTGGAAACGCTGAGCGCCGGCACCGGGCTCGATGTCGGCCTGCAGAATGATGCCGCGGCGGCGGCGACCGCCGAGCGCATGGTCGGAGCCGCCCACGGCCTCGACCATGCCGTCTGCCTTTTCGTCGGCTACGGCATCGGCGCCGGCCTCATCCTGCACGGCGAGCTCTATCGCGGCGCTAACGGCAATGCCGGCGAGATCGGCATGGCGCTGCTCTTTGCCGACGGTAAAACGACGCCGCTCGAACACCGCGCTTCGCTCGCCTCGCTCTACCAGCACCTGTCGGCCGATCCGGCCGATCCCGATCTCCATGCGCGTATCAACGACCTCGCTTCCAGCGGCGATCCGAGAATCGAGGCCTGGATCGGGGCGGCGGCGGCGGATCTGCGCTGGAGTATCCATCTCATCGAAACGGTCTTCGATCCGCAGACGGTGATCCTCTGCGGCAGTGCGCCGGAAGCCCTGGTGAAGAGGTTGATTGCGGCGATCGGCCCGCTGCTGCCCTCGATCGCCGAAAGGCGCGGCCGGACGCTGCCGCGCCTGCAGCCCGGCATGGCCGATCCCTGGTCGGTGGCGCTCGGAGCGGCCGCCGGGCCGATCAGCCGTGCATTCGATCCGCGGTTTGCGGCCATTTTGAAGGATTCCCTCTGATTTTGGGCTGAAACCGGACGTTGCACAGCAGTGCAAAGGCAAAAATCCGAATGTTTTTGCAAGTTTCCTTGTCGCGGGCTGCGCGAATAGAGGTGTTTCCCTGTAATATAATTAAATATTGCACATTCCCGAAAATGACGGTTATTCGAATATAAATGCATAGATTTTTCAATATATTTAGAGCCTTTGCAAATATTCTCTAAATATTTTTTCCGTATTTGCGAATAACGATTGTATGTCGTTTTTGTGACAACTAGAATTCGAACATTTCATGTCATGTAATATTCATTGGCAGGGGCAATTTGAACGAGCTAAATGGGCGTGCGCTAAAACTGCGCGTCCCTTTTACGTTCGAGGTTCTCATGCAAGCCAAGCTTCTCGGCGCCGTCGGCGCCCTTCTCGCTACAGCGTTTCTTGCTGGCCCCGCTGCCGCCGCCGAAAAGACCAAGATTGACTTCTGGTTCGGCAATTCCGGTGACATCGCAAAGCGTGTCCAGGAACAGTGCGATCGCTTCAACCAGTCGCAGGCCGATTACGAAGTCGTCTGCACCAGCCAGGGCAGCTATGACGCTTCCCTGCAGAACACGATTGCCGCCTTCCGCGCCGGCAAGCAGCCGACCATCGCGCAGGTTTCCGACGCCGGCACGCTCGACATCATGCTCTCCGGCGCCTACTACCCGGCCAACAAGCTGATGGCCGACATGGGCTACACCGTCGACTGGAACGACTACTTCTCGGGTATATCAGGCTACTACGCCACGTCGAAGGGCGAGATGTATTCCTTCCCCTTCAACTCCTCGACCGCTCTGCTCTACTGGAACAAGGATGCTTTCGCCAAGATCGGCAAGGATCATGCTCCGGCGACCTGGAAGGAAGCGGGTGAAGACTTCAAGGCTCTGAAGGACGCCGGCTATGCATGCCCGCTCGCCTTCGACATTTCCAGCAACGAAATCTGGCAGTACGTCGAGCAGTTCGAAGCCGTAAACGGCGAACCGATCGCCACGAAGAAGAACGGTTTCGAAGGCCTCGACGCCGAGCTGGTATTCAACAAGAACCCGCTTCTCGTCAGCTACATCAAGGACCTCAAGTCCTGGTACGACAACAAGCTCGCCGTCATCAAGAACAAGGCCGTCGGCCAGACCTTCGTCGAAGCGTTCGCCGCCGGCGACTGCCAGGTCATCCTGACCTCGGTCGGCGACCACGGCAATATCGGCCGCACCGCCAAGCAAGGCATGAACTGGGGCGTTGCCATGCTCCCGACCTACGGTGACGCAACCCGTCACAGCTCTTATGTCGGCGGCGCTTCGCTCTGGGTTCTGCAGGGCCATTCCGACGCCGAATACAAGGCCGCTGCTGCCTTCTTCAACTTCATCGCAAAGCCGGAAGAAGCTCTCACCTGGTCGACCGTTACCGGCTATATCCCGGTCCGTAACTCCGGCTTCGAATATCTGAAGAAGCAGGGCTTCTACGACAAGGCTCCCTATGCCGGCCGTGAACTCGCCATTCAGAGCCTGACCATTTCCCCGGCCGGCGACGCTGCCGCCAAGGGCATTCGTCTCGGCGGCCTGCTGCAGGTCCGCACCGAGATCGCCAACGGCCTGCAGGCGATCTTCGTCAACAATGCCGACGTCCAGGCTTCGCTCGACTCGGCTGCCGATCGCGGCAACCAGCTCCTGCGCCGCTTCCAGCAGACCTACAAGAACGTTCAGCTTCCCTGATCGTCCGATATCAGCCGCACCCGGCCGCCTTGCGCGCGCCGGGTGTGTCTTTGTAAGCTCTCTCATCGGTCGCGGATGCAAAGCTGTTGCCCGCGCCTAAAGCAAATCTGGGCGAAAACGACCACCCATGGAAAAGCGCGTCACTTTCTCCTCGACGACGATCGGACTGCTCTTCGCATTCCCGATGCTGTTGCTGATCTTCGTCTTCTTCTATTGGCCGAGCGCGCAGGCGCTCTATTGGGCTTTCACGCTCGAGCAGCCATGGGGCGGCGGCAACGCCTGGGTCGGCTTCGACAATTTCAAACTGCTGCTCAGCGACCCGATCTATTGGGAATCGATTACCCGCAGCATGGTCTTCGGCTTCAGCTCGACGATCATTGCCATGGGGCTGGCGCTCATCCTGGCGCTTTTGACGGATCGTGAACTGCGCGGCCACAAAATCTACCGGTCGGTCTTCATCTGGCCTTACGCGATCGCCGCTCCCGCTCTCGGTCTCGCCTTCCGCTTCATCCTGGCGCCGGAGGCCGGCCTTCTCTCCGTCATCAATCAGGTCTGGCCGGGCCTCTGGAACCCGGCGCTCGACGGCAAGGACGCGATGATCGCCGTCATCGTCGCCTTTTCCTGGAAATATATCGGCTATAACTTCATCTTCTTCCTCTCCGCTCTCCAGGGCATCCCCCGCTCGCTGATCGAAGCGGCCGCCATGGATGGATCGGGGCCGTTGCGCCGCATGTGGGACCTCCAACTGCCGCTCTTGACGCCGACCTTGTTTTTCCTGCTCGTCATCAACATCACCGAAAGCTTCCAGGATTCTTTCGGTATCGTCGACGTCATGACGCAGGGCGGCCCGGCCCGCGCGACGGAACTCATGGTCTACAAGATCTATTTCGACGGCTTCAGGGGGCTCGATTATTCCGGCGCCGCCGCCCAGTCGATCATCCTCATGGCGCTCGTCGTCCTTCTCACCATTTTCCAGTTCCGCTTCATCGAGCGGCGCGTGCATTACAAGTGAGGTCGCGGACATGATCGAACGCACGCCGATATTCAATTTCGTCTGCTACACGCTCCTGGCGCTCGGTATGGTGATCGCGCTTCTGCCTTTCGCCATCGTCATCATCGCATCGACGCTCGATCTGGAGACGGTCAATCGCGTGCCGTTGCCGCTGATGCCGAGCTCGCATTTCTGGGAAAACGCGCATGAAGCCTGGGTGCGCGCCGATCTCGGCAACAAGCTGCTTCACAGCATCATCTTCGCCACGTCGGTCGCCGCCGGCAAGGTCATCCTTTCCGCGATGGCGGCCTTCTCGATCGTCTATTTCCGTTTCCGCGGCCGGTATCTGATCTTCTGGATCATCTTCATCACGCTGATGCTGCCGCTCGAAGTCCGCATCGTGCCGACCTATTCGATTGCTGCCAATGCGCTGGCGCCGTTCCAGACGATCCTCGATATCACGGGAATTACCGCGCTCGTCGCCTGGGTGTCCGGCATCCAGATCAAGCTCGAATGGGGCCTGCTGAATTCCTATACCGGCCTCGTGGCGCCGCTCGTCGCCACCGCGACCGGCACTTTCCTCTACCGCCAGTTCTACCTGACCGTTCCCGACGAGCTCGCCGAGGCCACGAAGATGGACGGCGCCGGCGCCGTCCGCTTCTTCATCGATATATTGCTGCCGCTGTCGCGCTCCAACATGATCGCGCTCTTCACCATCATGTTCGTCTGGGCCTGGAACCAGTATCTCTGGCCGCTGCTCGTCACCACCGATCCGAATTTCGGCATTGCGGTGACGCAGCTCAAGACCCTCATCCCGTCCGAATTCGGCCTGCCCGACTGGAACGTCGCCATGGCAGGCACACTTATCATCATGTCGCCGCCGCTGGTGCTCGTCATCCTGATGCAGCGCTGGTTCGTGCGTGGCCTCATCTCCACCGAGAAGTGAAGGAACAGTCCTGTGGCACCCATCTCAATCCGTGATGTGAAGAAGAGCTACGGCAAACATCCCGTCGTTCATGGCGTCGATCTGGAGATCCAGTCCGGCGAATTCATCGTCATCCTCGGCCCCTCCGGCTGCGGCAAGTCCACGCTGCTGCGCATGATCGCCGGCCTGGAGGAAATCAGCGGCGGCGAAATCGCCATAGATGGCCGCGTCGTCAACAAGCTGGAGCCGCGCGAGCGCGGCTGCGCCATGGTGTTCCAGAACTACGCGCTCTATCCGCATATGACGGTCGCCGAGAATATCGGCTACGCCTTGAAGGTCGCGGGCGTCGCGAAGGCGGAGCGCAATCGGCGCATCGCCGAAGTCGCCAAGGCGCTCAGCCTCGAACCTTTCCTCGACCGCCGCCCCGCCGTTCTTTCCGGCGGCCAGCGTCAGCGCGTCGCCATGGGGCGCGCGATGATCCGCGAGCCGAAGGTGTTCCTCTTCGACGAGCCGCTGTCGAACCTCGATGCCAAGCTGCGCATCGCCATGCGCGCCGAAATCCGCCGCCTCCACCGGCGCCTCGGCGCCACCTCGATCTTCGTCACGCACGACCAGACCGAGGCGATGACGCTGGCCGACCGGCTGGTGGTGATGAACGGCGGCAGGGTGGAGCAGGTCGGCACGCCGGAAGAGGTCTATCATCATCCGGTCTCGCGCTTCGTCGCCGGTTTCGTCGGCACGCCGGCGATGAACCTGCTCGAAGGCACGATCAACGATGAAGGCGTCTTCGTCTACGACCAGAGCCGCAAAATTGCGCTCCCGCGCGAACGCGCCGCACCGCTGAAGGGCAAACGCGTCGTGCTCGGCATGCGCGCCGAGGCTGCCCGGCTGGTCGCGCCGGATGCGCCCGGCGCATTGGTGGCAACGGCCGATTTCATCGAAGAGCTCGGCGCAAGCCGCGTCGTTCACGCCGATTTCGACGGGCTGCCCTTTGCCGTGGCGCTGACCGAGGCGGTGACGGTGAAATCGGGTGATCCGATCGGCATCGCGATCGATCACAATGCGATCCACCTCTATGCCGCCGACACCGGCCGGATCATCGAGAACCCCGCCATGAACAGCGCCGGCGCCGTTCACGCCTGAGCGGCGTCAGCGGTGGATGGGATCGATCCAGGGGACGTCTTCCGGTTTCTCGACCGGTTCGATATCCAGGTTGACGACGACCGGTTCCTGGCCTGAGCGGACGAGCACGCATTCCAGCGTCTCGTCGCGGCTGGCATTGATCTCCTGGTGCGGCACATAAGGCGGGACGTAGATGAAATCGCCGGGGCCGGCCTCGGCCGTATATTCCAGATGCTCGCCCCAGCGCATGCGGGCCTTGCCCTTGACGACGTAGATGATGCTTTCGAGATCGCCGTGATGGTGGGCGCCGGTCTTGGCATTGGCATGGATCGTCACCGTGCCGGCCCAGATCTTCTCGGCGCCGGCGCGCGCATGGTTGATCGCGGTGGCGCGGTTCATGCCCGGTGTCTGTGCGGTGTTCGGATCGAGCGAATTGCCGGGAATGACCTTGACGCCATGTTCGCGCCAGTCGATGTGAGAATGCTCGTGGTCGCCGCTCATGCCTTGCCTCCAGCTTGGATTTGATCAATCTAGGCGGGAGCCGCACGATGGCCAAGCGGATTTACCTCAGGCATCAGAAGGAGGAGCCAATGAGCCATCTCCCGCAGATCGATTACGATACCGCTTCGCCAGAGGTTCGGGCCGCGCATGACGAGGAAATCAGGCTGCGCGGGCGCATGACCAACATGAAGCGGACGCTGCTGCATTCGCCGGTCGCCCATCGCATCTACGCCGAATGGTTCACGCTGCGGGCCGAGCTGGATCCGGTCATCAGCGACCGGGAGATCTGGATCTTCTCGCTTGCGATCTCGAAGGCGGCGAAATCGAAGATCGCCATCACCTTCTTTCGCCGTGCCCTGATCAACAAGGGTTTTAATCCCGACGCACTGGAGCTTTCCCGGGCGGAAGCGCTGCTCGCCGCCTTCGGCAGGGCTGTTGTCGCCGATTCCAACGCCGTTCCGGCCGATCTCTGGGCGGAGCTGAAAGAGCGCTACGAGACCAAGGCGCTCGTCGATCTCGTTGCCTTTGCCGGCATCATGCTGGCGACCGCCGTTTTCAACAATGTCGTCGAGGTCGAATTCGACCCGGAGCTCGAAGCCTTCGCGGAAGCCGGTCCAGCCTAGCCGCCGAGCGAGGCAATCGCGGCACTGACCGCGTCCGCGCCGGATGTGGTCGGCCGGTATTCCAGGCCGACGGCGCCGTCATAGCCGTTGGCGAAGATCCAGTTGAGGCGATGGGCGAGGTCGATGCCGCCGGAGCCCGGCTCGTTGCGGCCGGGATGATCGGCGACATGGACGTGGAAAACACGGTCGAGACGGCCGTCCAGCACGGCTTCGGTGCGTTCGCCCATCACGGCGGAATGGTAGATGTCGTAGACGATGCCGATCTCGGGGTGGGCGACGTCGTCGACGATGTCGAGGCCTTCGCGGGTCGAATCGAGGAAATAGCCGACATGGTCGATGCGGATGTTGAGCGGCTCGACGCCGAGCCGCACGCCGCTGCCTTTCAGGATATCGGCGCCCGCTTTCAGTGTTTCGGTGAGCGCCTTGCGCTGTTCTTCACGGCTGCGGCCGGGGAGATCGTCGCCGGCCTGGGCAATCAACACCGGCGCGCCGAGACGCTTGGCAACAGTGACGGATTCGGCAAGGCCCTTCAGCCAAGCCTGCTGGTTGGCGGCATCGGTCAGCGCGATCATCGGCTCGGCGACGAGGCTGGTGACGACGACACCGGTTTCCTTCAGCGCCACCTCGATCGCGTCCAGATCCTTGTCGGTCCAGCGCCAGAATTCGACCGCCGTCAGGCCGCCGGCATGGGCGCGGCGGATGCGGTCGGGAAAGCTGTCGCCACCTTCGGCAAACAGCCATTCGATGCAGGCTGAATAACGTCGCATGAAAATTCCTCCCGGTGCGGATGCAGGCTGCGACAGAACGGAGCCTGCCGCAAGAGGCGTTTGGGTGCTTGACGCCCGGATTCATTGGCGGAACACTCGTCCTATATGGTCGGGGTCGCTGGCCGCTTCGGGAGGAAGACATGGATCTGGGATTGAAGGGAAAGATCGCCGTCATAACGGGCGCGTCTGTCGGCATCGGGCTGGCGATCGCCGAGGGGCTGGCGGCTGAGGGTGCGGACCTCGTGCTGGCGGCCCGCGGTGGCGAACGGCTGGAAGCGGAGGCCGCCCGCATTGCCGAGAAATTCGGCGTCAGCGCCACCGCCGTCGTTGCCGACGTTGCGACGGCTGCGGGAACCGAGGCGATCATTGCGGCGGCTGCCGAAAAGGGCGGCGCCGATATCCTCATCAACAACGCCGGCACCGGATCGAACGAGACCGTCATGGAGGCGCCGGACGAGAAGTGGCAGGCCTATTGGGACCTGCATGTGATGGCCGCCGTCAGGCTTGCGCGCGGCATCGCGCCGCAGATGAAGAAACGCGGCGGCGGGGTGATCCTGCACAATGCCTCGATCTGCGCCGTCCAGCCGCTGTGGTACGAACCGATCTACAATGTCAGCAAA
The DNA here is from genome assembly GCF_047445895.1 of Rhizobium sp. BR 249. NCBI lineage: Bacteria > Pseudomonadati > Pseudomonadota > Alphaproteobacteria > Hyphomicrobiales > Rhizobiaceae > Rhizobium > Rhizobium sp. BR 249. The sequence continues at coordinate 33,423 of NZ_JARWKX010000028.1, read as the reverse complement.
TCGGCGCTGATGATGTTTTCGAAGACGCTCTCGACCGAACTCATCCAGGACAATATCCGCGTCAACTGCGTCAATGCCGGGCTGATCCTGACGCCCGACTGGATCAAGACCGCCAAGCAGCTGACGGCCGAAAGCGGCGGCAACTGGGAAGGCTACCTGCAGAGCGTCGCCAACGAACACGCCGCTTCCAAACGCTTCGGCACGCCGGAGGAACTGGCAAACGTCTTCGTCTTCCTGAGTTCGGAGCGTGCGAGCTACTGCATCGGCTCGACCTATTTCGTCGACGGCGGCATGCTGAAGACGATCTGAGCGTGGTTGACGGCAGCCGGTTCTTTGTAGAGTTGCGGGTTCGGTTGTGGGCGTTGCCAATATAAGCTATAAATAATAGCTATTTTATTGTATGTTCACGCTTTTGGCGCTATTTGCCTGCTATTGGGCAGGGTGAATACTGCGATTTCCACAAGGCGACGACGATGCTGACGAAAAAGGGAAAATACGGGCTGAAGGCGCTGGTCGATCTGGCGCGGCTGGCGCCGGGAGAAACCGCCTTCATCAACGACATCGCGTCACGCAACAATATCCCGAAGAAGTTCCTCGATACGATCCTGCTCGAACTGCGCAATGTCGGCATCCTGCGCTCGAAGAAGGGACCGGGCGGGGGCTATTCCCTGTCGCGGCCGGCCTCCGAAATCCGCATCGGCCACGTCATCCGCACATTGGACGGCCCATTGGCGCCGATCCGCTGCGCCAGCCGCACGGCTTTCGAGGCCTGCGACGACTGCGCCGATCCGGAAACCTGTCAGGTGCGGCGCTCGATGACCGATGTCCGGGACGCGATCGCCGCCATTCTCGACAATATGAGCCTGGAACAATTCGTTTCCGACGGCGGCCGCATCGAAGCCGAGAAGGAAGAATTTCCGATTTCCGCCGCCCGCTGATCTGCTGATTTCCACCCAAAACCGCGGCGCAGTGCCGGATGACGTCAGGTCCCGCGGGGCTTTGCCATATAGTCTCCGGCCGTGCGCAGCAGTCTATCCCTCGGCAGCGACAGCGCATGGATGCGGGCGTTGCGCCAATGGCGGTCGAGATTGAGCCCGATGCCGGCCGATGTTTGCCCGGCAAGTTCGAACAGCGCGTTTGCAGTGGCGAGCGCCGTTTCGCCGGCGGCGATCGCGGCCGCCGACGTGGAGAAGTGCGCGTCCGCCATCGCGGCTTCCACAGGATTGACCTGAGCGATGTCGAGTTTGCGTCCGGCCCGTTCCAGGGCTGCCGCCGTCGTTTCGATGCGCATGGCGTGTTCGCCGAGCCGTGCGAGGACGGTGGTGCGGTCGCCGATCGTGTTCAACAGGTCCGTCCATGCGGCGCGCGCGATGCCGAGGCTCACGCCGGCCTTGAGCAGCAGGGCGAGCGAGACGCCGGTCGAATATTCGAAGGAGGGGGCAGGCGCGATCGTATCGGCATTGACGTGGAACTGGCCGACGATCGCTGTCGCCGATCCGTTCGTGCGCTGGCCGAAGCCGTCCCAATCGTCGACAACCTGGATGCCTTCGTGGGCGCATGCGAGGTAGAGCGTGACCGGGCGGCTGGGCGGGGCGGTGGCGGCAGCGGCGATCCAATCGGCGAAGAGGATGCCGGGCGCCTGCCGTGTGCGCCCGCTGAGGTGATAACCCGGCCCTTCGGCCGATAGTTCGGCGCCCTCGGCGATAGTTGCGGCGGCGAAGCGGTCGCCGAGCAGCGCGCGGGCAAACAGCGATGCCTTCAGATCCTCCGAGGCCTGGATGCGCAGCGTCTCCAGCACGCAGAAATGGTTTTCCAGCCCCTCGCCGATCGAGGCGTCGCCCTCGGCGATGATCGCCACGATCTCGGCGAGCAGGGCGTTCGACACGTCGAGCCCTTCATATTCGGGCGGAACGGTGATTGCCGTCAGCCCCGATGCCGACAGCGCGTCGAATTCGGCATGCGGCAGGATGCGGTTGATATCACGTTCGCTCGCCTGGCGCCGGAATGCGGCGGCGAGATCGCGGGCCGTCGATATCGCCTCTTCTTCGCTTTCGATGCGATGCGCGGGAGGCCTGAGGCTATCTTGAAACTGCGATACCGTTCCCATCGGTCACTCTTCCTCGATGGCTACAGGAGTGAGGGATTGCTCCTCGAATGATAAGGCCGGTTTTTCTACGAAACCCGAAAGCTTTGAATTTTCTTACCAACTTGATCGGCTTGTCCTCTGCTCTACTTAGGGCCAACTAGGGACAATCTGATCGAGACACATGATGAGCGACTCTCTCGCCCGCGACAGCGAGGTTTGGAAAATGGGGCGCCAGCCGAGACCGCGTCCGACGCTTGAAATCGCCGATATCCCGACTTATGCGATCGGCGATGTTCACGGCCGGTACGATCTGCTCGTGAAAGCCGAGGAGGCGATCCTGAGCGATGGCGCGCGGCTGCCGGGGCGCAAGCTGATCGTGATGCTCGGCGATTATATCGACCGCGGTCCGGAATCGGCGCAGGTCATCAGCCATTTGATGGACCCGCTGCCCGATGGTTTCGAGCGCATCTGCCTTGTCGGCAATCATGAAATCGCCATGCTCGACTATATCGACGGCTGGGCTTCCTTTGACGACTGGATGCGGATGGGCTCGGCGGAACTGCTCAAGTCCTATGGCCTCGATCCGGAGCATCTGCCGCTGATCTTCCCGTCCGGCGCGAAGCTGGACGCTTTCATCCGTCATTCGCTGCCGCGCACGCATATCGATTTCATGCGGGCGATGCCCGTGATGCTGGACACGCCCCATGTGGTCTTCGTGCATGCCGGCATCGATCCGACGCTGCCGCTTGCCGCACAGACGGACGAGGATATGGTCCTCATCCGCCACCGCTTCCTTGAGAGCAGGGTGCCCCTGCCGAAGCTCGTCGTCCACGGCCATACGCCGAACGACGAGCCTGATATCCGGCGGAGGCGGCTCAATCTCGATACCCGCGCCTATCGCAGCGGCAAGCTCACCGCCGCCCGTTTCTGGCAGGGCCAGGTGCATCTGTTTTCCACCTGACCTGTCGTTTCAAACCGTTTCCCTCTCTGCTGGGACGGCCTCGGCCGGCGTTTCGGCCGGCCGGCTGCGGCGCCAGCCGCGCAGCACGACGTAGAAGACCGGCGTCAGGAACAGGCCGAAGATCGTCACGCCGAGCATGCCCGAAAAGACGGCGGTGCCGAGCGACTGGCGCATCTCGGCGCCGGGGCCGGTGGCGATGGCGAGCGGCAGGACGCCGAAGATGAAGGCGAATGCCGTCATCAGGATCGGGCGCAGGCGAAGGTGGCTCGCCTCGATGGCGGCCTCCACCGGCGTTTTTCCTTCCTCTTCCGCCTGCCTGGCGAACTCGACGATCAGAATGGCGTTCTTGGCCGCAAGGCCGATCAGGACGATCAGGCCGATCTGCGTCAGGACGTTGTTGTCCATTCCTCTCAGCGAGACCCCGATCAGTGCGGCGAGCACGGCAAGCGGAACGATGAGAATGATCGCGAGCGGCAGAACCCAGCTTTCATATTGGGCCGCCAGCGCCAGGAAGACGAAAATGACGGAGAGGGCGAAGATGTAGACGGCGGTGTTGCCGGTATGGGTTTCCTGATAGGCGAGTTCCGTCCATTCGAAGGTCGTCCCGGGCGGAAGGATCTTGGCCGCCAGTTCCTCCATCTTCTTCAGGGCATCGCCCGTCGAGGTGCCGGGCGTCGGATTGCCCTGGAGCGGCACCGAGACATACATGTTGTAGCGCTGGACGAGCGCTGGGCCGCTGGAGTCCTGAATGTCCATCAGGGTGCCGAGAGGCACCAGTGCGCCGGTGGCCGAGCGTACCTTCAGGGCGAGAATATCTTCCCTGTCCATGCGGTATTGCCGGTCGGCCTGGGCGCGAACCTGGTAAACGCGGCCGAACGCGTTGAAATCGTTCACGTAGGCGACGCCGAGATTGATCGAAAGCGCATTGAAGATATTGGGGATCGGCACGTTCAGGAAGCGCGCCTTGTCGCGGTCGATCGACAGGAAATATTGCGGGCTGGCGTCGGAGAATGTCGTAAAGACGCCGGTCAGCCCTTCGGTCGTGGCGGCGGCCCCCATCATCTGGCGGGCAAGGCCCAGCACGCGCGTCATGTCGGGGTTTTCGAGGTCGGAAATCTGCATCTTGAAGCCGCCGGAATTGCCCACACCGCGCACGGATGGCGGCGGGATGGCGATGATGAAGGCTTCCTGGATGCTCTGCAGCTTGCCGAAGAGCTCACCGATGATCTTGTTGGCGTTCTCTCCGCCTTCCTCGCGTTCGGCGAAGGATTTGAACGGAACGAAGACGACGCCCGCATTCGAGGCATTGGTGAACGTCGCTCCGCTGAAACCGGCAAACTGCACGGCATTGCCGACGCCGGGCACGGTCCGGGCGATGTCGCCCACCTGTTTGACGACGGCATCGGTCCGCGCGAGCGAGGCGCCGTCGGGAAGCTGCACCACGACGATCGCGTAACCCTGGTCCATGGTTGGGATGAAACCCGAGGGAACCCTGGTGCTCATGTACCAGGTCGCGCCGAGAAGGGCGGCGAAGGCGAGCATGGAGCAGGTCAGGCCCACCCAGCTTCTGACAAGGTGCCGGACAACCCAGGAATAGCCCGAGCTCATCCGGTCGAAGCCGCGGTTGAAGCCGTTTGCAAGACCTGATCCCAGGCGTGAGGCGATGCTCTTGCGCTTGGTCTCGTGATCATGGGCTTTCAGCAATATGCCTGCAAGCGCCGGCGAAAGCGTCAGGGAGTTCAATGCCGATATCGCTGTCGTGACGGAGATCGTCACGGCAAACTGCCTGTAGAACTGGCCCGATATGCCGGGGATGAAGGCCGTCGGCACGAAGACCGCGATCAGCACCAGCGAGATTGCCACCACGGCGGTGCCGACTTCGTCCATCGTCACGTGCGATGCCTGCTTCGGCGTCATGCCGCGCGCCAGATTGCGCTCGACGTTTTCCACCACCACGATCGCGTCGTCGACGACGATGCCGATGGCGAGCACGAGGCCGAAGAGTGTGAGCATGTTGAGCGAAAAGCCGAAGGCGAGCAGAACGGCGAAGGTGCCGATCAGCGAGACGGGAATGGCGACGATCGGGATGATCGCGGTCCGCCAGGATTGCAGGAAGACGAGAACGACGATCGCCACCAGGATGGCCGCTTCGGCGATGGTTCTGTAGACCTCATCGATCGAATCCGAGATGAATTCGGTCGTGTCGTAGACGATGCGATATTCCAGGCCCTCCGGGAAATTCTGGGAGATATCCTTCATCAGCGTCTGGACCTGATGGGCCGTATCGAGAGCGTTGGTTCCCGGCCGGGCGAAAATGCCGAGAGCGACCGCAGGGTCGTTGTTGAGATAGCTGTTGGTGACGTAGTCCTGCGCGCCGAGCTCGATGCGGGCGACATCCTGCAACTGCACGAGCCGGCCCGCTCCCGTCGATTTCACGATGACATAGCGGAATTCGCGCACATCGGAGAAGCGCCCGTCCGTTCGCACCGTATATTCGAAGGCGTTCCTGCCGGTCACGGGCGGCGCGCCGATCTTGCCGCCCGATACCTGGACATTCTGGTCTCTCAGGGCGGAGACGACGTCATCCGAGGTCATGCCGTAGGCGGAGAGTTTTTCCGGATCCAGCCAGATGCGCATCGAATACTGCCGTTCGCCGAAAATCTGCACGTCGCCGACGCCATCAAGGCGCACGAGCACGTCGCGGATCCGGTTGCGGGCATAGTTCGAGACGTAAAGCTGGTCATAGCGGTGCGACGGCGACAGGAGGTGCACCACCATCATCAGGTCGGGCGAGCTTTTATCTGTGGTCACGCCGAGCCGCTGAACCTCCTCGGGAAGACGGGGAAGGGCGATGGAAACGCGGTTCTGGACCAGCACCTGCACCTTGTCGAGATCGGTGCCGAGCTTGAAGGTGATCGTCAGCGACATGGCGCCGTCGGCGCTGGAATAGGACGACATGTAGAGCATGTCTTCGACGCCGTTGATCTGCTGTTCGAGCGGGGTCGAAACGGTGTCGGCGATGGTCTGCGGGTCGGCGCCCGGATAGGAGGTGCGCACGACGATGGTGGGCGGCGCGATCTCCGGATATTGGGAGACCGGCAGCTGCGTATAGGCGATGCCGCCGACGACGAGGAAGAGGATCGAGATGACGGCCGCAAAGATCGGCCGGTCCACGAAGAAATGGGCGAATCTCATTGTCCGCTCTCCGCGTTTGCGGATTCAGGCGGCGTGTCCTGCCGCTCCTGCGGCAGTTCGCTCATCTGAGGCGTGATGGTCGAGCCCGGCCGGGCGCGCATCAGGCCGTTGACGATGATCGTCTCGGTGCCGTCGAGGCCTTCACGGATGACGCGATAGCCGTAGAGCCGGGGTCCGGGCCGCACCGGCTTGGTCGAAACCTTGCCTTGCGCGTCGACGACATAAACGACGCGTTCGTTCTGGTCCGAGCCGATCGCCTCGTCCGGGACGAGAATGGCCTTGTAGGTATTGGAGGCTGCGACCTGCACACGGCCGAACAGGCCCGGCTGCAGCACGAGATCGGGATTTGCAAGGCGGGCGCGGATGCGGATGGTGCCGCTCTCATTGTCGACCCGGTTCTCGGCGAAATCGAGTTTCCCCATGAAAGGTTTGGCCGTGGGATCGGAGATGGTGACGGATACGTCGACGCCGCCGCCGCCAAGCTGCAGGTCCTTGCCCTGCTTGCGCGCGGTGTCGGCGAAATTCAGCAGGCGGCGCTCGTCGACGTCGAAATAGAAATCGATCGGATCGAGGGAGACGATCGTGGTGAGCACCGTCTGGTCGGCCTGCACGAGATTGCCGGTCGAAAGCAGCCGGCGGTCGATACGGCCGCTGAGCGGCGCCTTGATCTCGGTATATTCGAGGTCGAGAGCGGCGCGATCGGCGGCGGCCTGAGCGCCGCGGACATTGGCCTGGGCGGAATCGAATTCACGGCGGCGATCGTCCAGCGTCTGTGCGGATTGGCTGCCGCTCGAAGCCAGCGACTGGGCGCGCTTGTACTGCGCATCGGCGAAGACGAGGGTGGACTGCGATGCTTCGAGCGTGGCCTTTGCCTGGTTGAGCGCGGTGATGAACGGCCGCTGGTCGATGACGAAGAGCAGGTCGCCCTGTTTGACCAGCGCGCCGTCCTCGAAATGAACTTCCTGCAGATATCCGCCGACGCGCGAGCGGACGGAGACTTCGTCGACCGGCTGGAAACGGCCGATGAATTCGTCATTGTCGACGACATCGCGCACCACCGGTTTTGCGACGGTGACGGGAGGAGGGGCGGAGGGCGCGCCCTGGGCCATCGCGGCCAGAGGCATGAACGTGGCGATGCAGCCGAGCACCAATATCCGTCGAAGCGCGAAAGTCATACTGGTCCCTCCAATCGCGACGGCCGATCGACTGCCGCCGAACCTAAGATGAAGTGATGTTGTTCTTGTCTTGCTGCTTTGAACGAAGGCCTTTGCCCCCGTGATTTCCCCCGGGCGTCCAGTTCTGGAAAGGAAGGCCGGCATGCAATGCAAATCGGAAAAATCGTAACGCTATGGAACTGGATATAAACGGCAGCGGCGAAAAATAGCAAATGCCAATTGCCCGCGGATTGGAATCCGTGAATCGCCTTGGGAGAGCATCAGCTCTCGATGATCTCGTCGCGGCCCGGCGGCAGGACGGCGAGTTCGGCCCAGTCGAGTTCCTGTTCCAGCATGTGGAAGACATCGTCGTCGATCTCGCCGGCGCGCCGCATCGTCGCCAGTTTGCGGCGTTTGGCGGCGATGACGTTGCGGCGCTGCTTGTCGAGCCGGCTGACCTCGCGCGGGTGTTTTCCATCAGCGGCGATCTCGCGCTCGGAAGTATAGACGTCGCGCAGGATGCGGGTGGACTTGTCCTCGCCGCCGGCGAGTTCGGCAAGCGCCGCATCGATCAACGCGACGCGGGCTTGAGCGAGATCGCGGTTCAAGGAGGTGTCGGGGGTGAATTTCAGGACGCGGATCAGCGGCCCGAGCGTCAGCCCCTGGAGAATGAGCGTGCCGAGGACGACGGCAAGCGCGCTGAGCAGGATGATGTCGCGATCGCGGAAGTCGATCGGCAGGGCGAGCGCGGTCGCCAGCGTGACGAGGCCGCGCATGCCGCACCAGCCGGCAAGCAGGCTCGTCGCGAAGGTGGGAACGGCCTGTCTCGTCCACCCGCGCGCGGCGAGAAAGGTGATGGCGCGGTTGTAGAGGAGCACCCAGGCCAGGCGCACGACGATGACGGTGACGAAGACCGCGGTCGCCAAGGTGATTGCGTAGTTCAGCCGGCCGGGGTCGAGCCCGAGGACGATCTGGCGGACCTGCAAGCCCATCAGCAGGAAGGCGAGCACGTTGAGCAGGAAGACCGCGGCCTCCCAGACCGAATAGGAATGGATGCGGTGGCGGGCGGTCTGGCGCTCGGGCATGTAACGGGCGATCACCATGGCGTAGACGACGATCGCCAGAATGGCCGAAAGATGCAGCCGCTCGGCGATGATCCATGTGCCGAAGGTGGCGACGAATTCAAGCAGGGTGCCGCCGAGCGTGCCGGCGAGCCTTACGCCGACGACCATGTAGAGGCGGCCGAGGAGATAACCGAGGATGAGGCCGCCCGGCGCCGCAAGTGCGAGCTGCGCCAGGGCGCCGCTGAAGAAGGCAGGGCTCGAGGCGGCCGTCACCGCCGCGCTGAAGATCAAGAGCGCGACCGCGTCGTTCAGAAGGCTCTCGCCTTTCAGGATCACATAGGTCTGGCGCGGCAGGTCGAAGCGGTCGAGCATGGCGGTCGCCGCCGCCGCATCCGGCGGCGCGACGATGGCGCCCAGCGCTATGGCCGCGGCAAGCGGCAGGCCGGCCATCGTCACGCCGACGACGGCGACGGCCACCGCCGTCAGGATCACGGCGATGGCGGCGAGCGAGACGAGCGGCAGCCAGTTGTGTCTCAATGTCCGTGGCGGCAGATCATAGGCGGCATCGAAGAGAACGGGCGCGATCAACAGCGCCAGCGCCAGCTGCGGATCGATGGCGACCTCGGGCGCCCATGGCACGGCAGCGACGATGATGCCGGCGATCGCCAGCATGGTGGGATAGGGGACTCGGAATTTCCTGGAGAATTGCAGGAAGACGATCGCCACCAGGAGCAGCGTCAGCATGCTTTCGAAGAACGCCATCGAGCCCTCCTGCGCACCTCCCGCGGAGGCAATCTCCTTCGGAAATTAGGGCCGAAGGCGCTCTGCGGCCACTGGCCGGCACCCTGCAACCGGCAAAGAAGGAAGATGGCTTGGCTTTCCTTGCGGCGGCTGCGGCATTTTGGCCGCGGTTGCGGAATCTGCCGCTGGCGCTCTTGTGCAGCGCACATGCCGAATATATTTATCCATATCATAAGTATGCTTATAAATAGCCGGCAAAGGTTTCCATGAACGCGACGCCCACACTCGGTTTCCTTCTCCACGACGTCGCACGGCTGCTGCGCAAGCGGTTCGAGCAACGCGCGAAGTGTCTTGGGCTGACCCGGTCGCAATGGCAGACGCTTGCCTATCTCTCGAACAATGAAGGCATCCACCAGAGCGGCCTTGCGGAAATCCTCGAAATCGAGCCGATCACGCTGGTACGCATCCTCGACAAGCTCGCCGAGCGCGGGCTGATCGAACGCCGCCAGCACCCGACCGACCGGCGCGTCTGGCTGCTCTACATGCGCGACGAGGCGCATCCGCTGCTCGCCGAAATGCGCGAACTCGGCGACACGACCCGCGCGGAGGCGCTGGCGGGTGTTTCAGCCGAACAGCGCGAGCAGCTTTACCAAATCCTCTCTGTAATGAAGACGAACCTGGTGCAGGCTTGCCGAACACCGGTCGAAGACAATGAGATGAACGATGGCTGATCAACCCTCCCTCCGCGTCGTTGCCGACGCCCATGCCAAGACATCTGCCGAAGAAAACGAAGTCAAACAGCAGGAAACGGTAGCCGAAGCGCCTTCATCCAATTCAGCGCCGGCTGCCGCCGTGGCTGCGCCTGGCGGCAAGGTCCGCCGCCGGCGCAGTCTCACGCGCCCCGTCCTTTTCGCCCTGCTGCCGGTGGCGCTGGTCGTCGGTGGCTACTATTACGTCAATGGCGGCCAGGTGATGTCGACCGACAACGCCTATATCCAGGCCGACATGGTCGGCGTCACCACCGATGTCTCTGGTATCGTCGAGCGGATCGACGTGCATGAGAACGAGGCGGTCAAGGCGGGGCAGGTGCTCTTCAGCCTGAAAGCCGATTCCTTCAGGATCGCGCTCGACGGCGCCAAGGCGCAGCTCGGCGCGCAGCGCAACCAGATCATGAACCTCAAGGCGAGCTATCAGCAATCGCTCGCCGAGATCACCCAGGCTGAGGCCGATCTGCCCTATTACCAGGATCAGTTCGACCGGCAGCAGGCCCTCGTCAACAACGGCAGCGCGACGCAATCCGCCTATGACGAGGCCAAGCACAATCTCGAGGCCGCTCAGCAGAAGGTTGCCGTCGCCAAGGCGGAAGCGGCAACGACGCTCGCCCAGCTTGGCGGCAGCGCCGACCAGCCGGTCGAGGAAAACCCGCTCTACCTGCAGGCCAAATCGCAGGTCGACAACGCCCAGCGCGAATTCGACCACAGCGTCGTCAAGGCGCCGTTCGACGGCATCGTCACCAATGTCAACGCGCTGCAGGTCGGCTCCTACCTGCAGGCTTCGCAGCAGGCCTTCTCGCTTGTCGCCACCGACCATCTGTGGATCGCCGCCAGCCCGAAGGAAACCGAGCTGACCTATGTCAAGCCGGGGCAGGCGGCCGAGATTTACGTCGATACCTATCCCGGCGTGACGTGGAAGGGCAAGGTCGAGAGCATCAGCCCGGCATCCGGCTCCAGCTTCTCGCTGCTGCCGGCGCAGAATACCACCGGCAACTGGGTGAAGGTCGTGCAGCGCATTCCGATGCGTGTCAGCATCGAAGATGCCGCAGGCAAGCCGCCGCTGCGCGTCGGCATGAGCACGGTCGTCGATGTCGATACCGGCCATATCAGAGGTCTGCCCGACTTCGTCAACAAGCTTCTGGGCCGGCCTCAGGGCAAGGACCATGAGTAACGCTCCCGCATCTCCGGCGACCCCGGTCGCCAATCGTGGCGCGATCACGGCCTGCGTCATCCTCGCCGTCATCATGCAGGCTTTGGACACGACGATCGCCAACGTGGCGCTGCCCTATATCCAGGGCAGCGTGTCGGCGTCGGCCGACCAGATCAACTGGGTGCTGACATCCTATATCGTCGCGGCGGCGATCATGACGCCGCCCTCCGGTTTCCTCGCCGCCAAATTCGGCCGCAAGCGCGTGCTGCTCGTCGCTATCGCCGGCTTCGTGGCCGCTTCCGTTCTCTGCGGCCTTGCGCAATCGCTCAACCAGATCGTCGCCTTCCGCCTGCTGCAGGGCCTGTTCGGCGCATCGCTGGTGCCGCTTTCCCAGGGCATCCTCCTCGACATCTATACGGTTGAGGAACGCGGCTCGGCCATGGCGCTTTTCGGCGTCTCGGTCATGGTCGGGCCGGTCCTCGGCCCCGTCATCGGCGGCTGGCTGACCGACAATATCAGCTGGCGCTGGGTGTTCTACATCAACGTGCCGATCGGCGCGCTCGCCTTCATGGGCATTGTCGTCTTCGTCACCGAGACCAAGCGGGATCTGCTCGCCAAGCTGGACTGGTTCGGCTTCGGGATGATGAGCCTGTTCATCGCCGCGCTGCAGCTCTTCCTCGACCGCGGCGAGCAGCTGGACTGGTTCTCCTCGGGTGAGATCATGCTCGAAGCGATCGTCTGCGCCGCCGCATTCTATCTGCTTCTGGTGCACACGCTGACGGCAGAGAAATCCTTCGTCAATCCGAAGCTGTTTCTCGACCAGAACTTCACAGTCAGCATGATCTTCATCTTCGTGGTCGGCGTCACCTACCTCGCCTCGCTGGCGCTGATGACCCCCTATCTGCAGACGCTCATGGGCTATCCCGTCATCACCGCCGGCATCGTCATGGGGCCGCGCGGGCTCGGCACCATGCTCTGCATGTTCATTGTCGGGCGGCTGATCGGCAAGGTCGATACGCGCGTGCTGCTGGTGCTCGGTCTCGGCCTGACCGCCTGGGCGATGTACGACATGACGAGCTGGACGCCCGATGTTTCGCAATGGACGATCGTCTCGGTCGGTTTCATCCAGGGCGCCGGCCTCGGCTTTCTCTTCGTGCCGCTGACGACGATCGCGTTTGCCACGCTGCCCGCCCATATGCGCGGCGACGGCACCGGCCTCTACAATCTGTCGCGAAACATCGGCTCGGCGGTCGGCATCTCGATCGTCTCGGCACTGATCGTCGAGAATACGCAGAGCAATCATGAATCGATCGCGGCCTATGTGACGCCGTTCAACCACGCCTTCAATGCGGTCGCGGCACAAGGGTTGAGCCCTCTGACGGCTGCCGGCCGTGCTTCGCTCAACGAGATGATCACCCTGCAAGCGACGATCATCGCCTATATGGACGATTTCAAGCTCTTGATGCTGATGTCGCTCGCGGTCATTCCGCTGGCGCTGCTGCTGCGCAAGCCGAAGGCGGCGCCCGCCGTCGACCATAGCGCCGTCATGGAGTGATCAGCGGAACGGTTTGCTGAGAAAACGCGATCCTTGAATGCCGAAGCGCCATGGTGCTTCGGCATTTCTCGTGATGCCGATGCGTTTTCCCGAGACGACGGGCACCGGTGCGGAGGGCGTGAGCGCGTAAGGTGCGCGATCGAGCAGCCGGTCGTTGATTTCGATATCGATGCCGAGCGCCTGGCAGAGCTTGCCGGGGCCGCTGCAGAGCGCGGTCAGCATGTCAGTGCCGCGCCGCTCCATCATGGCTGGAATTCCCGTTTCCGGCTCGAGCGCGCGGATCAGCACGGCCGAGCCCGGATGGCAGACGAAATTCAGGCACCAGTACATGCCGTAGATGCGGTAGATGTAGACGTTGCCGGGCCGGCCGAACATGGCGCCGTTGCGCTTCGTGGGCCCGCGAAAGCTGTGCGAGGCCTCGTCATCGGGGAAATAGGCTTCCGTCTCGGTGATGCGGCCGCCGGCGCCATCGACTGTCAGATGGCAGCCGAGCAGATCGCGGGCGACAGTGATCGCGTCGCGCTCGAAAAACGCCTTGAGGCTTTCACCGGCAAGCGCGCCGGCGCCGATCGGGCCCTTTGTCATTCCACCTTCGGTCATGGCCGTGCAGATACCATTCGCCGCCGCCGGCGTCATCCCGAAACCGTTTCATGCATCAGGCCTGCATCATCGGCCTGCGTTCGGATCGCGCATCGGGATCGAGGATGATGTGACCGAGACCGGGTCGCTCGCGGGGAAGGAATCTTCCAGGCCCTCCTCCAGTTCCTCTTCGAGAAGAGCAGGGTCCTTGCTCCGCGCGCCGTCGCCGTGGGCCGGTTCGGTCGCCGCCGCAAGCAGGGCCTTGGCGCGGGCGACGGCATTTTCGGTGGTCAGCTCGGGCGTGCTTCGCAGCGTCACGGCAATGCTGTCTTCGCCTTCGCCGCCGAATTCGACGACGAAGCCGTCTTCCGTCTGGTAGACGGTGATATCGTTGAGTGCCATGGCCGTTCCCTCAAGCGCTTATATTAGGAAAGCGCGTTTTCCGGATTTTGTCGAGCGAAGACCTTTACGAGCCAGTCGATGAAGACGCGCACGCGTGGCGAAAGCTGGCGGTTGCGGGGATAGAGCAGGGAGACCGGGGTCGGGGTCGGCGGGAAATCCTCAAGCACGTGGATCAGCGTTCCCTCGGCGAGATCTCTTTCGGCGTGATAGCGCGGGATCTGGATCAGGCCGAGGCCCATTTTCGCTGCCGAAACATAGCTTTCAGCGGCGTTGACGGCGATGGTGGCGGGAATGGCGATCTCACGCACCGCGCCGTCGACGATGAATTCCAGCGGCAGCAGCCTGCCGGTGCCGCTGGAGTGGAAGCCGACCATGCGATGGCCGGCAAGCCGGTCGGGATGCTGCGGCAGGCCGTGGGCGGCGACATAGGCAGGAGAGGCGAGCGTGACCTCGTCGAGCATGGCGACGCGCCTGATGGTCATGTCGCTATCCTCGGGCGCGCCGACGCGCAACACGCAATCGATGCCTTCTCGCACCAGATCGACCAGCCGGTCGCCCTCGCTCATGTAGAATTCGATTTCGGGATAGGTTTGAAGAAAGGACGGCAGGCTCGGCAGCACGAAATGGCGGGCGAGGGTGCCGTGCACGTCGACACGCAGCAGGCCCTTCGGTCTGGCACCGGCAAAAGCGCCCTCGGCATCCTCGATGTCGGCGAGGATCGACAGGCAGCGCTGATAATAGGCCTCGCCGTCAAGCGTCGGGCTGACATGGCGCGTGGTGCGCTGGAGCAGACGCACGCCGAGGCGGACTTCCAACTGCTTGATGGCGTCGGTGACGGTCGAGCGCGGCAGGCCGGTATCTTCGGCGGCAAGGGTGAAGCTGCGCCGTTCCACGACGCGGCAAAAGACCCGCATGGCATCGAATCTGTCCATATTTTTTGTTCGTGATTTCCGGATAGTGATGGCGGATGATGCATGATTATCCGCTGGAGGAAAAGGCGCATCTTCTCCTCATCGAAAACGAGGTGAAGGAGAAGAACCATGGTTTCCAATGAAAACGGCAAGGTCGCACTGGTCACCGGCGCTTCCCGCGGGATCGGCGCCCAAGTCTCCCGGCGGCTCGCCAAGGACGGCTTTACCGTCGTCGTCAATTATTCCGGCAGTTCGGCTCAGGCCGAGGAACTGGCTCGGGAAATCGAGCAGACCGGCGGCAAAGCGTTGACGGCCAGGGCCGATGTCAGCGATGCCGAAGCCGTCCGCCGCATGTTCGATGCGGCGGAAACCGCCTTCGGCGGCATCGACGTCCTCGTCAACAATGCCGGCATCATGATGCTTTCCTCGCTTGCCGAAGCCGACGATGCGCATTTCGACCGCCAGATCGCCGTCAATCTCAAGGGCACCTTCAATACGCTGCGCGAAGCCGCCAGGCGCCTACGCGACGGGGGCCGGATCGTCAATTTCTCGACTTCGGTCGTGGGGCTGAAGCTCGAAACCTACGGCGTCTATGCCGCCACAAAGGCCGCTGTGGAAACGCTGACGGCGATCATGGCCAAGGAGATGCGCGGCCGCAACATCACCGTCAATGCCGTCGCGCCCGGCCCTGTCGCCACCGATCTCTTCCTCAACGGCAAGTCGGAGGAGCTCGTCGCCCGGATGGCGAAGATGAACCCGCTGGAGCGCCTTGGAGCGCCCGATGACATTGCTTCTGCGGTCGCCTTCCTTGCCGGCCCTGATGGAGGCTGGATCAACGGCCAGACGCTGCGCGCCAATGGCGGCATGATCTGACGAAGCGGGTGCTTCGGACCATCTTGCCTGAGGTCCGCCCTTCATCGCAGCTATTTGAACGATGCGTGCAGAATTTTCCTCTTACAATTTTGTGTAGAGTGTCTATAAATAGCTTATCGTGAAAGAGTGAAGTTCCCCCGCTCTCTTGCGAACCTCCAGCATTGCGGCCCGTCGAAGGTTTCCCCTGCCTTCCGGGCCGTATCTGTTTAGCCTCAATAGTCGTTCAGCCGCGCCTCGACCAGGAGCTTCACCAGCCAGTCGACGAAGACGCGGACCTTGTTGCTGAGGTGGCGGTTCGGCGGATAGACCACGTAGAGCGGCACCGGATCACGGCGCCATTCCGGCAGCACGCGGACCAGTTCGCCTCGCGCCATCGGCTCGCGCGCCATGAAGGTCGGAATCTGCGCAACGCCGAGCCCCGTCAGCGCCGCCGTCAGATAGGTGCGGCTGTCGTTGACGGAAGCGATGTAGCGCGGGGTCGTCTCCACCATCTCATTGTCCCTGCGGAATTCGAAGGGCAGCGTCCGGTTGTTCTGGGCGCGGAAATAATTGACGGAGAAATGCGTCGCCTCCAGATCCTCCGGCCGTTCGGGCATGCCGAATTTTTGAATGTAGAGCGGCGCGGCGCAGGTGATCAGCTCGATCTCGGAAACGCGCCGCGCGATCAGCGACTGGTCGGCCGGCGTGCCCGCGCGCAGCGCGCAGTCGACGTTTTCCACGAGGTAATCGACCGTGCGGTCGCTGACGCCGAGATCCAGGCGGATATCGGGATAGCGCTGATAGAAATCGCACAGTGCGGGAACGACGATCGCATCGGCGAAGGCGCCGCTCATTTCGACGCGCAGCCGCCCGCTCGGCAGGCTTTGCGAATTGGAGAGGCTGCCGTCGAGTTCTTCCAGCTCGGAGATGATCTGGGCGGCGCGCTCGTAATAAAGTGCGCCGTCCGTAGTCACCATGACCCGGCGGGTGGTGCGGTTCAGAAGCTTGGTGCGCAGATGCGCTTCCAGGCCCTGGATGAGGTTGGTCACGGTCGCCTTGGGCATGGCGAGCATGTCGGCGGCGCGGGTGAAGTTGCCCGTCTCGACGACGCGGATGAAGACGCGCATTGCCGAAAGTTGATCCATCGGTTTCAAGTCCGCAGTTTGCGTTGCAACATTATTCGAGAATTGGAACAGTGTAATCGCGATATGGCTTCTTATTCCCTGTTCTGAATAACAATATCTTTTTTTCATGAAATGCAAGCGGCAGGCGCTGTGCGCCGGGGCCGAGATGCAAAAGAAAGACCGGAATCGATGACGGTGGAATGGAAAGACATGATGCTGGACAAGGTGGCCATCGGCCCCGTTTCCGCGCGTGTCTACCAGGGCGCCGATTACGGCAAGGGCCCGCCGATCGTGCTTTACCTGCATGGCGGCGCGTTTCTCGACAGCGAAACGAACGTCGACCGGCCGGTGGCGATGAGCCTGGCCAAGGCAGGCGCGATCGTCGCCGCCGTCGATTACAGCAGCCTGTCCGGCAATTTGTTTCCGAAGGCGCTGGAAGTTTCCTTTTCCGTTTTCACCTATCTCGCCAACAAACGTGCTGCCGGTCTCGGCGACCGCAAGTCGCTGCTCTTCGTCGCCGGCGAAGAGGCGGGCGGCAATGTCGCCGCCGGCGTGGCGCTCAAGGCGCGCGACCAGATGCCGGATGCGCTCGACGGCCAGGTGCTGATTTCGCCGCTGCTCGATCCCTTCATGGGCACGTCCTCGATCCGCAAGGCCGAAGCGATCGGCATGCGGCAGCGCTGGACGGACGGCTGGAGCCATTACTTAAGCGGCGGCGGCTGCCACCCTTACGCGGCGCCTTGCCTCTGTTCGCGTCTTTCAGGTGTCGCGCCGGCGCTGATCTTCACCGCCGAGGATGACCCTCTGCACGACGAAACACTCGGCTACGGTGCTCGCCTGAAAAAGGCCGGCGTCGGTGTGCGCCAGCATGTCCTTCCCGCCGGGACGGGCTGGCCTTCGATTTATGGTGGGAAATCCGGGGAAGCGCCCGACTGGCAGGAGCACGTCAGCCGCCATTTCGGAAGTTTCCTCCAGGACGTGAGCGTCCAACCGCAATTGCATTGAAGAAGATCTGATATTTCGGCGGCCTGGGGCCGCAAGGAGAGTACTGATGACGTCCAGAAGCAAGCGCTGGGCCCTCATGGGCGCCGGCATAGGCCTTATTGCGTCCGTTTCAGGCGCTGCATTGTTTTTCGAACTGCCGATGAGCTCGACCGCCACGGCCGCATCCGAGCCCGCGCAGCCTCCTGCCGTGCCGGTGACGGTTGCCGTCGTCGCGGCCCGCGACGTGACGGCCTGGGAGAGTTTTTCCGGCCGCCTCGAAGCGGTCGATCGTGTTCAGGTCCGCCCCCGTGTCGAAGGCGCCATCCTTTCGGTCGCTTTCCGTGAGGGTGCGCTGGTGAAGCAGGGCGACCTGCTCTTCACCATCGATCCGGCTCCCTACCAGGCGAGCGTGGCGCAGGCGCAAGGGCAGGTGGCTTCGGCCGAAGCCAAGGTCAGCCTGGCGCAGACCGAACTCGACCGCGGCCGCAGGCTTTCCGACAACCGCACCATCTCCCAGAGCGATCTCGATCAGCGCCAGAGTGCGCTGGCCGAGGCGCAGGCGGGGCTGCGTTCGGCGCAGGCCGCATTGCAGTCGGCCCAGCTCAATCTCGATTATACGCAGGTGCGGGCGCCGGTTTCCGGCCGCATCGGCAAGATCGAGGTGACGACAGGCAACCTGGTTGCGGCCGGCTCGGCTTCGCCTGAGCTGACGACGCTCGTTTCGGTCGATCCGATCTATGCAAGCTTCAACGCCAGCGAAGAGATGGTGACGCGCGCTCTTGCCCAGCTTCCGCAGACGAACGACGCCCTGCCGCCCGTCGAAGAGATCCCGGTCGAGGTCGGCACGCTCGCCGACGAGGGCACGCCGATCAAGGGCAAGCTGCAGCTGATCGACAACGAGGTCGATGCGTCGAGCGGCACGATCGGCGTTCGTGCCGTTTTCGACAATCCGGGCGGACGCCTGATCCCCGGCCAGTTCGTGCGCGTGCGCATGGGCCAGCCGAAGGCCGAGAACAAGATCGTCATCAGCGACCGGGCCGTCGGCACGGACCAGGACAAGAAGTTCGTCTTCGTCGTCGACGGCGAGAACAAGGTCGCCTACCGGCAGGTCCAGCTCGGCACGCTGGCTGACGGCCAGCGTGTGGTCGAAAGCGGCCTGACTGCCGGCGAGAAGATCGTCGTCAACGGCCTGCAACGCATCCGTCCGGGCGCCGTCGTCATTCCGCAGATGGAAGAGAAGGTCGCGACCGCTCAATAGGATTTCGCCTTCTCCCCCAGGAGAGGGCCAATACCCGAAATGATATGACCCGCCGGCGGTTTCCGAACCGCCGGAGAGGGACTTTGCATCCATGTTCACCCCGGAGAGGGCTTTGATATGAACATCTCCAGATTCTTTGTCGACCGGCCGGTTTTTGCCGGCGTTCTTTCGGTCCTCATCGTGGTTGCCGGCCTGATCGGCCTGCGCGCGCTGCCGATTTCCGAATATCCCGAGGTCGTGCCGCCATCGGTCGTCGTGCGCGCCACCTATCCCGGCGCGAACCCGAGCGTCATCGCCGAAACGGTGGCGACACCGCTCGAAGAGCAGATCAACGGCGTCGAGGGCATGCTCTACATGTCCAGCCAGGCGACGTCGGACGGCGTGCTCAACGTGACCGTCACCTTCAAGCTCGGCACCGATCCCGACAAGGCGCAGCAGCTCGTGCAGAACCGCGTCAGCCAGGCCGAACCGCGCCTGCCTGCCGAAGTTCGCGCGCTGGGTATTACGACGGTCAAGAGTTCGCCCGACTTCATCATGGTCGTCAACCTCGTCTCCGACGGCGACAGTCACGACATTACCTATCTTCGCAACTATGCGACCTTGAATATCAAGGATCGGCTTGCCCGTATCCCCGGTGTCGGCCAGGTGCAGGTCTTCGGCGCCGGCGATTATTCGATGCGCGTCTGGATCGACCCGCAGAAGGCCGCCGAGCACGATCTCGCCGCAAGCGACATCAGCAATGCGATCAGCTCGCAGAACGTCCAGGCCGCCGCCGGCATCATCGGTGCGTCGCCGAGCCAGCCGGGCGTCGACCTGCAGCTGAACGTCAATGCCCAGGGCCGCCTGCGCACGCCCGAAGAATTCGGCAACATCATCGTCAAGACGGGCGCCAGTGGCGAGATCACCCGCCTTCGCGACGTCGCCCGCATCGAACTCGGCGCTGCCGACTATACGCTGCGCTCGCTGCTCGACGGCAAGCCGGCCGTTGCCGTCGCCGTGCTTCAGGCGCCCGGCTCGAACGCGATCGAGATCGCCGACAATGTGCGCAACACGATGGATCAGCTGCAGCTCGCCATGCCGCAGGGCGTCAAATACGAGATCGTCTACGATACGACGAAGTTCGTGCGTGCCTCGATCGAGAAGGTCATCGATACGCTGCTCGAAGCCGTCGCGCTCGTCGTCCTCGTCGTCATCCTGTTCCTGCAGACATGGCGTGCTTCGATCATTCCGCTGATCGCGGTCCCGGTCTCGATCATCGGCACCTTCGCGGTCATGTATGTCTTCGGCTTCTCGATCAACGCGCTCAGCCTGTTCGGATTGGTGCTGGCGATCGGTATCGTCGTCGACGACGCGATCGTGGTGGTCGAAAACGTCGAGCGCAACATCGAGCACGGCCTGTCGCCGCGAGCGGCCACCTACAAGGCGATGAAGGAAGTGTCCGGCCCGATCGTCGCGATCGCGCTGGTGCTCGTCGCGGTCTTCGTGCCGCTCGCCTTCATCTCCGGCCTGTCCGGCCAGTTCTATCGCCAGTTCGCGCTGACGATCGCGATTTCGACCGTCATCTCGGCCTTCAACTCGCTCACACTGTCGCCGGCGCTCGCCGCCCTTCTCCTGAAGGGCCATCATGCGCCGAAGGACTGGCTGACGCGGTTCATGGATGCGATCTTCGGCTGGTTCTTCCGCGGCTTCAACCGCGTCTTCGGCGCCGGCTCGAATGCCTATGGCAAGGGCGTAGGCGGGTTGGTGTCGCGCAAGAGCATCGTCATGGTGGTCTACCTGGCTCTGGTCGGCGCGACCTACAGCATGTTCACCACGGTTCCCGGCGGCTTCGTACCCTCCCAGGACAAGCAGTATCTGATCGGCTTCGCTCAGCTGCCGGATGCGGCAAGCCTCGACCGTACCGAGGATGTCATCAAGCGCATGACCGACATCGCCTTGAAGCAGCCGGGCGTCGCCAATGCGATCGCCTTCCCCGGCCTGTCGATCAACGGCTTCACCAACTCGTCCAATGCCGGCATCGTCTTCGTGACGCTGAAGGATTTCGAGGAGCGCAAGACGCCGGATCTCTCGGGCGGGGCCATCGCCATGGCGCTGAACCAGAAATTCGGCGCCATCCAGGATGCCTTCATCGCCATGTTCCCGCCGCCGCCGGTCAACGGTCTCGGCACGACGGGCGGTTTCAAGCTGCAGATCGAAGATCGCGCGGGCTTGGGCAACCAGGCGCTCGACGAGGCGACCAAGGCGGTGCTTGGCAAGGCCTACCAGACGCCTGAGCTTGCCGGGCTGTTCTCAAGCTTCCAGATCAACGTGCCGCAGCTCTATGCCGATCTCGACCGCGCCAAGGCCGAGCAGCTCGGAGTGTCCGTCACCGACGTCTTCCAGACGCTGCAGATCTATCTCGGTTCGCTCTATGTGAACGACTTCAACGCCTTCGGCCGCACCTACAGCGTCCGCGTGCAGGCCGATGCGAAATTCCGCGCCCAGCCGGAAGACATCGGCCAGTTGAAGGTCCGTTCGGCATCGGGCCAGATGATCCCGCTGTCGGCTCTCTTGAAGGTGGAGCCGAGTACGGGTCCGGAGCGCGCGAACCGCTATAACGGCTTCCTCGCCGCCGATATCAACGGCGGTCCGGCACCGGGCTTCTCGTCGGGCCAGGCGCAGGCGGCAATCGAGAAGATCCTGAACGAAACGCTGCCCGCAGGCATCGACTTCGAATGGACGGATCTGACCTATCAGCAGATCCTGGCCGGTAATTCGAGTGTGGTCGTCTTTCCCTTGGCGCTGCTGCTCGTCTTCCTGGTGCTGGCCGCCCAGTATGAAAGCCTGACGCTTCCGCTGGCGATCATCATGATCGTGCCGATGGGCGTGCTGGCCGCACTGACGGGCGTCTGGCTCACGGGGGGAGACAACAACATCTTCACCCAGATCGGCCTCGTCGTCCTTGTCGGCCTATCGGCGAAGAACGCGATCCTCATCGTGGAATTCGCCCGCGAACTGGAGTTCGAGGGCCGGACGCCGCGGGAAGCCGCGGTCGAAGCCAGCCGCCTGCGCCTTCGCCCGATCCTGATGACCTCCATGGCCTTCATCATGGGCGTCGTGCCGCTCGTCGTCTCCACCGGTGCGGGCGCGGAAATGCGCGCGGCCATGGGTGTCGCGGTTTTCTCGGGCATGATCGGCGTGACCCTCTTCGGCATCTTCATGACGCCGGTGTTCTACGTGCTGCTGCGGCGGCTGACGGGCAACCGTCCGCTCGTCCAGCACAAGCCGGACGAACACAAGGAGGAAGAGGCCGAGGTCATCCGGCTCGCCGCGGAATAACGGAATTCAACCTTCCTTTGTCGAGTAAATCGGGCGGGAACTTCGGTTCTCGCCCGTATCGTTTTGCGCATGCTTCCAGCATCCGACAAAATGCGTTCCGTCGATTAAAACGATTTGCATCGGTGGGCGAGGGGACTATCAAAGACGGGCAACAGTTGGGAGGACTGAATGACAGCTTCGGGTAAAGGTCAGGATGGCAGGCGGATCGCCTTTCTCGGCACCGGCCTTATGGGTGCGCCGATGGCTCGCCGGCTGATCGGCGCGGGCTTTGCCGTCACGGTCTGGAATCGCGATCCCGGCAAGGCCGAGGCGCTCGCGGCGGATGGCGCGGTCCGCGCGCAAACGCCGGGCGATGCCGTTTCGGGCGCCGATGTCGTCATCACCATGCTGACGAACGCCGAAGCGGTGGGGAAGGTGCTGTTCGACGGCGGCGCGGCCGAAGCGATGGCCCCCGGCGCCACCGTTATCGACATGAGCTCGATCGCCCCGCATTTTGCCCGCGACCACGCGGCGAGGCTTGCCGAACGCGGCATCGGTCATATCGATGCGCCGGTTTCCGGCGGCGTCGTCGGAGCGGAGGCCGGTACGCTCGCGATCATGGCGGGCGGCGACGAGGCGGTGATCGAAGGGCTTCATGACGTCTTTGCGCCGATGGGGCGCGTCACCCGTGTCGGCCCGAGCGGATCGGGTCAACTCGCCAAGCTTGCGAACCAGCAGATCGTCGCGGTGACGATCGGCGCCGTCGCCGAGGCGATGATGCTGATTGCGGCGGGCGGCGGCTCGCCGGCAGCCTTCCGGGACGCCATTCGCGGCGGTTTTGCCGAGAGCCGCATCCTCGATCTCCACGGCAAGCGCATGGTCGAGCGGCAGTTTGCGCCCGGCGGTTCGTCCACCAACCAATTGAAAGATCTGAATGCCGCCATGGAAACGGCAAAGGCCCTGTCGTTGACGCTGCCTTTGACAGCCGCAGTCCACGCCGAATTCGGCGAATTCGTCGCCAACGGCAATGGCGAGAAGGATCACAGCGGGCTTCTTCTCCATCTCGAAGAGAAGAATGGGCGGCCGGGAGGAGGAAAACGGTGACGGACAGCCAATCGAGGAAACGCCGCCTGCGTTCACAGGACTGGTTCGACAATCCCGATCACATCGACATGGCGGCGCTCTATCTCGAGCGTTTCATGAATTACGGTATCACGCCGGAGGAACTGCGCTCCGGCAAGCCGATCATCGGGATCGCCCAGAGCGGCAGCGACCTCACCCCCTGCAACAGGGTGCACATCGAGCTTGCCAAGCGCGTGCGTGACGGCATTCGCGACGCCGGCGGCATTCCGATCGAATTTCCCACCCATCCGATCTTCGAAAACTGCAAGCGCCCGACGGCGGCCCTCGACCGCAACCTTGCCTATCTCGGCCTCGTCGAAATCCTCTACGGCTATCCGCTCGACGGTGTGGTGCTGACGACCGGCTGCGACAAGACCACGCCTTCGGCGATCATGGCGGCCTCGACGGTCGATATTCCGGCGATCGTGCTCTCCGGCGGACCGATGCTCGATGGCTGGCACGAGGGGGAGCTTGTCGGTTCCGGCACCGTGATCTGGCGGATGCGCCGGAAATACGCGGCAGGCGAGATCGACCGGGAAGAGTTCCTGCAGGCCGCGCTCGATTCCGCACCTTCGGTCGGCCATTGCAATACGATGGGCACGGCTTCGACGATGAATGCGCTCGCCGAAGCCCTCGGTCTTTCATTGACCGGCTGCGGCGCCATTCCGGCTGCCTACCGCGAGCGCGGCCAGATGGCCTATCGCACCGGGCGGCGCGCCGTCGAGATCGTATTCGAGGATCTGAAACCGTCGGATATCCTGACGCGTGAGGCTTTTCTCAACGCGATCCGCACCAATTCGGCGATCGGCGGCTCGACCAATGCGCAGCCGCATCTCGCCGCCATGGCCAAGCACGCCGGCGTGGAACTCCGTGCCGACGACTGGCAGGTGCACGGCTTCGACATCCCGCTGCTTGCCAATGTCCAGCCGGCGGGCGCCTATCTGGGCGAACGCTATCACCGCGCCGGCGGCACGCCGGCGATCATGTGGGAGCTGTTGCAGGCCGGAAAGCTCGACGGCAACTGTCGCACCGTGACCGGCAGGACGATGGCCGAAAACCTCGAAGGGCGGCAGGCCAGCGACCGTGAGGTCATCCGGCCGTTCGGCGAACCGCTGAAGGAGCGGGCCGGTTTCCTCGTCCTCAAGGGCAATCTCTTCGATTTCGCCATCATGAAAATGAGCGTCGTCTCGGAGGATTTCCGTCGTCGCTACCTCCAGGAGCCCGGGCGGGAAGGTATATTCGAGGGCAGGGCGGTGGTTTTCGACGGATCAGAGGATTATCACAAGCGCATCAACGATCCTGAACTCGGCATCGACGAGAATACCATTCTCGCCATCCGCGGCGCGGGGCCGCTCGGCTGGCCGGGTTCGGCCGAAGTCGTCAACATGCAGCCGCCGGATCATCTGCTGAAGCGCGGCATCCGCAGCCTGCCGACAATCGGCGACGGCCGCCAGTCGGGCACGGCCGACAGTCCCTCGATCCTCAACGCCTCGCCGGAAAGTGCCGCCGGCGGCGGTCTTGCCTGGCTTCGCACCGGCGACATCATCCGCATCGACTTCAATGAGGGGCGCTGCGACATGCTGGTCGACGAGGTCGAGATCGAGCGGCGCAAGGGTGACGGCATTCCGCCGGTGCCGGCGGATGCGACGCCGTGGCAGCGGATCTACCGCCGCTCGGTGACGCAGCTTTCGGACGGCGCGGTGCTCGAAGGGGCGGCTGAGTTCCGCCAGATCGCCAAGACTCCGCCACGGCACAACCACTGATCTGGAGGACGACGGTTTTAAGGGCGGACTGCAACCCCTTTGATCCAAAAGGGGAAGTCGTAACGAACAGTTCACCTAGTCACTAGTTCGGGCATTGGGACAAGGCTTCTTTAATGCCGGCCTGAGACCATATTGCAAATATGGAAGCTTCCAAGGCTGAGACCGCGTTGCCAGAAAACAAAGCCACACGATCCGAACAAGAGTTTCAGGATCTTCTGCGCCGGCTCGAACTCGCCCTCGATGCATCCCAGATCGGTGTCTGGGAGCACAGCATCGCCAAGGACGGGATCTTATGGGATGCGCAGATGCACCGGCTCTACGAAACCGGTGAGACATGCCGGCATGTGCCGGCATGGTTCTGGTCGAATGCGATCCATCCCGATGATCGCGAGCGGGCCGAACGCGACTTCGACCAGGCGATCGCGGCGCGAGGTGCTTACAACTCGCAATTCCGGATCGTGCTGCCGAGCGGCGAAATCCGCCATCTGCGCTCGCGCGCGCATTTCTACGTCGACGCGGAGGGCGCGCCCTCTTTCATCGGAGCCGAATGGGATGTCACTGCCGACGTGCAGCTCAATGCGGAACTCGAACGGCAGAAGATGATGGCCGAGGCGAGGGCGCTGGCGCTCGAGGAGAGCAATGCCCGCATCGAGCATGTCGCCGATCACGATTATCTCACTGGCCTGCCGAACCGCCGCCTTCTGGACAAGCGGCTCGCGGAGCTGCCCACTGACCGGAGCATCACGACGCTTGGCGTGCTGCATCTCGACCTCGACCAGTTCAAGCAGATCAATGACAGCCACGGTCATGCGGCGGGCGACGCGGTGCTGAGAGCCGCAGCCCTTCGCATCACCGCCGCCATTCCCGCCAACGGCATGGTCGCCCGTGTCGGCGGCGACGAATTCGTCATCGTGCTGGTCAATTTCACCGACCTCGCCGAATTGAAGGCGATCACCGAAGACCTCCAGCGGCGGCTGCGGAAGAAGATCCGCTTCGGCGAGCAGATGCTGCACTCCGGCGCCTCGATCGGCGTTTCCTGGAGTGGCGACCGGCGGGCGCGCAACCTGCTTGCCGAATCCGACCTCGCGCTCTACCAGGCCAAGAAGCTCGGGCGCAACCGCGTCGAATTCTTCACGCGGCAATTGCAGGAGGATCTGCGCTCCAAGCGCCGCCTCGCCGAGGAGCTGAAGCTCGGGCTGGAGCGGGGCGAAATCGTTCCCTATTATCAGGTGCAGCTCGATGCCCGCACGCGGGAGGTCATCGGCTTCGAGGCGCTGGCCCGCTGGAAGCATCCTGACAGGGGCGTGCTTGCGCCGGGGGTATTCCTGAAGGTCGCCGACGAGCACGGGCTTTCGGCCGAGATCGATGCGGCGATCCTGAAAAGCGTTCTCGAAGACCGGCTGTTCTGGCTGCTGCGCGGAGTCGCGGTTCCGCGCATCGCCGTCAATATCTCGGCGTCCCGCCTTGCCGATCCGGCGCTTCTTGGCAAGCTGAAGAAACTCGATATCCCGCGCGGCGTCATCGCTTTCGAGTTGATCGAGACCATTTTCCTCGACGACAGCGACGAGAAGCTGCTCGAGCATATCGACGATATCAAGCAAATGGGCATCGACATCGAGATCGACGATTTTGGATCGGGCCACGCCTCGCTGATCGGCCTCGTCAAGCTGCGGCCGAAACGGCTGAAGATCGACCGGCAGCTCGTCAAGGAGGTCGTCAGCTCCGCCGAGCAGCGCCGTGTGGTCGGGTCGATCGTGGAAATCGCCAAGGCGCTCGATGTCGAGGTGATCGCCGAAGGCATCGAGACCGAAGCCCATGCCGTCGTGCTGGCCGAGCTTGGTTGCGAAGGCCTGCAGGGTTATGCTTTCGGCTATCCTGCCCCGGCGGCCGAGATGGACCGGCTTTTTTCGTCGATGACGAGCGGTGCCGAAAAGCAAAAGGCCGCGATGGGCGGTTGAGATGCTTCCCCAGCTTTTAAAAGCGGGCGGGCGATATCTCTTCGGTGCGGCGTTTTGCTCCCACCGGCAGGAAGATAATTGGCGCGCAAGTCATTTTCTTGAGCTTGCAACGCCCCTGTTTCATGGTAATGCGGAAATGAAGCTTTCTGCATTGCATCAAAGATGACTATACGCGTCGCCAAGACCATGAGCGCGCGGCTTCTCCATCATTTGCGGGTGCAATCGGGGAGCCGGGGCCTGACAATTGCTTTGCCGTTGCCGGGATGGACTTGCGGGACATTAAATCTGGGAAAGTCGCATGAATTCGGGGGAATTTGCCGTTCGTTCGATGCGGCCCGGCGAACTGGAGCTCGTGCTCGAATGGGCGCGTCAGGAGGGCTGGAACCCCGGCCTCGACGATTCGCTCGCGTTCCTCGAAGCCGATCCGTCTGGATTTTTCGTCGGCTCCATCGGTGAAGTCCCGGTCGGCTCGATTTCGGTCGTCAAATATGGCGATAGTTTCGCCTTTCTCGGCCTCTACATCGTCCATCCGGATTTTCGCGGCAAAGGTTACGGCAAGGCGATCTGGGAGACGGGGATCGCCACGGCGGAAGGCCGGACGATCGGCCTCGACGGCGTTGCCGCACAGCAGGAAAATTACCGCAAGGCAGGCTTCGAGCCTGCCTATTCCACCATTCGCTACGGTGGCGTTCCCACCTCCCTGCCGGTCTCGACGCTCGTTGCGCAGCCGGTGCTGGATTCACGCCTCGAAGGGCTGCAGCGCTACGATTCGGCGATCTTTCCGCAGCCGCGCGACGCTTTCCTCGCTGCCTGGTGCACCGGCCGCAAGGGGCGCCGGACGGCGGTGGTGCGCAAGAGCCACAAGATCCGCGGCTACGGCACGATCCGCCGCTGCTACGAGGGCTATAAGATCGGCCCGCTCTTTGCCAATGACGCCGACAGCGCCGCGGCGCTGCTTGCCGAACTGATCCCCGAGGCCAAGGGGGCTTCGATCTTCATCGACATTCCCGCCGAGAACCGCGAGGCGGCGGCGCTTGCCGAAGCCATGGGCCTTCAGCCGGTGTTCGAGACCATGCGGATGTATCGCGGACCGGCCCCGGTGATCCCGCTGAAACACGTCTTCGGGGTGACGACGCTGGAGCTTGGTTAATCCACAGGCGACGCGGGCACGGTGGGAGCGGACGCTTTCGGCCTGCCCTTTTCGGCGATCGCGATGCCGCCGAGCGTCAGCATCAGCGCGACCATGTGGAAAGACTGAAGCCTTTCTCCGATCAGTACGACGGAGAGCAACGTTCCGAACACCGGCACGAGATTGATGAAGAGGCCGGCGCGGTTGGCGCCGATAGCCTCGACGCCCTTGATGTAGAGGATCTGCGCCAGCAGCGAGGGAAAGATCGCCGTGTAGAGAGTGATGCTCCAACCGGCCTGGTCCGGCCACTGCGCGGCGCCGCGGCTGATCTCCCAAAGAAGCAGCGGCAGCGAGGTCAGCATGGCGGCGAAGGCCGGGAAAGCCATCAGGGTGCGCCAATCGACCGGCGGCTTCCAGCGCAGGAAGATGGTGTAGAGCGAATAGGCAGCGATGGCGACCAGCATCAGCCCGTCGCCGCGATTGAGCTGCAATTGCAGCAGTGTCGTGAGGTCGCCGTGGGCGGCCGTCAGCGCCACGCCCACCAGCGTCATGCCGAAGCCGAGACATTGCGCCAGCGAGATTCCGGTGCGGAAAAAGAAGAAATTCAACAGGAAGATCAGCATCGGAATGCCGGCCTGCTCGATGGCGACGTTGATCGCCGTCGTATATTGCACGGCCGAATAGAGCATGGCGTTGAAGAGCGTGTAGCCGATGGCGCCGTAGCAAAGGAGCAGCGGCAGGTTTTTCCTCGCCACGGGCCAGTCCTTCTTCAGCTGCGGCAGCGAAATCGAGGCGATCAGCGCGACGGCGAGGAACCAGCGCAGGAAGGTCAGCATCATCGGGCTGATATGCCCGACCGCAAGCTTACCGGCGACGGAGTTGCCGCCCCAGCAGAGGGTAGCGATGACGAGGCAGATATAGGCCGTGGCTTGCAAGAGCTTTCTTCCTCGTCTTTTTGCGATCGCCAAGCGGCGTTTTCTCAGGGGAAATAGCCTGCCGCCTGCTGATTTGTCACGTAAAAAGCCCAATCGGCTGTGACAACAGGGTCGCTTTCCCAAAAACAAAGCTTTATAGATGCGCGGGTTTGAGCAGGTGCGCGGTTCTGCGCCGGTAACAGGAAGAGTTAGATGACGAATGTAGTCGTGGTCGGTTCGCAATGGGGTGATGAAGGCAAGGGCAAGATTGTCGACTGGCTTTCGGAACGTGCGGATATCGTCGTGCGCTATCAGGGCGGACACAATGCCGGCCATACGCTCGTCATCGACGGCACGAGCTACAAACTCTCGCTGCTGCCCTCCGGCGTCGTGCGCCCCGGCAAGATGGCGGTGATCGGCAACGGCGTCGTCGTCGATCCGCACGCGCTGATCGCCGAGATCGGCCGACTGGAAGCGCAGGGCGTTACGGTTACGCCCGACAATCTGCGCATCGCCGACAATGCGACGCTCATCCTGTCGCTGCACCGCGAGCTCGACGCGATGCGCGAGGATGCGGCCTCGAACAGCGGCACCAAGATCGGCACGACGCGCCGCGGCATCGGCCCGGCCTATGAAGACAAGGTCGGCCGCCGCGCCATCCGCGTCATGGACCTTGCCGATCTCGAAAGCCTTTCCGGCAAGGTCGATCGCATTCTGACGCATCACAACGCGCTTCGCCGCGGCCTCGGCGTTGCCGAAGTCAGCCATCAGGCGATCATGGAGGAGCTGACTTCGATCGCCGATCGGGTGCTGCCCTTCCGCGACACCGTCTGGCTGCTGCTCGACAAGGAGCGCCGCAAGGGCGCCCGCATCCTGTTCGAGGGCGCGCAGGGCAGCCTGCTCGACATTGACCACGGCACTTATCCTTTCGTGACCTCGTCTAACACGGTGGCCGGCCAGGCCGCCGCAGGTTCCGGCATGGGGCCGGGTTCGCTCGGCTATATCCTCGGCATCACCAAGGCCTATACGACGCGCGTCGGTGAAGGCCCGTTCCCGACCGAGCTCACGGACGAGATCGGTCAGTTCCTCGGCGAAAAAGGCCATGAATTCGGAACCGTAACCGGGCGCAAGCGTCGCTGCGGCTGGTTCGACGCGGCGCTGGTGCGCCAGTCGATCGCCACCAACGGCATCACCGGCATCGCGCTGACCAAGCTCGACGTGCTCGACGGCCTCGAAGAATTGAAGATCTGCGTCGGTTATATGCTCGACGGCGAACAGATTGATCATCTTCCCGCAAGCCAGGCAGCGCAAGCTAGGGTCGAACCGATCTACATCACGCTGGAGGGATGGAAGGAATCGACCGTGGGCGCCCGCAGCTGGGCGGATCTTCCGGCACAGGCGATCAAGTATGTTCGCCAGGTCGAAGAGCTGATCGGGGCGCCGGTCGCGCTCCTTTCCACCAGCCCGGAGCGGGATGACACGATACTTGTGACCGATCCGTTTGAGGATTAAGCTCACGGGTCACTGTAGGGGATAGTTCGGGAGAGTGCCGGACTTCTTGAGAAAGTACTGATGGCGGATTTTATTGCAGTTATTCGGCGGGCCGTCGACGGCCTGTCTGAAAATACCCCCGAGATGCGGGTGAAGGTCTACGAACGTGCTCGCGGCGCAGTGCAGCGGCAGCTCGAGAACATGAAGCCGCGCCCGCCGGAAGCCATGCTGCAACGCCAGCTCGAAAAGCTCGAGGCCGCCATCCGCGAAGTGGAAGGCGAACACGCCGAGGCGCTGCCGCTCGACGAGCCGATTGCCGCCGTCGCCGAGCCGGAACCTTCGGAAGAAGCGGAAGAACAAGCGGTTCACGACGAAGCCGAAGCGGCGCCCGCGCCGGAGGCCGCTGCCGGAGAACCGGTTTACGAAGCCTCTGCGGAACCGCAGGCCGCCGAGGCCGTTGAGGAGCCGGATCACGAGGAAGCCGTAGCGCCGCAGGAGCCCGAGGAAGAAGCTCCGGCCGGCGAGCCCCTTTACGAGGAGGCATCCGCTTCCGCCGAGACGCAGGTTGCTCCGGAGGCAGAGGAGCCTGCTGCCGCCGAAACATACTGGCATCCCTCGCATGAGGAGGAGGCGCCGGCCGAGGAATGGCATGCGGCCGAGGCGCATCATGCCGTGGCCGAGGACGTGCCGGGCGAAGATGACCGCCGGGAGCCGCTCGTCGAGCATTCCTACGAGGAGGCCGGCGAATACCATCGTGACGAGCAGCATCCAGAGGAAGCCGAGGAGATCGCAGCCGAACCGGTCGCTGTCGAAAGCGACGAGCCTCGGGCCGAGGCGGCTTACGAGCCGATCGAGTCCTTCCAGCCGGTGACGGGCGGCCTCGACCATGCGGCCCACCGGCTGGTGGAGCCGGTCGCCGATTTCGATCGTCCGCAGGAGTTTGTCGAGCATAGCCGCGAGGAGCCGCTGCAGGCGGACGCTGCGGGACATTTCGATCCCGTCTGGACCGAGCCTGCCGCCGAGACCCCGGCTCCGGCGCCTAAGGATGCGGAGACCGAATGGGCCGAAGAGGAGCTCCGGCAATATTCGGAAACGGCGCCGGTCACCGCCGACGCTTCGGCGCGCGCCTTCGAAGACGTGATATCGAGCCTCGAAAAAATAGCGCCCGCCGCCGTCATGCCGGCCGCCAAGGAGGCTTTCTCCTGGGAGAAGGCCGCCTTCGACGACCTGCCGCCGATCGAGGCGGGCACCGAGAAGAAGACGCCGGTTGCCTCGCATTTCGACGATGTCGATATCTTCGCGGAAGTGCACGACGGAAAGCCCGCGCCGGCCACCGGCGCGCCGAACGAGCAATGGCGCGAGGCGAAGGCGCTGCGCGGCTATGATCGCGGCGGCCCGGTCGCTGCTGACGACGATGACGCCAATTCGGGAATGGATATCGATCAGCTCGTCGCCTCCAAGCTGCAGGGCAAGAGCTTCCGCATGGAACCGAAACGCCGCCGCTTCGGCATCGGCACGGTGATCACGCTCATCTTCGCGCTCATCCTGATCGGCGGCGGGGCCTATGCCGGCTGGATGAACAGGGAAGCGCTGGTCGCGATGGTCGACGGGCTCGTCAGCTCCGCGCCGTCGCAGGCAACGCGGAACGAAGCGACGGTGGCACCGGAATCCTCGACGCCCCCGCAGCAGGGCGCAGCGGCGCCGGCTCAGCCGACACCCGCTCCTGAAGCTCAGAATACTCCCGCGGCGCCGGCGCAGCCGAACCAGCAGGTGGCGTCGCTGAACAATGACGGATCGGCGGCCAATTCCAAATTTACCCAGCGGCTGCTGACCGACGGCACCGAGGTCGACAGCGGGCCGGCAAGCGTGCCGGGAACGCCGACGGCGGAAGGAAAGTCGGTCGCCGAACAGAACGTCGCCGCAGCCGATACGCCTCCGGCGAGCGCCCAAGGCGATGCGGCACCCGCCGAAACATTGACGCCGAACGGCCCGGCGGCAGCGCCGCAGCAGACGGCACCCGTCGGTTCCTCGCAAAAGATGTTCCTCTATGAGGAGCGCATCGGCCAGAGTTCGCCGACGGCAATCGAAGGATCGGTCGTCTGGAGCGTGCAGCACGAGGCCGGCCAGGACGGCCGCCAGGAGGCGACGGTGCAGGGCAACGTCACCGTTCCCGAGCGCAATCTTTCGGCTCTCGTCACCTTCAAGCGCAATTCCGATCCGTCGCTGCCGGCAAGCCATCTCGTCGAGATCGTCTTCTCCGTCCCGCCGAATTTTGAAGGCGGCAGCATCGAAAGCGTCCAGCGCATTTCGATGAAGCGCACGGAGCAGGATCGCGGCGACGCGCTGATTGCGGTGCCGGCGAAGATCACCGACGATTTCCACATGATCGCGCTCAACGATTATCCCGATGCGCGCAAGGCCAACCTCGAGCTCATGTCGACCCGCAGCTGGATCGATATCCCGATCACCTACCGCAACGGCCGCCGCGCGCTGCTGACGATGGAGAAGGGCGACTCCGGAACGGAGGCCTTCAATACGGCGATCAAGGAGTGGACGGCGTTGGGGGATGTTTCGACGAGCCAGTGAGTGGGTTCTCGGTGCGTTGTGCCACCGGCCCCTCATCCGCCTGCCGGCACCTTCTCCCCGCTGGGGAGAAGAGAATCGTGGCAGCGTCCTGCCTTTCTTAAAGCTTCCTTTTTGGAAATGAGGGCGAGCAGCTTGCTCCTCCTCTTCTCCCCAGCGGGGAGAAGCGCAACCATTAAGCTGAAGACCTTTGCGGCGGGGGATTTTTTACCCACGGGGTTTGGCGTTTGAGGACTGTGTTGGCGAAGATGATAAGTTTGCGCACACATGCAATGAGGGCCGTTCTGTGGGCTTTACCTTTTTCGACGAGGCGTCTGTAGAGCGCCACCAGCACCTCGTTCCAGCGCTGCGACGCCGGTAAGGCGGCATTGAACAGC
>NZ_JARWKX010000027.1:0-80969 GCF_047445895.1 Rhizobium sp. BR 249 | reverse complement strand
AGTCGGCGTGGCCGGGGCAGTCGACGTGCGCGTAGTGGCGGTTCGGCGTCTCATACTCGACGTGCGCCGTCGAGATCGTGATGCCGCGCGCCTTCTCTTCCGGAGCCGCGTCGATCTGGTCGTACGCCTTGAACTCACCGAAGTACTTCGTGATCGCTGCCGTCAGAGACGTCTTGCCGTGGTCAACGTGGCCGATCGTGCCAATGTTGACGTGCGGCTTGTTGCGCTCAAACTTACTCTTTGCCATTTGAATGCTTCCTGTGAACGAAATGGTGGCCCCGGCGAACCGGTTTAGTGCCGCCGTTTAAGGCTTTCGGCGAAATTGCGCAAGACTTAATTGCAGACGCCATTCTTGGCGTGAGAGCGCATATGGGGGACAATTCGCCGCCTGCAAGGCGATTCGCCAAAGCCCCCTCGAAATTCGCTGAAATCCCAGGGAAAAATGAGTGGACCACGCGTTCTCGGCAGCGCAGGAGTATCCACGCATATGATGCGACGATCGTATGGACTGGCTTCAAAGGGAAACTGGAGCGGGTAGCGGGAATCGAACCCGCGTATTCAGCTTGGAAGGCTGCTGCTCTACCATTGAGCTATACCCGCGGGATGGTCAGATCCAATGACGAATGGTGGAGAGAGTTGGATTTGAACCAACGTAGGCTGAGCCAACGGATTTACAGTCCGTCCCCTTTAACCACTCGGGCATCTCTCCAGTTTTCGTCCGGATCTTGAAGACCAAGTTCGTCAGACTTCGAAGCGTTGCCGCCCGTCGTCTGCGCCGCGTATATGACCGGAGCATTTCAGTCTGTCAACACGATGACTACGGAAAAAACACGAAAAATTTCATTCGCCGCCGAAAGCCGGCATATGAAAGAAGGCCTATGCGACGACGAGCGCCCTGGCTATAAAGCCGCATGAGCAAAGACAAGAAATCCGGCGGCAAGACCGTCACAGACCCATCCGCCAAGGATACGCACTACGCCAATCTTCGGCGAGCCCACCGCGACGCCAAGCGTGAGCGCGGCGAGATCCCGACGCCGCAGCCACAAAAGCGCAAGCGCGGAGCTGAAGACTGGAAGCCGCCGGCCCTCGCCCCCGACCAGGTTCATCTCTATGGCCTGCATACGGTGCGCGCGGCGCTCGACAATCCCGAGCGCAAAAAGATCAAGCTGTTTACGACGCAGAATGCGCTCGCCCGGCTCGAAATCGATGTCGAGGCGCTCGGCATTCCCGTCGAGATCGTCTCACCGCAGGAGATCGACAAGGTCCTCGGCCCCGACGCTATCCATCAGGGCGTGATGCTGGAAACACGGCCGCTTCCGGTGCGCCGGCTGGAAGCGCTGAAGGACAGCCCTCTCCTGCTCGTCCTCGACCAGGTCACCGATCCGCACAATGTCGGCGCGATCATGCGCTCGGCCGTCGCCTTCAATGCCGGCGCGGTCATAACTACCCAGAGACATAGCCCGACCGAGTCCGGTGTGCTCGCCAAATCCGCCTCCGGCGCGCTGGAACTGATACCTTATATACAGATCACCAATCTCGCCGATGTGCTCGGTGAATTGCACAAGCTCGGCTTCTCCACCATCGGCCTCGATTCGGAAGGACCGGCGCCGCTCGAGGGCACCTTCTCCGGCGAGAAGGTGGCTCTGGTGCTCGGCTCCGAGGGCAAGGGGCTGCGGCAGAAGACGCGCGAGACCGTCGGCGCGCTTGCCCGCCTCGACATGCCCGGCGCGATCAAGTCGCTGAACGTCTCGAACGCAGCGGCGATCGCGCTTTACGCGGCGCGGCTATACTTGAAAGCATAAGCGGTCCAGAGGCGGACCGGACAAAGGGGAATTGTCATGATCCGTTTCGTTCTTCGGCTCGCCGCTTCGGCGGCGACGCTCCTTGTCTGCGGCGCGGCATGCGGACAGGAGATCGATCCCGATATTATCAAGGCGCAGGCGGGAACCTATCTCGTTGCCCCAGAGGATGGCGCAGCCGGATGCCGGATAACATTGGAAACCGACATGGCGATCGGCGGCCATTCGCTTTCCGGCCAGGATTCCTGCGCGAAGCCGCTGCCGGCGCTTGCCGAAGCCGCTGCCTGGAATTTCGACGGCAATGGCGGCCTCATCCTGATCGATGCGACGCGCAAGGTGCTCGCCCGCTTCATCGAGAACGAGGGTTCGCCGATGAAGACGGAAGACGGCGCGCCGCTCCTGCTGCTCGCAGCGCCAGAGGGGATCAATCGCCTGCCAACCTTCAGCAACCTTGCCGGGATATGGACGATGCAGAGGCCGGACGGCGAAAAGCTCTGCATCGTCACCCTCAAGGACAATGCCCAGGCAGACGGCAACGCGCCGATGTCACTCTCCAGTGACTG
The DNA here is from genome assembly GCF_047445895.1 of Rhizobium sp. BR 249. Classification (NCBI taxonomy): domain Bacteria; kingdom Pseudomonadati; phylum Pseudomonadota; class Alphaproteobacteria; order Hyphomicrobiales; family Rhizobiaceae; genus Rhizobium; species Rhizobium sp. BR 249. The sequence continues at coordinate 78,607 of NZ_JARWKX010000027.1, read as the reverse complement.
CGCTGCGAATGTCGCCAGGCTGAAGCTCGCGGTCTGGCATATCGACGGTTTCGGTCTCACGCTGATGAGCCATGATGGTTCGTCGCTTGCCTTCGACATGCGTGCCGATGGTAATTTCGACAAGTCGAAGCAGGAGGGCGGCAAGCCGCTTTCGCTGGTGCGTCAGTAATCTCGATCAGCTCGGCGTCCAGCAGGCGGTCGCTCCGCCCGTCGGCCTGCGCGCGGTATCGCCTGCCGCGTAGATCAGCTCGACCGGATAGACGATGACGCTCGGCAGCTTTTCGATTTCCTTGGCATAGTCGGGACTGCGCTTCATTTCCGCTTTGTAGGCGGCGGCACAATCCGGCAGTTGCTCCGGCAACAGGCCGGTATCGGCGGCGATCGCTTTCGCGCAAACAGTCCCCTCCAGATAGAGAGAGCACGAAGCCGTGTAGACGCGGCGAAAATCGAGGGTCAGCTCTCCCTTACCGCTCCTGATCGCGGCAAAATCATCGCGATCCAGAGAATCGTTCAGCAGCCGCTCACCCGTTGTCGCATCATAGACGACGAACGGCTGCCCGCCGTTCCACCCATCCGCCGCGCGGAAAAAGACGAAACCGCCGCTGGCGCCCATAAAGTAGCCGGCGGTGTCGTCCTCGACGACTCGTTCGCGCTCATCGGCACGCTCGCAAGGCGCATCCGCAGTGAGCAGCGCCAGCTTTTCGGCGCCGACGTCACCGAGATCGACTTCCTTGACCATGAAGCCTGGATAACGGCTGCAACTGATCTTCGGCTTCGCACCGGGATTGAGCTCATCCTTCGGCAGCGCCACGACGTCCACTTTCACCGGCTTGTCGAAGACTGCGGCATTTTCCGATGCGCCGGCAAGGGAAACGAATGCCGCCATGATGACCGATGTCGCAACCGCCCGCTTCATCACAGCTCCCCGCTTCCCCATGTTTCCGGTATCTGTGACATGTTTCGATCCGCCGCGACAGATGGAAATCAAGTGCCGGCTACGACCGCAGGGCGTTCGCTCTATACCGGGAAAATCCATTTTTGCCTTGGAAAGATGCTCCGGCGCACTATGATCGGGCGACGACCGATTGCAGCAACCGACCAGAGGCAAGGAGGAATATCCGCCCCATGGCCATTCGACCACTGATTTTCGGTGTCCTCTTCATCGCGGTCTTCGTCGGGATCATTCTGAGTATCATCTGGGTGGACACAACGCACCCCGTCCACCAGCCCGATCCCCTGTCGCCGACCGCACCCGGCCCCGCGACACCGGGAACAGTGCAATAGAACAGCTGTGAATGCGGGCGACGATCACGCGTTAATCCCGAAACAGAACGAGGATTGAACGCCTATCGCGAGGATGCCGCCTTCCGGTGCCGGCCAGACCGGCAATGGCGACAGGATCGAAGCGAGCGTCAACGAACCTCTCACTCATTAGAAAAATAGCCCGGACAAGCCGGGCTATCATCATCAGCTGCGGTAGAGCCAAAAGGGTATATCGCGATCGCGACGGTGCCACTCGCGGCGCTCTTGCCACCGCTCGGCACGCCACCGCCGCCATTGACGGCGATCATCGCGCCAGTCGGACCGGCGCCAATCGTCCTCATCACGCCACCCGCGCCCGTCACGATCGTCACGGTCGTGATCACGTCGCCAGCCATCACGAATTTGGACGATATCGCCTTGCGTCGTCGCCGCCGGCCGCTCGGCCGGCATGGCGGCGGCCGGTGCGACGGACGCAGCGCCCGCACCCACGGAAATGATTGCGGCGAGAAAGAGATGTGCAAGCTTCATGGCTGTTACCTCGTTGATGATGAGGCGAACATAAGCAGGCGCGGCTGAATCGCCGCTGAAGCGGTCCTTCACGCAAGGTTCATCAGATGAAAGGAAATGCGCATCCCGCGCAAAAAATGGTGCCCCCGGCAGGGTTCGAACCCGCGACCCCCTGATTACAAATCAGGTGCTCTACCAACTGAGCTACAAGGGCAACAGCTGCCAACTAGCAGATTCTGCGCTTCTGTAAAGAAAAATCCATCCCTGTGCGGCCGCCGCCCGCGCCAGGCGGAAGGTATCGCCGGACCATCTCACCTGTTGTCATTGACGATTGGTATCGGCCCAAAACAGCTCGCAATGCAAAAGCCCTTGTCGCACCAGCCCTTTATCCTTTAGCTAGAGCAGCTTCACAAAGGGCATTGCATGGGCCGGTCATTTCAGACGCTTTCCTTTATAGCCTCACCGACGATGGAGGCGCTCGCCGCGCGCGAAGAACTGATTCGCATCTATGGCGACGTACCGGCGGAGGAGGCCGACGTCATCGTGGCGCTCGGTGGTGACGGTTTCATGCTGCAGACGCTGCACAGTACCATGAACTCCGGCAAGCTGGTCTACGGCATGAATCGCGGCTCGGTCGGCTTCCTGATGAATGATTATCGCACCGACAGGCTTCAGGAGCGCATCTGCGCCGCCGTTGAAAATGCCTTTCGGCCGCTGAAAATGACGACGGCCAATGCCGACGGCACCAACACGACCGCGCTCGCCATCAACGAAGTCTATCTTTTCCGCCAATCCTATCAGGCCGCCAATCTGAGGGTCGTGGTGGATGGACGGGTGCGCCTGGAGGAACTGATCTGCGACGGGCTGATGGTGGCGACCCCCGCCGGGTCGACGGCCTACAATCTTTCCGCCCATGGTCCGATCCTGCCGCTCGAGGCGCCGCTGCTAGCGATGACCCCGGTCAGCGCCTTCAGACCGCGGCGCTGGAGGGGTGCCCTGCTTCCAAACAAGGTGACCGTCGATATCGACGTTCTCGAGCCGATCAAGCGCCCGGTGAATGCGGTGGCCGACAATACCGAGGTCAAATCCGTGCTGCATGTCCGCATCGCCCAGTCGGAGCATATGACGGCGCGCATCCTTTCCGATCCCGACCGCTCGTGGTCCGACCGTATTCTCGCCGAGCAGTTCAAGGATTGAGACGATGGCAATGCGACGCCTCTTGATAACGACGGCTTTCCTGGTCGGGATGTCGGCTGCAGCCGCCCCCGCGCAGGATGCCATCCTGCCGGCTTCGGTGATTTTCGCGACCAGCACCGGCTACTGGGAGGACGACGGCAACTCGCCGGCTATCGAGCGGGCGCCGAGCGGCGGCGAGGCCATTGCCAAACCCGGGGAAAAAGGCGCACAGCGCCACGGCTATTACAAGCTCTTTGCCGTCCGCCAGCCGGACAAAACCTCCAAGATCTATCTGCAGCAGATTGCCCAGGCCGAGAGTGGCCCGGCGATCGTCTCGACCATCGAGCTGCAGGAATTCAGCGACCTGAAGCCTTACGTCACCGACATACGCCCTGAGAATTCGACCGGCATCATCAAGCAACCGGGGCTCTTCGCGACCATCTATCTTAAGACCGACCCTGCGGCAGAGCCGAACGGTTGGACGGTGCTGATCGACGAATTCGGCGACATCACCGTGGAAAAGGCGACGAATTGAACGGCGAAGCCGGCTCGGAGACTCTCTAGAGATGAAACTGGGCTTTCGCGACGGCGTCCTCTACGACGAGAAAAGGCCGAACTGGGACGCGGACGGCCCCAGACCCATCAGCTGGTCACTATGGTACCCCGCCGTCGACGAGGCGCAGGAAAGTGATTTCCAGAAGCGAAGCTGGTTCCAAAAGGCCGCGGTCGCGCACGACGCACCCATTCGGCCCGCAGCAAGACCCTACCCTCTCGTTCTTCTGTCGCATGGCACCGGCGGCTCGGCGGCCGGGCTGGAATGGCTGGCACGACGCCTGGTCCATCGCGGATTTGCAGCGCTCGGCGTCAGCCACCATGGCAATACCGGCATCGAGCCCTACCGTGCCGAAGGTTTTGCCTGCCTTTGGGAGCGGGCGCCGGATCTGAGCTTCATGCTAGACCACAGTGGCGACTGGCTGGGTGATCTCTCGGGCCATATCGATATATCGCGTGTGTACGCGGCGGGATTTTCAGCTGGAGCGTACAGCGTAACGCTGCTGCTCGGGGCCATCGCCCAGTTCTCGCAGTTCGAACCGTCGAGGTTGAAGCCTGACGGCCCGCGCGGACCGCGGGAATTCCCCGACTTTGCCGATCATATTCCGACATTGCTTCGCACCAGTGAGGTGTTTCGCGAATCATGGTCCCGCATGTCGAACTCCTACCGGGACGACAGAATCAAGGCGGCACTGGTCTGCGCGCCGGGTCGCTCCGTTCTCGGCTTCAGCGAGGAAAGTCTCAAAGCCGTCGACGCACCCGCCCTTATTCTCGTCGGCGATGCCGACAGGGCGGCACCAGCCGAAGAATGTTCGTCATGGCTGCATGCACGGCTCCCGCACAGCGCTCTCAAAATCTTCGGCGGCGGCCTTGGACATTACGTCTTTCTGCCCGAAGGCACCGGTCTTGGCTTTGCCTTTGCGGCAGAGCTTTTCACCGATCCCCCGGGCATCGAGCGCGCAGCCATTCATGAGGAGGTCGCCGATCTGTCGGCAGCGTTGTTTCAGAGCGTCGACACCGGTGCGACGACATAGGCCAAAAGAAAAGCCCCGTTTCCGGGGCTTTGTCGTCTCGATCCTATCGTAGCCTATCAGTCGACATCATCGACGACCGCGTCAGCGGCGCCGCTGATGCGGTGGGCGAGAGCGGCTTCCATGAATTCGTTCAGCTCGCCGTCGAGCACGTCGTCAGGCGCGGTGCTGGCAACGCCGGTGCGCAGGTCCTTGACCAGCTGGTAGGGTTGCAGCACGTAGGAGCGGATCTGATGGCCCCAGCCGATATCCGTCTTGGAGGCGGCTTCGGCGTTGGCGGCCTCTTCCCGCTTCTTCAGCTCGGCTTCGTACATGCGGGCACGCAGCATTTCCCAGGCTTTGGCGCGGTTCTTGTGCTGCGAGCGCTCCTGCTGGCAGGCCACGACGATGCCGGTCGGAATATGCGTGATACGCACGGCCGAGTCGGTCGTATTGACGTGCTGGCCGCCGGCGCCCGACGAACGATAGGTGTCGATACGGCAATCACCTTCGTTGATCTCGATGTTGATCGACTCGTCGACGACGGGATAGACCCAGATCGACGAGAACGACGTGTGACGACGCGCATTGCTGTCGTAAGGCGAGATGCGCACAAGGCGATGCACGCCCGATTCGGTCTTGAGCCAGCCATAGGCGTTGTGGCCCTTGACGAGCAGGGTCGCGGACTTGATGCCCGCCTCTTCGCCATCGTGGACTTCCAGAAGCTCGACCTTGAAACGCTGGCGCTCGGCCCAGCGGGTGTACATGCGCAGAAGCATGTTCGCCCAGTCCTGGCTTTCCGTGCCGCCGGCGCCGGAATGGACTTCGAGATAGGTGTCGTTGCCGTCGGCCTCACCGGAGAGCATCGCTTCCACCTGGCGGCGCGCAGCCTCGGCCTTCAACGCCTTCAGCGTATCCTCAGCCTCCTTGACGATGCCTTCGTCGCCCTCTTCCTCGCCGAGCCCGATCAGCTCGATATTATCGTTCAGCTGCTGTTCGAGCTGCCTAACGCCGGTGATGCCGTCATCGAGCTGCTGGCGCTCGCGCATCAGCTTCTGGGCTTCGGCAGCGTCGTTCCAGAGGTTCGGATCCTCTGCCTTGTTGTTCAACCAGTCCAGTCGTCTTACCGCCTGATCCCAGTCAAAGATGCCTCCTCAGCAGGGTGATAGCCTGCTTGGTTTCATCGACCACGTTTTCGATTTCCGCTCGCATTTTCCTGCTTCTCTGTAACGGTCTTCTTCAAGTGCTGGTGACATAGAGACGCCCGCCGCGGATGTAAAGGGCCGCGGCGGGCGTCCAAAAACTCAGACGAGGATTAGAAGAGGCCGGGCGTGCCGGTCTGGACGGCCTGATTGGCCTGCGGCGAGGTCTTCAGGATCTCTTCCGGCGCCATCGTGCTGTCCATGCCGATGACGGAGAAGCTGTCGGCCGGGCCGGTGCCAGGCTTGAAGGCCTCGATGATCGTGTTGGGGTCGCCGTCGACGGCGGCCATGCCGGTCTTGCGGTCGATCGGGATGAGGTTCATGCCTGATGGAATGACGAATTTGGATTCCGGCATGTCCTTGACCGCGGCCTGCATGAATTCGTTGAAGATCGGCGCGGAAAGACCGCCACCGGTGCCGCCACGGCCAAGCGGAGCCGGCGTATCGAAGCCCATATAGAGGCCGGCGACCAGATCCGGCGTGAAGCCGACGAACCAGGCGTCCTTTTCGTCGTTGGTCGTGCCGGTCTTGCCGGCAACGTCGCGGCCGCCGAGATCGATCTTGCCTGCGGCTGTGCCGCGCTGGATGACGCCCTGCATCATCGAGGTGATCTGGTAGGCGGTCATCGGATCGAGAACGGTCTCGCGGTTGTCGACGACATTAGGCTCTTCCTGGTTCTGCCAGTCGCCGGCATTGCAGCCTTCGCACAGACGCTCTTCATGCTTGAAGATCGTCTTGCCGTAGCGATCCTGGATGCGGTCGATCAATGTCGGCTTGATCTGCTTGCCGCCATTGGCAAGGACCGAATAGGCCGAAACCATGCGCAGCACCGTCGTGTCGCCGGCGCCGAGCGACATGGAGAGGACCGGCAGCATGTGATCGTAGATGCCGAAGCGCTCGGCATATTCGGCAACGATGTTCATGCCGAGATCGTTGGCGAGGCGCACCGTCATCAGGTTGCGCGAATGCTCGATGCCCGAGCGCAGCGTCGACGGACCGCCGACTTCGCCGCCGTAGTTTTCCGGTTTCCAGACCTGGCCGCCCGAGACGATCTCGATCGGCGCATCCATGATGACGGAGGCGGGCGTATAACCATTGTCCATCGCCGCGGCGTAGACGAAAGGCTTGAAGGAGGAGCCCGGCTGGCGCATCGCCTGGGTGGCGCGATTGAATTCCGACTGAGCGTAAGAGAAGCCGCCGACCATGGCGAGCACGCGGCCGGTCTTCGGGTCCATGGCGACGAGACCGCCCTGCACCTTCGGCGGCTGACGCAGACGGTAGGAGGTCGACGCATCGTCGCCGAGCTTCTCGACATAGACGACGTCGCCGGGAGCGACGGCGCCCTCCGGCGATTTCGTGGTTTTGCGCGAGCCATCCGCCGAACGGAAGGCCCATTGCATATTCTTGGCGTCGATCGTGCCGCGCTGGCGGTCTGCGGCAACCTTGCCGCTTCCGTCCTTGGCCGGCTGCAGGCCGATGTCGACATTGTCGTCGGACACGGCGAGCACGACGGCGAGCCGCCATTCCGGCACGTCTGTCAGTGCGGGAATATCGGCAAGCGCTTTGCCCCAATCGCCGCTTGCGTCGATCTGCTTGACGGGCCCGTGGAAACCGCGGCGTTCGTCATAGGTCACGAGACCGTCCTGCAGCGCCTTGCGGGCGGCAAGCTGCATCTGCGGATCGAGCGAAGTGCGCACGGAAAGGCCGCCCTCATAGAGGACCTTCTCGCCATATTGATCGATCAGCTGGCGGCGCACGGCTTCGGCGAAATAATCCGAAGCGAAGAGCGAGGGACCGGTGCTGCGGGCGGTGACGCCGAGCGGCTGCTTCTTGGCCTCCTCGCCGTCGCTCTGGCTGACATAGCCGTTCTCGACCATGCGGTCGATCACCCAATTACGGCGCTCGAGCGCTGCCTCGGGATGGCGGAAAGGATGGTAATTGGCCGGGCCTTTCGGCAGCGATGCCAGATAGGCCGCCTCGGCGACGGTCAACTCCGTGACCGACTTGTTGAAATAGGTGAGTGCCGCGCCGGCGATGCCATAGGAATTCAGGCCGAAGAAGATCTCGTTCAGGTAGAGTTCGAGGATCTTGTCCTTGCTGTAGGCCTGCTCGATACGGAAGGAGAGGATCGCTTCCTTGATCTTGCGGTCGATCGTCTGGTCGGAGCTCAAAAGGAAGTTCTTGGCCACCTGCTGCGTGATTGTGGAGGCGCCGACCGGGCGGCGGCCAGAACCGAAATTCTGCAGGTTGACGAGAATTGCGCGGCCGAGGCCGGTCAGGTCGACGCCCGGGTGGTTGTAGAAATTCTTGTCTTCTGCCGAGAGGAACGCGGCCTTCACGCGATCGGGAATGGCCTGGATCGGCAGGAAGAGACGCTTTTCCTTGGCGTATTCGGCCATCAGAGCGCCGTTGCCTGCGTGGACGCGGGTCGTGACCGGCGGCGCATAGCTGTTCAGAACGGCATAGTCCGGAAGATCCTTCGCGACATTGGCGAGATAGATGGCAATACCCGCCGCCGCGACCAGAAACAGGACGCAGGCCATTCCGAAGAAATATCCAAGAAGTCTAACCATATTTTCAGCTACCGGTCTCTTCGATCTTCAATCGGCGCGGACGCAACGATTGCACAAATCGGCGCGGACGCAACGATTGCACAGATCCAGGCAATTTGCACGTTGCGCGCGGCTTACTCCATGAGCGCTACCGCCACAAGCCGATTCCGCGCTTCAAGCTACGAAACATAAGCTGGAGTAACGGCGCGAATGTGAGCAAAATAGGGCTCCTTGCGCCGCATTCACCGGTATATCGGCGTTTCATCGGGAGTGTCACATCCAAGCAACGCCCCTCCCCTGCGCCGGAATGAAGCAGTCTGCTCGCAACTTGATTCAGCCAACACAGATTAGTCTTTGTTTTTAAACGTCTTGCCGCGCCAAAACCGCCGCGCATCCGGATGGCGGAAATCAGCCGCCATTCGCCACGACGGCGGTCCGGTATCGCTTGATTGCTTCGGTCAGGAGATCGGCGATCTTGCCGCGCCAGGTCTCGTCGAGAAGCAGCTTCTCATCCTCGGCATTCGACAGGAACCCGAGCTCGACGAGGATCGACGGCACGTCGGGGGCCTGTAGCACGCGGAAGCCTGCATGGCGGTGCGGATTGTTGATGGTGCCGACCTGATCCCTGAAGGAATTCAGCACGCTTTCGGCGAGCGAGATCGAAAAGGCCTGGGTTTCGCGCCGCGTCAGGTCGAGCAGGATGTCGGCGACCTCGGGCGGCTCGGCAACCGTCTCCTTGCCGGCGATCTGGTCGGAGAGGTTTTCGCGTTCGGCAAGGTCGGCGGCGAGCTTGTCTGAGGCTTTGTCGGAGATCGTATAGACGGTCGCGCCGCGGATATCCTTCTGCTTCAGCGTGTCGGCATGCAGCGAAATGAAGAGGCCGGCATGGTTCTGACGGGCGATCAGCACGCGCTGCGAAAGCGACAGGAACTCGTCATTCTCACGCGTCAGGAAAGCCTTGATGCCCGGCTCCTTGTTCAGCCGCTCGGTCAGGGCCTTGGCGAAAGCAAGCGTCACCTGCTTTTCCTCGGTCTTGGTGTCGACGCCGATCGCGCCGGTATCGATGCCGCCGTGACCGGCATCGACCGCAATGACGAAATCACCGGGCGCGGCTTTCTCAGGCGCCGGAATGGCGCTCGTCGTCTGGGTCGCCTCGGCCCGATCGTCCCAGGATTGCGTCTTGACCAGCTCGGCAAAGGCCTGCTTGTCGATCATCTCGGCATCGAGCACGAGGCGATGGCCCTTGCCGGTCTCGTCGGCCTGCGCCTTGGCGAGCGCCAGCTTCACCGGCCTTGCCGCCGTCAGCACGATGCGGGCGCTCTCCTCGTCCATCTTGCCGTAGCGGATATCCTTGAAGAGGCCGCGGGCGGCCAGATCCTTCGCCGGAAAGCCGAAAGCGGTCGCCGGCAGGTCGATGACGATACGTTCCGGATTGGCGATGTAATGGACGGAAAAGCGCGGTTCGCGATCGAAATCGATGACGATGCGCGTTCTGGCGTCATCGCCGATGATACGCGCGCCATAGGCGAGCAGCGGATCCTTGGTTTCAGCGGAACCCGCCACCGCCGGCAGGAGACAGCAGGCGACGAGCGCCATCGTCAGAACCCGCCTTGCGAATGTCGATCGCCGCGCTGCGGATTTCGCCGCGATCCGAGCCCTCTTAAACAATAAACCGCCACATCCTATTTATATCGCGATGGACCAGGCACGGCCGGCCGGGATGCCCTCTAACGAAACACCTTTGCCGCCTGCCGAATCGCAACCGCTTGATCCCCAGCTTCTATGCGTTTCGAAATCCATCAATATTATGGCACATTTGGCTTTTCCCTTGCTATTGTGACAGAGAAAACATACAACGAATTTTAAGGTAGAAGTGCTGACGGGATAGAGTCGCCGCAAGGCTGCCAGCCAGATCTGGACCTGGCGCCACATCGGTCATCGTCCGCCGTCTCATGCGCTTCAACCCGAAAACTGGATCCTGATTTTCCGGCTTATTTGTCGGAACTTCATTGGTGGATCAGCCACCACGCTCTCAGGGAGCACCCTCATCGGACCCGAAACGGGTCTTCGTATTTGTCGATCACGCTTGGTTGTTGATGGTTTCGCAGCAGGTTTTATCTGAAGTTTACAGGCCCCGGACCGATACGGTTCCGGCTGCGGTCTGGCTGCTGCTCTCCCCTTCGCGTCAGGCGCGACTTTCATTATCCGGCGCGGCCACGGTGGACCGCATTCTTTCTGTTTCAACAGCAGTCGGGAATGCGCTCTCACGGCCACGCCGAGGAGCACAGCTTACATGGCAGACAAAATGCTTATCGATGCGTCTCACGAGGAAGAGACGCGCGTCGTTGTCGTTCGCGGGAACCGCATAGAAGAATTTGACTTCGAGTCACAGCACAAGAAGCAGATCCGCGGCAACATCTATCTTGCAAAGGTAACGAGGGTCGAACCCTCGCTGCAGGCCGCCTTCGTCGATTACGGCGGCAACCGGCACGGCTTCCTGGCCTTCGCCGAAATCCATCCCGATTATTACCAGATCCCCCTCGCCGACCGTCAGGCGCTGCTTCGCGCCGAGGCCGAGGAACATCGCCGCGACGAGGACGTCGAACACGTCGAAACCGCGCCGATGGTCGATCTTTCGACCCAGGACCAGCCGGATGTCGGCATCGTGCCCGCAGAGGCACCGGCTGCTGCCGTAACGGAAGAGGCCGCGGCGGAAGAGGTTGCCGTAACGGCAGAGGCAGCGGCATCGCCTGAAGCCGCCGAAGAAGCGCCGGCCAAGAAGGCAAGGCCGCGCCGGAGCCGCAAGAAGGTTGCCGAAACGACCGCGACCGAGGATGCCGTTCCCACAGACGTCGAAGCCGAAGGCGCTGCAAGCGTCGACAACGAGGATGACGGCTCGACCGGCGGCACGATGGCCGCGATGGTTGAAACCGATACGATCTCCGAGGACGTCGACACCAGCAAGCGTCGCCACGATGATGACGACGACGACGATGATCACGGTGAAGAGGAAGTCATCGAATCCGTCGGCGCCGAAGACGCGATGGAAGAAGTTCCGGACCGCGTGCAGCGCAAGCCGCGCAAGCAGTACCGCATCCAGGAAGTCATCAAGCGCCGCCAGATCCTGCTGGTGCAGGTCGCCAAGGAAGAGCGCGGCAACAAGGGCGCTGCTCTCACCACCTATCTCTCGCTCGCAGGCCGCTATTCCGTCCTGATGCCGAACACGGCGCGCGGCGGCGGCATTTCCCGCAAGATCACCAATCCGCAGGACCGCAAGCGCCTGAAGGAAATCGCCCGCATGCTCGAAGTGCCGCAAGGCATGGGCGTGATCCTGCGTACCGCCGGCGCCAACCGCACCAAGGTCGAGGTCAAGCGCGACTTCGAATATCTGATGCGCCTGTGGGAGAACGTCCGCACGCTGACGCTCGCTTCCACCGCTCCCTGCCTCGTCTACGAGGAAGGCTCGCTCATCAAGCGCTCGATCCGCGACCTCTACAACAAGGATATCGGCGAGATCATCGTTGCCGGCGAAGAAGGCTATCGTGAAGCGAAAGACTTCATGAAGATGCTGATGCCGAGCCACGCCAAGGTGGTCCAGCCCTATCGCGACATCCATCCGATCTTCTCGCGCTCCGGCATCGAGGCCCAGCTCGACCGCATGCTGCAGCCGCAGGTGACGCTGCGTTCCGGCGGCTACCTGATCATGAACCAGACGGAAGCGCTGGTTTCGATCGACGTCAACTCCGGCCGCTCGACGCGCGAACACTCGATCGAGGACACAGCTCTCCAGACGAACCTCGAAGCCGCGGAAGAAATCGCCCGCCAGCTTCGCCTGCGCGACCTTGCCGGCCTGATCGTCATCGACTTCATCGACATGGAAGAGAAGCGCAACAACCGCGCCGTCGAGAAGAAGCTGAAGGAATGCCTGAAGAACGACCGCGCCCGCATCCAGGTCGGCCGGATCTCGCATTTCGGCCTGCTCGAAATGTCACGCCAGCGCATCCGCGCTTCCGTTCTCGAATCGACCACCCAGGTCTGCTCGCATTGCGGCGGCACCGGCCACGTCCGTTCGCAGTCCTCCGTCGCCCTGCATGTGCTGCGCGGCATCGAGGAATATCTGCTCAAGAACACGACGCACAACATAACCGTGCGCACCACGCCCGACATCGCTCTCTACCTGCTCAACCACAAGCGCCAGACGATCGTCGATTACGAAGCCCGCTTCGGCGTCGCGATCATCATCGACGCGGACGGTTCGGTCGGTGCGCAGCACTTCGCGATCGATCGCGGCGAAGCCGTGGAAAACCCGGTCAAGATCGAAAGCCTCTTCAACTTCGCAGCCATTCCCGAGGATGACGACGACGATATCGTCATCGAGGCGGATGAGGACGAAGACGAAGAACTCGAGGAAAAGCCGGCCGCTGCCGAACGCGCCGCGACGGCACGCTCGGAAGGCGAAGCTGACGGCAACCGCAAGCGCAAGCGCCGCAGGCGCCGTCGCGGCCGCAACGGCAATGCCGAGCAGCCGGCTTCGGCTGCGGGCGAAGCCGGCGACGAAGAGGAAGATAGCGAGGACGAAGGCGGCGAAGGCGATGAAAACGCCGCCGCCACGACCGAAGCCCGTGCCGAGAGCGAAGAATCGCAGCGCCGCAAGCGCCGCCGTCGCGGCAAGCGCGGCGGTCGCCGTAATCGCGCCGAGGACGGCTCCGAGCTGACGGCCGATGAAGCCGGCGAAAGCAATGGCAGCGACGAGGACGAAGACGATAGCGCTTCGGATGACGTCGCTCCCGCTGAAGCCGCAATCGTCGAGACGGTTGCCGAACAGGCCAGCGAGAGCCAAGCTGTGACGGCTGCCGTCGAAGGCGTGGCCGTTGTCGCGGAAGAGGTGAAGCCTGCCCGTGGCCGCGGCCGCCGCAAGCCCGCCGCAGCGCCGGTCGAAGAACCGGTAGCGGAAGCGGCACCCGCTGCCGAAGCCGAACCGGAGGTAGTCGAAGCCTCCGCCGATCTCGCCGCACCCGTTCAGGAAGAGGCAAAGCCGGTTCGCGCCAACCGCGAATCCAACATCTCCTCCTCCGAGCCGACGGTGAAATCCACCCGCAGCGAAGCCGCCGAAAGCGACGACGGCAAGCCGAAGAAAGCCGGCTGGTGGCAGCGCCGTGGCTTCTTCTGAACGCTGATTTTCGGACGTAAATGATAGATCCGGCCGTGGTGACGCGGCCGGATTTTTGTTTATGGCCAGGGTATCGTTATTGGTCGATCATCCAGCGTTTTTCGCACGTCTGAAACGATGTGCAGAAGGGGACATGCCGCGACCTCGCGATTCCCTCTTCTCCCCGGCGGGGAGAAGGTGCCCGTAGGGCGGATGAGGGGGCCTCGCGGCACAGCATTGATTGCCCTGCCCGCTCAGCATAACAATAACAAATGTTCTGCCGTGTGGCCCCCTCATCCGACCCTGCGGGCCACCTTCTCCCCGCTGGGGAGAAGAGGGTTGTGGCAGTCTCTCCCGCCTGCGATCAGGCCGCCGGCGGATAGAGCAGATCGACGATGTAGCTGGCGTCGAAGCGGGAATCGAGCATGCCGTATGTGGAGCGCCAGCCGCCGGCAAGGCGTGTCTCGATGAAGGCATCGGCGATGCGTCCTGCTCCGAGCCGATAGAGTTCCGCCGCGCCGGCGGCAAGCGCCAGCTGCTCGACGAGCAGGCGCGCCGCGCCCTCGTCCTGTTCACAGAGCGCGATTGCGGCGCGCAGCACGTCGATCGTCTTCTTGCCGGCGGGACCGAGATCGCGGGCGAGGCCAGCAAAAACCGTCTCGAACAGATCCTTGCCGCGGTTGAGCACGCGCAGCACATCCAGCGCCATGACGTTGCCGGAACCTTCCCAAATGGCGTTGACGGGCGCCTCGCGGTAATGGCGGGCGATCGGGCGCTCCTCGATGTAACCGTTGCCGCCGATGCATTCCATCGCCTCGTAGATAAGCGCCGGGGCGATCTTGCAGCACCAGTATTTGGCGACCGGCGTCATGACGCGGGCATAGGCCGCTTGTTCGGCGTTGCCGCGCGCCTTGTCGAAAGCATCGGCAAGGCGGAAGGACAGCGCGGTGGCGGCAGCGACATCGAGCGCCATGTCGGCGAGCACGCGAGTCATGATCGGCTGATTGACGAGCATCTTGCCAAAGACGCTGCGGCCACGGGTGTGGTGCACGGCCTCGGCGAGCGAGGCGCGCATCATGCCTGAGGAGGCCAGCGCGCAGTCGAGCCGCGTCAGCGTCACCATGTCGAGGATGGTGCGGATGCCGGCATCCGGGCCGCCGAGCAGGAAGCCGAAGGTGTCTGAGAATTCCACCTCGGAAGAGGCATTGGAGCGGTTGCCGACCTTGTCCTTCAGCCGCTGGAACTGCAGGCCGTTGGCGGAGCCATCCTCCAGAAGGCGCGGTACCAGGAAGCAGCCCATGCCCTCCTTGGTCTGCGCCAGCATGATGAAGGCATCGCTCATCGGAGCGGACATGAACCACTTGTGGCCGGACAGCCGGTATATGCCTTCGCTGACCTTTTCGGCCGCGCTCCGGTTGGCCCTGACATCCGTGCCGCCCTGCTTTTCCGTCATGCCCATGCCGATGGTGACGGCAGACTTCTGCATGGCCGGCTTGTTCGACGAATCATATTTGCGCGAGAGGATCTTCGGCGCCCAGTCCTTCTGTACGGCGGGAGACGCCGAAAGCGCGGCAACGGAGGCGCTCGTCATCGTCAGCGGGCAGAGATGGCCGGATTCCAGCTGCGCCATCAGATAGAAGCGCGCGGCGCGAACCTTGTGCGCCTCATCCTTGGCTTCGGTATCGGCCTGCGGGTCCCAGACGGAGGAATGCAGGCCGACCGACATCGAGCGGCGCATCAGCGCGTGCCAGGCGGGATGGAATTCGACCACGTCGAGTCGCTCGCCGCGCGGGCCATGGGTGCGCAGCTGCGGCGCGCCCTGGTTAGCCATGCGCGCCAGCTCCTGCGCCTCCGGCGAGGTGACGTAGCGGCCGATATTTTCCAGGTCTTCGCGGATGCCACGCGGCAAAGCAGCCGTCAGATCGACGATCAGCGGATCGGACCGATAGGCATTGATGCCGGACCACAGGCTCGGCTGGTTGAGTTCTGCGAGTTTGTCGTCAGTCCGGTTGGCGGAGGTCATTATTCGCTTCTAGTGCAAGAGCCCGGCAAAAGGAAACCGGAAGTTATGATTCGCGTCATCCTGCTCTATCGGAATTCAGGCGAAAATGCATGGGGACATAAGCCTTTGCCCACAGCGCATGCTTGCCCCGGCGGGCCGCACTCTTTATAGACCCGCCAGAGACAGCAAGAGGCAGGGTCATGGTCTTTTTCCCCCACCGCCACCTCATCGGCATCAAGGGCCTCACCGAGCAGGATATCACCTATCTTCTCGACAAGGCCGACGAAGCCGTCAAGATCAGCCGCCAGAGAGAGAAGAAGACGTCGACGCTGCGCGGACTGACGCAGATCAACCTCTTCTTCGAGGCATCGACCCGCACGCAGGCCTCCTTCGAGCTTGCCGGCAAACGGCTCGGCGCCGACGTCATGAACATGTCGGTCGGCAATTCCTCCGTGAAGAAAGGCGAAACGCTGATCGATACGGCGATGACGCTGAATGCGATGCGCCCCGATGTGCTGGTGATCCGCCATTCGAGCGCGGGAGCGGCCGCCCTTCTCGCCCAAAAGGTCTCCTGCTCGGTCGTCAATGCCGGTGACGGACAGCACGAACATCCGACCCAGGCGCTGCTCGACGCGCTGACGATCCGCCGCGCCAAGGGCAAGCTTTCACGCATCATCGTGGCGATCTGCGGCGACGTGCTGCATTCGCGCGTGGCGCGCTCCAATATCCTGCTGCTGAACGCCATGGGCGCGCGCGTCCGTGTCGTCGCACCCGCCACCCTCCTGCCCGCCGGCATCGCGGATATGGGCGTCGAGGTCTTCCACTCGATGAAAGAAGGATTGAAGGACGCCGATGTGGTGATGATGCTGCGGCTGCAGCGCGAGCGCATGTCCGGCGCCTTCGTGCCTTCGGTGCGCGAATACTATCACTTCTACGGGCTGGATGCCGAAACGCTGAAGGCGGCAAAGGAAGATGCGCTGGTCATGCATCCCGGCCCGATGAACCGCGGCGTCGAGATCGCCTCCGAGGTGGCGGACGGCCCGCAGAGCGTGATCGCCGAACAGGTGGAGATGGGGGTCGCGGTGCGCATGGCGGTCATGGAGACGCTGCTCGTCTCGCAGAACCAGGGTCCCCGAACCGATGGAATGATGGCATGAGCAACCCGATCGTCCTCAAGAATGTCCGCATCGTCGATCCCTCGCGCAATCTCGACGAAGTCGGCACGATCATCGCCGAAAACGGCGTGATCCTTGCCGCCGACGGCAAAGCACAGAACCAGGGCGCGCCGGAGGGCGCTGTCATCCGCGACTGCACCGGCCTCGTTGCCACGCCCGGCCTTGTCGACGCGCGCGTCCATATCGGTGAACCCGGCGGTGAGCACCGCGAGACGATCGCCTCGGCGAGCCGGGCGGCGGCGGCCGGCGGCGTCACTTCGATCATCATGATGCCGGATACCGATCCCGTCATTGACGACATTGCCCTCGTCGAATTTGTCAAGAAGACGGCGCGGGATACAGCTGCCGTCAACGTCTATCCGGCAGCCGCTATCACCAAGGGCCTTGCCGGCGAGGAGATGACTGAGATCGGCCTTTTGATGCAGGCGGGCGCCGTCGCCTTCACCGATGCCCATTCGAGCGTCCACAACACGCAGGTGCTGCGCCGGATCATGACCTATGCGCGCGAATTCGGCGCCGTCATCTCCTGTGAAACTCGCGACAAATATCTCGGCGCCAACGGCGTCATGCATGAAGGGCTTTTCGCCAGCTGGCTCGGACTGTCAGGCATTCCAAAGGAAGCCGAGCTCATTCCGCTCGAACGTGATCTCAGAATCGCCGAGCTGACGCGCGGCCGTTATCACGCCGCGATGATCTCCGTGCCGGAATCGGTCGAAGCGATCGAACGTGCCCGCAGCCGCGGCGCCAAGGTGACCGCAGGCGTTTCGATCAACAATCTGGCGCTCAATGAAAACGACATCGGCGAATACCGCACCTTCTTCAAGCTCTACCCGCCGCTGCGCCCGGAAGACGACCGGGTGGCGATGGCCGAGGCCGTTGCGAGCGGCGCGATCGACATCATCGTCTCCTCGCATGATCCGCAGGACGTCGATACGAAGCGCCTGCCTTTCGGCGAGGCGGCGGACGGCGCAGTCGGCCTCGAAACCATGCTGGCGGCGGCCCTCAGGCTTCACCATGGCGGCCAGGTGAGCCTGATGCGCCTGATCGATGCCATGTCCACCCGCCCGGCTCAGATTTTCGGCCTCAATGCAGGCACGCTGAAGCCTGGCGCGCCGGCCGATATCACGCTCATCGATCTCGATGAGCCTTGGCTTGTCGCCAAAGACATGCTTCTCTCCCGTTCGAAGAATACGCCGTTCGAGGATGCGCGCTTCAGCGGGCGGGCAATCGCGACATACGTCTCGGGAAAGCTCGTGCACGCACTTTAAGAGACGGTTGGGACGATAAGCCACGGAGGGCTGAGGGGACATATGCTATCCAATCTCATGTCATGGCAGATCACATTGCCGATCGCGCTTGCCGCCGCCGTCATCGGCTATCTCTTCGGCTCCATTCCTTTCGGCCTGATCCTCACCCGCGCCGCCGGCCTCGGTGATGTGCGCAGCATTGGCTCCGGCAATATCGGCGCGACCAACGTGCTCAGAACCGGAAACCGCAAGCTGGCCGCCGCGACGCTGCTGCTCGATGCGCTCAAAGCATCGGCCGCGGCCTGGGTCGTCGGTTATTTCTTCGGTGAGGAGGCTGCGATCATCGCCGGTTTCTTTGCCTTCATCGGCCACCTCTTCCCGGTCTGGATCGGCTTCAAGGGCGGCAAGGGTGTAGCCACCTATATCGGCACCCTGCTCGGCATCGCGCCGATCATGGTCGTGCTCTTCGCCGTCATCTGGCTGACGATCGCCTTCACCACACGCTACTCCTCGCTGTCGGCGCTGGTCGCCATGCTCGTCATCCCGATCGCACTGTGGATCCTCGGCAACGAAAAGGTCGCGGCTGTCATGGCGATCATGACGCTGATCTCCTATTGGAAGCACAAAGCGAATATTTCCCGCCTGATGAGCGGGACGGAAAGCAAGATCGGGGCGAAGGCATAATGGATGCGCTGAGCACGGCGCCAAAGGGCGTTGTACTGACCGAACGACAGCGAATTGCCTGGCTGCGCCTCATCCGTTCCGACAATATCGGCCCTGCGACCTTTCGTGACCTCGTCAATCATTTCGGCTCGGCCGAGGCAGCGCTTGCGGCGCTGCCGGAGCTTTCGGCGCGCGGCGGCGCCACGCGCGCGGTCCGCATTGCCAGCGAGGCCGAGGCGCATCGCGAGCTCGAAGCCGCGCATCGCTTCGGCGCCCGCTTCGTCGGCATCGGCGAACCTGATTATCCGCAAGCGTTGAAGCAGATCGATGGCGCACCACCGCTTCTAGCCGTCAAAGGCGCGCTTGCCGCCGCCAAACGGCCAGCCGTCGGCATCGTCGGCTCCCGCAACGCCTCGATTGCCGGCGCCAAATTCGCAGCGATGGTGGCGCGCGACTGCGGCCGGGCCGGCTATACCGTCGTCTCCGGGCTTGCGCGCGGCATCGACACGGCGGCGCATCGGGCCAGTCTCGAAACAGGCACGATCGCAGCGCTCGCCGGCGGTCTCGACCAGCCCTACCCACCAGAAAATATCGGTCTGCTCGATGAGATAACGGGCGGCAACGGCCTCGCGGTGAGCGAGATGCCATTCGGCTGGGAGCCGCGCGCCCGCGACTTCCCGCGCCGCAACCGGCTGATCGCCGGTATCGCGCTCGGCCTCGTGGTCGTCGAAGCGGCAGAACGTTCGGGATCGCTGATCACCGCGCGGCTTGCCGGCGAATTCGGCCGGCTGGTGTTTGCCGTGCCGGGCTCACCGCTCGATCCGCGCTGTCATGGCACCAACGGGTTGCTGAAAGACGGCGCTTCGATCGTTACCGCACCCGCAGATGTCATCGAGTCCCTGGCGCCGGTTGCGCAATTCGATCTCTTCCCATCCTCGATGGCAGAGGAACCGGCGCGTGACGACAAGGCCATGATCGTACCGCCGGGCGATTCCGAGCGGGCGCGGATCATCGATGCGCTCGGACCGACACCTGTCGAAGTCGACGACGTCATCCGCCATACCGGCCTTTCCGCATCCGCCGTCTATCTCATCCTTCTGGAACTCGACATATCAGGCAGGCTGCACCGGCATCAGGGTGGCCTCGTCTCCCTTTCCGACTGAGCCCTGCGCGTTTTGAACGAGCGGCTTTGAGAGCTGCAGAAACCGCGTGTTGAAATCGACCTGAAAGCAATTACAAGGTGCATTCGACATGCGATCCCTCTTCGATTGCACCGTACGCAAGAAGTAAAATTGTAGCAAACCCCTTGACCGCAACGATTTCCCTGTCCATGTCGGAGAGCCGGTATCCATGTTGCGCTGAGTGTTGCGCTGGCTTCCACGCCGGCGTGGCTGTTTTTTAGAGAATCATCATGAATGTTGTAGTGGTGGAATCGCCTGCCAAGGCCAAGACGATCAACAAGTATCTGGGTTCCGGATACAAAGTGCTCGCCTCTTTCGGCCATGTGCGCGATCTGCCTGCCAAGGATGGCTCAGTTCTTCCCGATCAGGATTTCGAAATGCTCTGGGAGGTCGATGGCGCCTCCGCTAAGCGGATGAAGGACATTGCTGACGCAGTGAAATCCTCCGACGGCCTTTTCCTCGCGACCGACCCGGATCGCGAAGGTGAAGCGATTTCCTGGCACGTCCTCGACATGCTGAACAAGAAGCGCGTGCTGAACGGCAAGTCGGTCAAGCGCGTCGTCTTCAACGCGATCACCAAGAAGGCCGTGCTCGACGCGATGGCCGATCCGCGCGATATCGACGTGCCGCTGGTCGACGCCTATCTCGCGCGCCGCGCACTCGACTATCTCGTCGGTTTCAATCTTTCGCCGGTCCTCTGGCGCAAGCTGCCCGGCGCGCGTTCGGCCGGCCGCGTCCAATCGGTCGCGCTTCGCCTTGTCTGCGACCGCGAATCCGAGATCGAGCGCTTCATTTCGGAAGAATACTGGAATCTCTCGGCGCTTCTGAAGACGCCGCGCGGCGACGAGTTCGAGGCAAGGTTGGTCTCGGCGCACGGCAAGCGGCTGCCGCCGCGCGCGATCGGCAACGGCGAGGATGCCGGCCGCCTGAAGGCTTTGCTCGAAGGGGCAAGCTATGCCGTCGACACGGTCGAGGCGAAGCCGGTCAAGCGCAATCCGGGACCGCCCTTTACGACTTCGACACTGCAGCAGGCAGCCTCCTCGAATCTCGGCTTCTCCGCCTCGCGCACCATGCAGATCGCCCAGAAGCTCTATGAAGGCGTCGATATCGGCGGCGAGACGGTCGGCCTCATCACCTATATGCGAACCGACGGCGTGCAGATGGCGCCTGAGGCGATCGACGCGGCGCGGCGCGCGATCCTCGACCAGTTCGGCGAACGCTACCTGCCTGAAAAGGCACGCTTCTACTCGACCAAAGCGAAGAACGCCCAGGAGGCGCACGAGGCGATCCGCCCGACCGATTTCTACCGCTCTCCTGACCGGGTGCGCAAATTCCTCGACGCCGACCAGATCCGGCTTTACGAGCTGATCTGGAAGCGCGGCATCGCCAGCCAGATGGCGTCGGCCGAGATCGAGCGCACCACGGCTGAGATCACTGCCGACAACAAGGGCGAGAAGGCCGGCCTGCGCGCCGTCGGTTCGGTCATCCGCTTCGACGGTTTCATCGCCGCCTATACCGACCAGAAGGAAGACGGCGAGCAGAGCGACGACGGCGACGAAGATGGCCGCCTGCCGGAGATCAATGCACGCGAGACGCTCGCCAAGCAGAAGATCAATTCGACCCAGCATTTCACCGAGCCGCCGCCGCGCTATTCGGAAGCCTCGTTGATCAAGAAGATGGAAGAACTCGGCATCGGCCGTCCCTCCACCTATGCTGCGACGCTCGCGACACTGCGCGATCGCGACTATGTGACGATCGACAAGCGCAAGCTGATTCCGCAGGCCAAGGGCCGGCTGGTGACAGCCTTCCTCGAGAGCTTCTTCACCAAATATGTCGAATATGACTTCACTGCCGACCTCGAGGAAAAGCTCGACCGGATTTCCGCAGGCGAGCTGAACTGGAAGCAGGTGCTGCGCGACTTCTGGAAGGATTTCTTCGCGCAGATCGAAGACACCAAGGAACTGCGCGTCACCAACGTGCTCGATTCGCTGAACGAGGCGCTGGCGCCGCTCGTCTTCCCGAAACGGGAGGATGGCGGTGATCCCCGGATCTGCCAGGTCTGCGGCACCGGCAACCTGTCGCTGAAACTTGGCAGATACGGGGCTTTCGTCGGCTGCTCGAACTATCCAGAGTGCAACTATACCCGCCAGCTCTCCTCCGAAAACGGCGGAGAAGCGGAAGGTGTCGCGCTCAACGAGCCGAAGAACCTGGGCACCGATCCGACGACCGGCGAGGAACTGACGCTGCGTTCCGGCCGCTTCGGCCCTTATATCCAGCGCGGGGACGGCAAGGAGGCCAAACGTGCTTCGCTGCCGAAAGGCTGGAAGCCCGAAGACATCGACTACGAGAAGGCGATGGCTTTGATTTCGCTGCCGCGCGATATCGGCAAACATCCCGAAACCGGCAAGATGATCTCCTCGGGCATCGGCCGCTACGGGCCATTCCTCCTGCATGACGGTTCCTATGCCAATCTGGAAACCGTCGAGGACGTTTTCTCCGTCGGCCTCAACCGCGCCGTGACCGTCATCGCCGAGAAGGCGAACAAGGCGCCAGGCCGCGGTGCGCGCGGCACGCCGGCAGCGCTGAAGACGCTCGGCGACCATCCCGATGGAGGCGCCATTACCGTTCGCGACGGCAAATACGGCCCCTATGTCAACTGGGGCAAGGTCAACGCGACCCTGCCGAAGGGTAGGGATCCGCAGGCGATCACCGTCGAGGAGGCGCTTGCGCTGATCACCGAAAAGGCCGGCAAGGCCCCCGCTGGCAAAACATCGGCCGGCAAGACGACCAAGGCGAAAGCCAAGCCGAAGGCGGCGGCCGCCGAAGCCAAGACCACCAAGACGGCGGCCAAGCCGAAGACAACGAAGGCGAAAGCGCCCGCAAAATCGAAAAAGAGCTGACGTGAGCAGAATACCGCGCGACAGAACGAACCCTGCGGGCAAGCGCCCCGGCAAGATCGGCCGCGCCGGCAAGGATGCTCCCGCCGTCGAGCCGCTGAACATCGTCCACGGCGCGCTGCCTTCGCGCGAGGTGATCCTGCGCTTCATCGCCGATCATCCGCAGAAGGCTTCGAAGCGCGAACTCGCCAAGGCTTTCGGGCTGAAAGGCGACAGCCGCGTCGAACTCAAGCATATGCTGCAGGAGCTCGAGCAGGAAGGCATGCTGCAGAAGAGCCGCAAGTCGCTGATTCGACCCGGCGCCCTTCCGCCCGTCACCGTTCTCGACATCACCACGCGCGACAAGGACGGCGACCTGATCGGCCGGCCGGCGGAATGGCCAGAGGACCAGGGTGTGGCGCCTGCCGTCGCCATCCGCCAGCAATCGCCGGCAGGCCGCCACGGCAAGGGCAAGGCGCCCGTCGCCGGCCTCGGCGACCGCATTCTGGCGAAGATCTTCCCGGCCGTCGATCGCGGCGGACCGGCCTATACGGCGCGTATCATCAAGGTGATCGACAGGCGTCGCGGCGCCTCGATGGGCGTCTTCCGCGCCACGCCTGGCGGCGGCGGACGGCTGCTGCCGATCGAGCGGCGCGGCGAGGAGATGGTGATCGATCCCGACTATACCGGCGGCGCCAAGGACGGCGACCTGGTCGAGATCGAAATCGCCCGCCTCGGCCGCTTCGGCCTGCCGCGCGCCAAGGTTCTCTCCGTCGTCGGTTCGGTCGGCTCGGAAAAGGCGATCTCGATGATCGCCATCCATGCGCACGGCATCCCGCATGTCTTCCCGCCCGCCGTCATGGCGGAGGCGGAGGATGCCAAGCCGGCGACGATGTCGCATCGCGAGGATTGGCGCGACGTGCCGCTGATCACCATCGATCCGGCCGACGCCAAGGACCATGACGATGCGGTCTACGCCGAGCTCGACCCCTCGCCCGATAATCCCGGCGGCGTCATCGTCACCGTCGCGATCGCCGATGTCTCCTGGTATGTCCGCCCCAAGTCGCCGCTCGACCGCGAAGCGCTGAAGCGCGGCAACTCGGTCTATTTCCCGGATCGGGTCGTGCCGATGCTGCCGGAGCGCATCTCCAACGATCTCTGCTCGCTGAAGGAAGGCGTCGATCGCCCGGCGCTTGCCGTGCGCATGAGCTTCTCGGGAGAGGGCCGCAAGATCGGCCATACCTTTCATCGCATCATGATGAAGAGTGCTGCCAAGCTTTCCTACCAGCAGGCGCAGGCGGCAATCGACGGAAATCCGGACGACAAGACCGGGCCGATGCTCGAGCCGATCCTGAAGCCGCTCTGGCACGCCTATGGGGTGATGAAGCGCGGACGCGACCGGCGCCAACCGCTGGAACTCGACATGCCGGAGCGCAAGATCCTGCTGAAATCAGACGGCACCGTCGACCGGGTCTTCGTGCCGCCGCGGCTCGATGCGCACAAGCTGATCGAAGAGATGATGATCCAGGCGAACGTCTGTGCCGCCGAGACGCTGGAAAAGAAGCGCCAGCCGCTGGTCTACCGCATCCATGACGGCCCGACGCTCGCCAAGCAGGAAGTGCTGCGCGAATTCCTGGCCACGCTCGGCATTTCGCTCGCCAAGGGCGGCAACATGCGCGCCAACAGCTTCAACGGCATCCTGGCCAAGGCCGAAGGCACCGCCCACCAGACGATGGTCAACGAGATGGTGCTGCGCTCGCAGAGCCAGGCGATCTACAGCCCTGAGAATATCGGCCACTTCGGCCTCAACCTGATGAAGTACGCCCACTTCACCTCGCCGATTCGCCGCTACGCCGATCTGATCGTGCATCGCGCGCTCGTCGGCTCGCTCGGCTTCGGCGAAGGCGGCATCACGCCCGACGAAGAAGCCACCCTTGACGATATCGCCGCTGAAATCTCGACCTTCGAGCGCCGCGCCATGGCGGCGGAGCGCGAGACCATCGACCGGCTGATCGCCCACCATCTCAGCACCCGCGTCGGCGAGGAATTTTCCGGCCGCGTCTCCGGGGTTACGAAATCGGGCCTCTTTATTGTTTTGCCGGACTATGGCGCGGACGGTTTCGTCCCTATATCTACGCTCGGCACCGATTATTTCATCTATGACGAGGCGCATCAGGCGCTCTCGGGTGAAAAGACGGGGCTCGGCTATCGCTTGGGCGACAGCGTCACCGTGAAGCTTGCCGAAGCAATTCCGCTTGCCGGCGCGCTGCGTTTCGAAATGCTGAGCGAAGGGCGCGAGATGCCGATGGCGGTGCGCTCCTTCCACAAGGCCGGCCGCCGCGACAGGGGCCAGGTTCGCAAGAAACCGGGAACGCGGCCGCCGCGCGGGCGCCGCTAGAGCATGTCGCGCAAAAGTGTGCAGCGGTTTTGCGTTAACGACATGCGTAAAACAAAGACCTAAAGCGCGAAGAGCGAATCTGAAAGATCGCGACGCGCTTTAGGCCGTTGTGCCGAAGCAGCAATAGTCCGCGTCCGGAACTCCATGCTTTTGGCCTGAAAGGAAAGATGCGATGAGCACACCGACCGACCCGGTCGTCCGCTACGGAGATGCGCCGGAAGTCGAGCGTCCGCTCGGGCGTTCCGTCATGCGCGGGCTGATGAACCGCTGCCCGGCCTGCGGCAGCGGCAAACTCTTTCGCGCCTTCCTGAAGCCCGTCGACCATTGCGCCGCCTGCGGCGAGGCGATGCATCACCACCGCTCCGACGACCTGCCGCCCTATATCGTCATCCTCGTCCTCGGCCACGTCGTAGTCGGCGGCTATATGCTGACCGACATGACCTTCATACTGCCGGTATGGGTCCATCTTGCCATCTGGGCGCCGATCACCGTCATCACTGCGCTTGCCTCGATCCAGCCGATCAAGGGCGGCGTCATCGGTCTGCAATGGGCGCTGCGCATGCACGGCTTCGGCGGAGAGAGCGACAGTCCCGATGATTACGACCTTCCCCGCCGGCCGGATTGAGCGCCTTCACCTTCCAGACATATTTAGCGTGTAGTGCCAGCCCTCCACCGACCACCACCGACACGCGGGAGTCAACGATCCTCACCGACTTGACATGGTAAGCTTTTCTTGTCTGAACAGGCTTTACATTCCGCAGATCACATCGGAAATACTGCGAAACGCTGCTCGTCACCTGGATTTGGCACGTCTGTGCCTTTCTATGTGCGGTGAGAGGTCGATTCGCTCGCGCAGCTTTCTAAGGATGGATAAATGTCTCAGCCGAGAAACGGCACACCAGGCGATCTCGAAGAAATCCATTGGCCTTCTCTGGTGGCAGCCATCTCGTCCATTTCAGCCGTCGGCATAGCAATCGGCCTCGGACTCCCGCTTCTCAGCATCATCCTCGAAAAACGCGGCATCTCGTCCACACTGATTGGGCTCAACACGGCGATGGCCGGGATCGCGGCGATGGCAGCGGCCCCCGTTACGACCAAGCTCGCCCATAAATACGGCGTTGCCCCGACGATGCTCTGGGCCGTGCTGATCTCGGCGCTGAGCGCGCTCGGCTTCTACTACGCCCAGGATTTCTGGATGTGGTTTCCGCTGCGTTTCGCCTTCCATGGCGCGACGACGACACTGTTCATCCTTTCCGAATTCTGGATCAACGCCGCCTCGCCGCCTTCCAAACGCGGCTTCGTGCTCGGCATCTACGCGACGGTGCTTTCCCTCGGCTTTGCAGCCGGGCCGCTGCTCTTTTCGCTGCTCGGCAGCGATGGCATCTTTCCCTTCCTGATCGGCGCCGGCGCCATCCTGCTTGCCGCCATTCCGATCTTCATCGCCCGCGACGAGAGCCCGATACTCGAGGAAAAGCCGGAGCTGCATTTCATGCGCTACGTTTTCCTGGTGCCGACGGCGACGGCGGCGGTCTTCATCTTCGGCGCGGTCGAGGCGGGCGGGCTGTCGCTTTTCCCGGTCTTTGCCGTGCGCGCCCATTTCACCGAATCGCAGGCAGCCCTGCTGCTCACCATGATGGGCGTCGGCAACGTCATCTTCCAGATCCCGCTCGGCCTGCTCTCCGACCGCATCGGCGACAAGCGGCCGCTTCTAGCCGGCATGGCGCTGATGGGTTTCATCGGCTCGATGATGTTGCCGGTACTGATCGACAATTGGCTGCTGATGGCCGGGCTCCTGCTCTTCTGGGGCGGCTGTGTCTCCGGCCTCTATACGGTCGGCCTCAGCCATCTCGGCTCGCGGCTGACGGGCTCCGATCTTGCGGCGGCCAATGCCGCATTCGTCTTCTGTTATGCGATGGGAACCGTGGCCGGGCCGCAAGCGATCGGCGCGGCGATCGATGTCGCTGGAAATAACGGTTTTGCCTGGGCAATCGCCACCTTCTTCGGCTTCTACGCGCTACTTTCCGGCATCAGATTGATGTTCATTCGAAAACGGACTTGACTTTTCGGGCGGGATTCGTAGTTTCGCGCCAGAATTTGCCGTGGAGCCCATCCGGCTTCCACGGCTTTCATTTTCTTAAAGGCAGGACGACCATGGCCAAGGCTACAACAATCAAGATCAAGCTGCTGTCGACAGCCGACACCGGTTTCTTCTACGTCACGACGAAGAACAGCCGTACGATGACGGACAAGATGACGAAGACGAAGTACGACCCGATTGCTAAGAAGCACGTCGAGTTCAAGGAAACCAAGATCAAGTAATCGCTTGATATCTGGGATTTCGAAAAAGCGCGCGCCCACGGGTTGCGCGTTTTTTATTGCCGGAATCGGCCCTCTTTGAGAGATGACAGCGCAAACAGAAAAACGCCGCCCTTCCATCTTCGGGAAGTGACGGCGTTTTCTTGAAAGGGGGTCGGCCAGCATGCAAAACGGCACGAGGAACCGTTATAGCTTGCCTACTAGCCGACCGACCCCACGACCCAGGAGATGCGGCGGACCTGAGCATCATGGGGTATCGACAACTCCTCTACGGGAGCGCTTCTCTTATGAGCCGATAATTTGCGCAAAAATGAAAGAAAATCAACAAATTCTTAATGGTAAAAAATCCGAGTCTGATTCTATGGTTAAAAGTCCAGTTTTGGAACACACAAAGAATCGCCGGCTCTGCTTGGCTTCAGAGCGTAACATCCGGGCACCCGAAGAAATTCGATAATATAACCTAATAACTTACGCCTCCCCTCCCCTTACGTGAGGTGACGCCTCGGCGCTCTATTTAGCCTTGTTGGCACCTACTACTTTTTATAGTTTCCAATTCATCACGAGCCACGGCCTGGCTATGTCAAGACTATCTCGCGCCAGCACATCACAGCAACGCGGCTTGTCCATTTTTGGGCTATTAAGTTGCAAAATTTTCGCCTGGCCTTTGCCGGGCCGGGATTAAAAATCGGTAACAATCTGCTTACCGCAGTGGATAACCTGCGAAGGACGCTGCGGACGGCAAATGATTCGTCAAGCGGCTGCGGCGACGACGCGGTTGCGGCCCGTGTTCTTGGCCTCGTAAAGGGCCAGATCCGCCTGCTTCATCAACTGGTCGGGGGTCAATACGGCAGCGATACGGGAAGCAATACCAAAGGAAGCGGTGACGTTCAGCGCCTGACCGGAGTGTTTCAGCAGGAAGGGAGCGCTTTCGACCGCCGCACGCAGGCGCTCGGCGACGGCGGCCGCAATTTCCGGCGAGGTGTCGGGCATCACGACGACGAATTCTTCCCCACCATAGCGGCAGGCGAGATCGGCGCCACGGATGGTCGAGCGAACGCGGTTTGCGAATTCCCGCAGCACTTCGTCACCGCCATCATGGCCGTAGGTGTCGTTCACCTGCTTGAAGCGGTCGATATCGGTGATCAGCACCGAAAGCGGCCGGCCCCGCGCCATCGAACGGTTGAAGAGCACGTTCAGATGATTGTCGAGATAGCGCCTGTTGTAGAGACCGGTCAGCGGATCGGTCACGGCAAGCTCGATCGTCTGCTTGACGCTGTTGCGCAGGCGGTCGTTGTAGCGCTTGCGGCGGATCTGCGTCAGGCTGCGGGCAACCAGCTCATTGGGATCGACCGGGCGGATGATGTAGTCGTTGACGCCGAGATCGAGCGCGCGGACGACCATCTCGTCGGCGCCCTGCTCGGTGATGATCAGGATCGGCAGGAAGCGCGTGCGCTCCAACGAACGCAGCTGCGAGCAGAGGCGGAGCGGATCGTAATCGTCGAAGTTGGCGTTGACGATGACGAGATCGAACGCATTTTCGGCCGCTTCGAAGAGGGCTGCCTGCGGATCGGAAAGAGCAAGTACATCCGCCACGGGCTTCAGCGCCTTGACGATGCGCTCCTGCGAATTGGCGCGGCCGTCGACGAGGAGCACCTGACCGGCCTCGTCGGCACGGCCCTCGCCTGCCCGCATCAGGTCGTCCATTCCTATCGTCTGGGCGGTATCGGCGCGGATGCGCAGCTCGTCGCTCAAGGTTTTCAGCCGAAGCAGGCTCTTCACCCGCGAGATTAGCTGCAGGTCGTTGACCGGCTTAGTCAGGAAATCGTCGGCGCCGGCCTTCAGGCCGCGCACACGATCGGCCGGCTGGTCGAGCGCGGTGACCATGACGACGGGAATATGCGCGGTCCTCTGGCTGGCCTTCAGCCGCTCGCAGACTTCGAAACCGTCGATGCCGGGCATCATGATGTCGAGCAGGATCAGGTCGACCTGGTTGCGCTCGCAGATCGCCAGCGCCTCGTAGCCATCGGCTGCCGTCATCACGTCGAAATATTCCGCAAGCAGCCGCGCTTCGAGCAGCTTCACGTTGGCCGGAATATCGTCAACCACCAGTATTCGCGCAGTCATAACGGTCTTTCCGATGCGTCAGGCATCGCCCAGATAGGTCTTGATCGTCTCGATGAATTTCGGAACCGAGATCGGCTTGGAAACATAGGCCTCGCAGCCACCCTGGCGGATCCGCTCCTCGTCGCCCTTCATCGCGAAAGCCGTGACGGCGATCACGGGAATCACATGCAGCTCGTCGTCTTCCTTCAGCCATTTGGTAACTTCGAGGCCGGAGACCTCGGGAAGCTGGATATCCATGAGGATGAGGTCGGGGCGATGTTTGCGCGCCAGATCGAGCGCCTCCATGCCGTTTCTCGTCTGAATCGTGGTATAGCCGGACGCCTCGATCAGGTCGCGAAAGAGCTTCATGTTGAGCTCGTTATCTTCTACAATCATTACCTGTTTGGGCATGACAAGCTGTCCCTACGTCCGTTCGCGCAGTCGTTCGTCCCATGAGAAATGCACATGCGGACGAATAGCTCCGTGAAACCGATAGCGCACGCTAGCGGTATTTGGTTGAAGAAAAGGTAACTTACCCCTCGAAATGCAAAGCAACTTCAAGACTTCGAAACAACAGGCCGCCGACCCGCACGAGACGGCGATCGCCGTGCTCGGCTGGCTTGCCGACGATCCCGACATGTTCGGCCGCTTCCTCGCGCTCACCGGTGTGGCGCCCGCCCAGGTGCGCAGCGCCGTCAACGACCCTGCGTTTCTCGCCGGCTTGATGGATTTCCTGATGGGCCACGAACCGACGGCGATGGCTTTCTGCACGGCGAGCGGCATCAACCCCGAGGTGGTAACCGCCGCCTGGCGACATTTTTCCTCGCCCGGTCTCGATTCCGGAGAATACTGACCGTGACTGGCGTAACGGAACTCGACATCTCGCACATCCGCCTCGGTGAACGGCCGCTGATCGTCTGCGACGTCGACGATGTCGTGCTGCAGTTCATCGGTCCCTTCCAGCTTTTCCTTCAAAGCCAGGGTCTTGAGTTCCTGCCGCGCTCGTTCCGGCTTCACGGCAACATCGTCTCGAAGGCAGATGGGGTGGAGGTCGAGGAGCAACAGGTCAGCCGGCTGATCGACGCATTTTTCGAAGCGCAGGAGCAGTGGCAGACCCCGCTCGACCGTGTCGTCGAGACGCTCGGCCAGCTTTCGGAAGTGGCCGATATCCTTTTTCTGACGGCGATGCAGCCGCGGTTCCAGGATCAACGCCGCCGTCTGCTTGACAGGACGGGCCTTCTCTTTCCGCTGCTTGCCAGCGAACAGCCCAAAGGACCGATCGTTCACGCATTGCATGCCAGCCGCTCCCTTCCTGTCGTCTTCATCGATGATATGGCGCGCAATCTGCATTCCGTCAGGGATCACGTCGCCGATTGCCTGCTCATTCACCTGATGCCGGACTCGCCGGTCCATCGTTTCGCGCCGGCAGCGGCCGAGGACATCACCCGGGCCACCGACTGGGCTGATGTGGCCGAACTCATCGAGGCACATTTCCTTTCCGGCACGGTCAATCGCGCAGCTCCAGCCGCATGAGCGGACGGCCATCCTTTCGCCTTGCCACCGTCTCGAAGCCGGCGGCATCGAAAATCGCCGTCGAGCCGATGCAGAGCGTCACGGATTTCGACTGTTTCACATGATCGATCGGACAGGCTTCGAGAAGCCGCGCGCCGTGGCGTCGGGCTTGCTCGATCGCGCCGGCGAGCAGGCGGTGGCTTAATCCCCTGCCGCGCAGTTTCGGCAGTAGGAAGAAGCAACTGACGGCCCAGACGGATGGATCATGCGCATCGCCCTCCTCCAGCGGCCGCGAGACCGTGCGCGGCGAATTGAACTGCGGCACGTCATAGCGCGGCCCCACCTGCACCCAGGCGGCCGGCGCACCATCGGCGTAACAGAGAATGCCCGGCGGCGGACCCGACTCGATCCGTTCCCGCATATGCGTCTTACGCTCCTCGGCCGACATTTCCGTCCTCACCGCATGCGGCAGGCGTAGCGCGACGCACCAGCAATTGCAGAATGCGCCCTGCGGGCCGAAGAGGATTTCGAAATCATCCCAACGTTCCCGCGTCACCGGCTTAAAACGAAGTTCGTTATCCAAAGGCAAAGCTCAGCCCTCTCTTGTGACTCGGAAGCTTAAGGCGTAGTGTCGCCGCGTTCAACCTTTGTTCTCACCATGACGCCCGCGCCCGACAAGACACCCGGCTTCTGTCGCGACTGCCTTGCCGAGCAGAAGGGCGAGACGCGCCGCTGTATTTCCTGCGGCAGCCCCCGCCTCGTGCGACATCGCGAACTCTACGCGTTGACGCTTGCCCATATCGATTGCGATGCCTTCTACGCAGCCATCGAAAAACGCGATAATCCGGAGCTTGCCGACAAGCCGGTCATCGTCGGCGGCGGCAAACGCGGCGTCGTCTCCACCGCCTGCTATATCGCCCGTATCCATGGTGTGCGTTCGGCCATGCCGATGTTCAAGGCGCTGGAGGCATGCCCTGCGGCGGTCGTCATCCGCCCGGACATGGAGAAATATGTCCGGGTCGGGCGCCAGGTGCGAGCGCTGATGCAGGATCTGACGCCGCTGGTGCAGCCGCTGTCGATCGACGAAGCCTTCCTTGAACTTGGCGGCACGGAGAGACTGCATCACGATCCACCGGCGCGCACGCTCGCCAAATTTGCGCGCCGCATCGAAAAGGAAATCGGCATTACCGTTTCGGTCGGGCTTTCCTACTGCAAATTTCTCGCCAAGGTCGCTTCCGACCTGCAGAAACCACGCGGCTTTTCCGTCATCGGCCGCGAGGAAGCGGTGGAATTCCTGGCGCCGCGTCCCGTCACCACGATCTGGGGCGTCGGCAAGGCCTTTGCGGCGACGCTGGAGGCGGACGGCATCCGCACGATCGGCCAGTTGCAGCAGATGGAGGAGAACGACCTGATGCGCCGCTATGGCAGCATCGGCCAGCGGCTCGCCCGGCTGTCGCGCGGCATCGACGATCGTGAGGTGCATCTCAACGATGCGGCGAAGAGCGTTTCGGCCGAGACGACCTTCTTCGACGACATCTCGCGCCATGACGACCTGGTCCCGATCCTGCGCAACCTTTCCGAAAAGGTCTCCTGGCGGCTGAAGAAAAGCGATATCGCCGGCCAGACCGTGGTCCTCAAGCTGAAGAGCGCCGATTTCAAGATACGCACCCGCAACCGCAAGCTCGAAGACCCGACCCAGCTTGCCGACAGGATCTTCCGCATCGGGCTCGAGCTTCTCGAAAAGGAAACGGACGGCACGAAATTCCGGCTGCTCGGCATCGGCGTTACCGATCTCGGCGACGCCGCCCGCGCAGATCCCCCTGATCTCATCGACCGGCAATCGGGCCGGCGGGCGGCTGCCGAAGCGGCGATGGACAAGCTGCGGGACAAGTTCGGCAAGAACACGGTCGAGACCGGCTATACCTTCGGCAGCAAGCGCGATCACTAAACCGTGAGGCGAGCTCACGCTCCCGGCTTTAAAATCTTCCTTAAACTTCGTCCCATAATGTGCCGGACCAGTATTGCGTATGGTTGGGTATCATGTTCTCGCGTCTCGTCTTCGGCCTCGGCTTGCTGTCGGCCACCGCACTCGTGCACCCTGCTCTTGCCGCGGATGTGCGCACGCTGCAGATCTTCGTCTCGAAGAACAAGCAGTCGCTCGCGGTCTATGACGGCACCGAGGTCGTCGCGACCTCGAAGGTCTCGACCGGCAAGGACGGCCACACGACGCCGAGCGGCATCTTTTCAGTGCTCGAAAAGCAGAAATACCACGAATCCAATCTCTATTCGAACGCGCCGATGCCTTTCATGCAGCGGCTGACATGGTCCGGCATTGCGCTGCACGAATCCAATTCGGTGCCGCGCTATCCGGCATCGCATGGCTGCGTGCGCATGCCCGGCGCCTTCGCCAAGATGCTCTACGGAATGACCGAGGCCGGCATCCCCGTCATCATCAGCGATGGCGAATTGGCGCCGCAGCCGATCGACCATCCCAATCTTTTCCGTCCGGACGCGCCGGCGGCAATGCCGCTGCTTTCGGATGTCGAACTGCGGCCCTCCATACCGCACAGCCGCGAGGCACCGGTACAGGTGGCGATGAACGACACGGCTGCAATGCCGATGCCGGTCGCAGCCCCGGAAGCCGAGCCGCCGTCCGAGCCGATCAGCATGCTCATCACGCGCCGGACCTTGCGCGAGACGGTGATCGACATCCAGGCCCTTCTCAACCAGCTCGGCTTTTCCGCCGGCGACCCGGACGGGCTGCTCGGCCCGACGACGGTGGAGGCGATCAGGGCTTTCAAGACGCTGCGGCCGGCGGAATTTGCCGGCGACAGGAGCCTGATCTCCGACACGCTGCTCAAATCGGTCTATGCGGCGGCCGGCAAGGGTGAACCGCCGAACGGCGTCATCATGGTGCGGCGGGCCTTCAAGCCGATCTTCGAAGCGCCGGTGATGATCGCCGATCCGGGCCTGGCGCTCGGCACGCATTTCCTGACGCTGCATGCGATCGATGAAACGGCCGGCACGGCCGACTGGCTCGGCGTGACGCTTGCGAACAATCTCTCCCGCGAGACGATGAAGCGGCTCGGCATCACCAATCAGGAAAGCTCGATCCTCGCGGGCAAACCGATCGCCCGGTCGCTCAGCCGCATCGCGATTCCGGAGGAAACCCGCCGCAAGATCGACGCACTGATCGCGCCAGGCTCGACCCTGACGATCTCCGATACCGGCGTCGGCCCGGAGACCGGGGAAGGCACGGATTTCATCACGATCACCCGTGGGTAATCAGACGAGCTCGACGTCGATGACACCAGGAGCGGCGCGAAGAGCGGCGGCGATCTCAGGCGTGATGCGGTATTTCTCCGGCAGCGCCACTTCCACCTCGCGTTTGCCCTCTTCCTTGATGACGATGAAGGAAACGAGGCCGTCGCCCTTGGCGTTGAGATGGCCGGCCACCATTTTCAGCGGCCCGGAATCTCTGACATAGACGCGCAGCGCCTTCTGCATCTGCAGCGACTTTTCCTCCAGCGACTGGATCGTCTGGATGCGCAAACCGATACCCTCCGGCCGCTCCTCCCCGGTCGCGGTCAGCAGGAAGGATTTTCCGGACTCGAGCACGTCGCGATACTGGTTCAGCATCTCCGAAAACAGCACCGCCTCGAACTGGCCCGAGGAATCGGAAAAGACGATGATGCCCATTTTGTTGCCGGTGCGGGTCTTGCGCTCCTGCTTCGAGATGACGGTGCCGGCAAGGCGCGCATTGGCGGCGCCTTGTTTGATCGCCTGAGAAAACTCGGCAAAGGTCTGCACGCGCATCTTCTGCAGGATGTTGCTGTAGGAATCGAGCGGGTGGGCGGTGAGATAGAAGCCCAGCACCTGGAATTCCTTGAGCAGCCGCTCCGAAGCCAGCCAAGGGGAATAGGGCGGCAAGGAGATCTTCTCCGGGCCTGAGTTGAGTGCGCTGCCAAAAATGTCCGACTGGCCGCTCAGCTTGTTTTCCTGGGCGCGCTGGGCATAACCGAGAATGCGATCAAGGCCGGCGGCCAACTGGGCGCGGTCGGTGCCGAAACAATCGAAGGCGCCGGCATAGATCAGGCTTTCGAGCACGCGGCGGTTCACCTGGCGCGGATCGATGCGCAGGCAGAAATCCTCGATGCCGGCAAAAGGCTTGTCGCCGCGCACCTCGACGATGTGGTCGACGGCGGATTCGCCGACGCCTTTGAGGGCGGCCAGCGCGTAATAGATGCGATTGTCGCCGGTCTCGAAATGACGGAAGGAGGTCTGCACCGAGGGCGCGATCACCTCGATGCCGAGGCGCTTGGCGTCCTGACGGAAATCATTGACCTTTTCCGTGTTGGACATATCGAGCGTCATCGAGGCGGCGAGGAATTCGACCGGATAATGCGCCTTCATGTAGGCCGTCTGGTAGGAGACGATCGCGTAAGCGGCGGCGTGCGACTTGTTGAAGCCGTAGTTTGCGAACTTCGCCAAGAGTTCGAAGATGTTGTCGGCCTGCGGCTTCGATACGCCATTCTTGACGGCGCCGACGACGAAGCGTTCGCGCTGCTGGTCCATCTCCGCCTTGATCTTCTTACCCATGGCGCGGCGCAGAAGGTCGGCTTCGCCAAGCGAATAGCCCGACAGGACCTGGGCGATCTGCATCACCTGTTCCTGGTAGACGATAACGCCCTGCGTTTCCTTGAGCAGGTGGTCGATCATCGGATGGATCGATTCCAGCTCCTCATCGCCGTGCTTGCGGGCATTGTAGGTCGGGATGTTCTCCATCGGGCCGGGACGGTAAAGCGCCACCAGCGCGATGATGTCCTCGATGCAGTCCGGCTTCATGCCGATCAGCGCCTTGCGCATGCCGGCACTTTCCACCTGGAACACACCGACCGTCTCGCCGCGTGACAGCATCTCGTAGGTCAGTTTGTCGTCGAGAGGAATGGCGGCGAGATCGACATTGATGCCGCGCTTGGCAACGAAATCGACGGCGACCTTCAATACCGTCAGCGTCTTCAGGCCGAGGAAGTCGAATTTGACGAGGCCGGCCTGCTCCACCCACTTCATGTTGAACTGGGTGACCGGCATGTCGGAGCGCGGATCGCGATACATCGGCACCAGCTTGGAAAGCGGCCGGTCGCCGATGACGATGCCGGCGGCATGCGTCGAGGCGTGGCGATAAAGCCCTTCGATCTTCTGGGCGATGTCGAGCAGGCGCGCGACCACCGGCTCTTTCGCCGCCTCCTCCTGCAGCTTCGGCTCCTCCTCGATCGCCTTGGAGAGCGGCGTCGGATTGGCCGGATTGTTCGGCACGAGTTTGCAGATCTTGTCGACCTGGCCGTAGGGCATTTCCAGCACGCGGCCGACATCGCGAAGGGCGGCACGCGCCTGCAGCGAACCGAAGGTGATGATCTGCGCCACCTGCTCACGGCCATACTTGGCCTGAACGTAACGGATCACCTCTTCGCGGCGATCCTGGCAGAAGTCGATGTCGAAGTCCGGCATCGAGACGCGTTCCGGATTGAGGAAGCGCTCGAAGAGCAGCGAGAAACGCAACGGATCGACGTCGGTGATCGTCAGCGCATAAGCGACCAGCGAGCCCGCGCCGGACCCGCGGCCCGGACCGACCGGAATATCATGCTGCTTGGCCCATTTGATGAAGTCGGAAACGATCAGGAAGTAGCCGGGGAAGCGCATACGCTCGATGACGCTGAGCTCGAATTCCAGCCGCTCGCGATAATCCTTTTCTTCGTAGCCCGGCGACATGCCGAGCGTGGCAAGCCGCATATCGAGCCCTTCGACCGCCTGGCGGCGCAATTCGCCGGCCTCGGCGCGCTCGGCCTCCTCGGCATCGTCGGTGGCGCCGGTGAAGCGCGGCAGGATCGGCTTTCGCGTCTTCAGCACGAAGGAGCAGCGCCTGGCAATCTCGATCGTATTCTCCAGCGCTTCCGGCAGGTCGGCAAAAAGCTTGGCCATTTCGGCCCGGCTCTTCAGGTAATGATCCGGCGTCAGGCGAAAGCGGCTGTCGTCGGAAACGATGGCGTTGTGCGCAACCGCCATCAGCGCGTCATGGGCGTCGTAGTCGTCGCGCGCCGGGAAGAAGGCTTCGTTGGTCGCAACCAGCGGCAGGTCATGGGCATAGGCCAGCCCAACAATTTTTTGTTCGTGCCGCTTGTCGTAGGTGCCGTGCCGCTGCAGCTCGACATAGAGCCTGTCGCCGAAGAGGCGTTTCAGCGCGAGCAACCGGACTTCCGCCTGGGCGGGATGGCCGTCCTTGAGCGCCGCATCGACCGGCCCGGTCAGGGCGCCGGTCAGAGCGATCAGCCCTTCGGTCCCTGCCTCCTCCAGCCAAGAGGCCCTGATATGGATGGCCTGATTGCCCTCGCCGCCGAGATAGGCGCGGCTGACGAGATCGACGAGGCGTTCGTAACCGGCGTCCGTAGCGGCGAGAAGAACGATCGACGGCAGCTTGATCACCGCCTGCTGGCCGCCGCGCTTTTCCGTTTCCAGCCCGTCTTCCATGTCGATCGAGACCTGGCAGCCGATGATCGGCTGCAGGCCCTCGTCCATCGCCTTCTGAGAGAATTCCAGCGCGATGAACAGATTGTTGGTATCGGTGATGGCGATCGCCGGCTGGCTGTCGCCGGTCGCCTTGTAAAGGATCTTCTTCAGAGGCAGCGCGCCCTCGAGAAGCGAATAGGCGGAGTGGACCCTTAGGTGGATGAAGCCCGGCGTGCCGCCGGTCGCCTCACCCGTTGAACCCTTTGCCGTCTCCGCCATGATATGCCTTCCCAATCACCCGAATGAATCGGACGCATTGTCGGCATTGAGGGCGATGATGTCCAGAAGAAGTCCCGCGTCCGAACCGCATGACTGCCATGCGATCCCCTGAAAACTTTAGATCGCGATGACGATAAGCGAGAAGCTGGCAACGAACATTGCGATGGAGGTGAATGCTGCGATATCACGGATCATGTCAGTCATTTGGCTCTCCTTTACTCGTTATGTTTTTAATTTGTTCCATATATGTTCGCATGTCAACAGGAATCTTTTCCTCCGTACTTGCGTTTGAAAAATGCCCGTCGCGTGCTGCGAATCGCGCGCGGCCTCGATGCCGGCGTTGAATATACCCGGCAACCGCGCCTGGCATTCCCAACCCGGGACGGATCGGCGCGGATCGTCCAATGTCGGACGCGTGTGCCCCAGAGGAACAAAGCGCCGCTCGCCATTTTGTTCTTCTTATGTTCTAACCGTCCTGTTATATCAATTCAGATGAGTCAGGGGAGGAGGATGATAATGCTCGATAGCGCGATGCTGCACGGCTTCATTGTCGAGGCCAAGGCCGCGACCTACGTCGGGGGTGGTGTGCCTCGCCTGCCCTGCCGGCCGGGTGCTCATGATATCGGCTATTTCAGCGGCGACTGGCGCTATCTCGACAGTTATTTCGGCGGCACGGATTTCGCCGGCCAGGAAGTGGTGTGGTTTGCCGATGAACCCATCTGGGCGATGAATTATTTCGGCTGCGTCATCGCGCCCGATCTCATCGACGGCAGTGCGGCCGGAACGGTGATCAAGGCGGCGCTCTCGGCAATGTATCGGGAAGGCCGGTTTCTTGGCGGAATGGAATTCGATCATCCACTCGGCCGTTATATCGACCGCAGCGAAGGCGGCTGCGACCGGTTCAACGGCCATCAATGCATCATGGTCGGCGGCCGCAAGGCCTATGCGCTCGACTATCGCGGCGGGCTGGTCATCCCCTGATCGCTGGGCCGATGCGCTAGAAGTCGACGATCTTGCCGTCCGAGATCGTCACGCGCCGGTCCATGCGACGGGCGAGTTCGTGATTGTGGGTGGCGATGAGGGCGGCGAGGCCGGATTGGCGCACCAGCGCCTCCAGCGCGTCGAAGACGTAAGCTGCCGTTTCCGGGTCGAGATTGCCGGTTGGCTCGTCGGCCAGAAGCAAGCTCGGCGCATTGGCGACGGCCCGGGCGATCGCGACGCGCTGCTGTTCGCCGCCGGAAAGTTCGCCGGGGCGATGGGCGCCACGATGGCCGATGCGCATGTAATCGAGAAGCTGGCCGGCCCGCTCGCCGGCTTCCTTCCAGGACAGCCCGGCGATCAGCTGCGGCATCATGATGTTTTCGAGCGCCGAAAATTCCGGCAGGAGATGGTGGAACTGGTAGACGAAGCCGATCTCGCTGCGGCGGATCGCGGTACGCTTCTCGTCGGAAAGGCCGTCGCAGGCGTGGCCATTGATGGTGACTTCACCGCCGTCGGGATGTTCGAGCAGACCCGCGACATGCAGCAGCGTCGATTTGCCGGTGCCGGAGGGAGCAACGAGCGCGACCATCTCGCCTTTCGACAGCGAGAAATCCGCGCCTTTCAGGATGGCGAGCAGCGTATCGCCCTGCCCGTAATGGCGCTCGACGCCGGTAAGCTTGAGAACGACGTTGCGTTTCATGAAGGCGGCATTCCTTATTCGTAGCGCAGGGCCTGCACCGGATCGAGCCTGGAGGCGCGCCAGGCCGGGAAGATGGTCGCGATGAAGGAGAGGCTGAGCGCCATGACGACCACCGAGATCGTTTCGCTGATATCCATCTCGGCCGGCAGCTGGCTGAGGAAATAGACCTGCGGATTGAAGATTACGGTGCCGGAGATCCAGGAAAAGAACTGGCGGATGGATTCGATGTTGACGCAGACGAGAACGCCGAGCAGCACGCCCGCAAGCGTGCCGACGATGCCGATCGCCGCCCCGGTCATGAAGAAGATGCGCATGATCGCGCCGGCGCTGGCGCCCATGGTGCGCAGGATGGCGATATCGCTGCCCTTGTCCTTCACCAGCATGATGAGGCCGGAAATGATGTTCAGCGCCGCGACAAGCACGATCAGCGTCAGAATCATGAACATGACGTTGCGTTCGACCTGGAGCGCCGAGAAGAAGGTCTGGTTGCGCTGGCGCCAATCGGTAATGGCGATCTGGCGGCCGGCCGCTTCTTCCACCTTGGGCCTCAGATTGTCGATATCGTCGGGGTTGTCGACGAAGAGCTCGATCGACTGCACCAGCCCTTCGGCATTGAAGTAAAGCTGCGCCTCCTCGAGCGGCATGAAGATGATCGAGGAATCATATTCCGACATGCCGATCTCGAAGAGGCCGGAGATCTTGTAGGACTTGACGCGCGGGCTGACGCCCATCGGCGTAATGTCACCATCCGGCGACGTCAGCGTAATCAGGTCACCGACGCGCAGACCGAGCTGATCGGCCATGCGGGTGCCGATCAACACGCCTTCACCGGAGGCATAGCCCACCATGTCGCCCGATTTGATGTTTTCGGAAATCGTCTTGAGCTTGGTCAGATCGTCGGCGCGGGCTCCGCGCACCAGCGCGCCGGTGCTGCCGCCGGCCTGGGCGGAGGCGAGCACCTGGCCTTCCACCAAAGGCAGCGCCATCTTGACGCCGGGCACGGCGGCGAACCTGCCGGCAAGGTCGGCATAGTCGGTGAAAGGCCCGTCGACCGGCTGCACGATCATATGACCGTTGATGCCGAGGATGCGCGAGACGAGCTCGGTGCGGAAGCCATTCATGACGGCCATGACGATGATGAGCGTCGCCACGCCGAGCATGATGCCGACGAAGGAGAAGCCGGCGATCACCGATATGAAGGCCTCCTTGCGGCGGGCGCGCAGATAGCGCCACGCCACGAGGCGTTCGAAGGTGGAAAATGGCTTGCCAGCCGGACCCAAGCCGGATTTGGAACTCCGGTCCACTGCTGCCTCTGCCATTTCGCCTCCGTTTCCTTAAGCCACGAACCTGTTGATCGCCGCTTCGATGGTCATCGTTTCGCGCGCGCCGGTCTTGCGGTCCTTCACCTCGACTTCGCCGTTTGCGACCGCACGCGGGCCAGCGATGATCTGGAAAGGCACCCCGATCAGGTCGGCGGTCGCGAATTTCGTGCCGGCCCGGTCGTCGGTATCGTCATAGAGCACATCCTTGCCGGCCTTGCTCAGCGCGGCATAGATCAGCTCGCAGGTAT
This sequence comes from Rhizobium sp. BR 249, assembly GCF_047445895.1. NCBI lineage: Bacteria > Pseudomonadati > Pseudomonadota > Alphaproteobacteria > Hyphomicrobiales > Rhizobiaceae > Rhizobium > Rhizobium sp. BR 249. Next base: position 37,689 of record NZ_JARWKX010000027.1, on the reverse strand, counting down.
CGTCGCAGGCCTGATCGCCCGCCTTCATGTTGATCACGACGACATCGAAGGGCGCGACCGATGCCGGCCAGATGATTCCGTTGTCATCATGCGATGCTTCGATGATGGCGGGAACAAGGCGTGTGGGGCCGATGCCGTAAGAACCCATGTGAACGAAGTGTTCCTTGCCGTCAGGCCCCTGCACTTTCGCGCCCATCGGCTCGGAATATTTCGTGCCGAAATAGAAGATGTGGCCGACTTCGATGCCGCGTGCCGAAAGACGCTCGCCTTCGGGAACGGCGTTGAAGGCCGCCTCGTCGTGCATTTCCGAGGTCGCCGCATAAAGCGAGGTCCACTTGTCGAAGATCGCCTTCAGGCCTTCGACGCTGTCGAAATCGGTGTTTTCGCCGGGGATATCGAAACCGACGAAGTCCTTGTGGCAGAAGACTTCGGATTCGCCGGTATCGGCGAGGATGATGAATTCATGGCTCAGATTGCCGCCGATCGGGCCGGTATCGGCGCGCATTGGAATGGCGCGCAGGCCAAGCCGATCGAAGGTTCTGAGGTATGCGGCGAACATCTTGTTGTAGGAATGCTCCGCCCCTTCGCGGGTCAGATCGAAGGAATAGGCGTCCTTCATCATGAATTCGCGCGAGCGCATGGTGCCGAAGCGCGGCCGGATCTCGTCACGGAACTTCAGCTGGATGTGATAGAGATTGAGCGGCAGGTCCTTATAGGACTTGACGGAGGAGCGGAAAATATCCGTCACCATCTCCTCGTTGGTGGGGCCGTAGAGCATCGGCCGGTCCTGGCGGTCCTTGATGCGCAGCATTTCCTTGCCGTAAGCATCATAGCGGCCGCTTTCCTGCCAGAGATCGGCCGACTGCAGGGTCGGCATGGAAAGCTCGATGGCGCCGGCGCGGTTCTGCTCGTCGCGGATAATATTGTTGACCTTGTCGAGAACCTTCTTACCCAACGGCAGCCAGGAATAGATGCCCTGCGACTGCTGGCGGATCATGCCGGCGCGCAGCATGAGCCGATGGGAGACGATTTCTGCCTCCTTGGGGTTTTCCTTGAGAATGGGCATGAAGAAGCGGGACAGACGCATGGCGGATTCCGGACCAGTTGAGATCCCGCGGAGAAGCGGAATCGAAGACAATTGTTAATGTCGGGAGCGTTCATAGCCGCTTCGCGGCAGGAAGGAAACCCGCAACGGACGCTGGCAGCCTCCCCGAGGCGCATGTTCGCACCCGCAAAATGGAAGGACGTGAAAAAGCGCGTATTTATAAGGGTTTGAACGAAAATCTTGTCAACAGAAAAATTTTGCTAGAGTGTAGCAAAAATGCAAAAAAAGGTAATGACAAAGCCCAATGTTTGAGCTAGCTTTAGCTCACAAAACAGGCAAGGAGGTTAATTCTTGCCATTTCGCGGTCAAGTCTTGGGAGGATCAGATCTTAGGCGCGCTCGTCGCAGCCCCGGCAACGGTTACAGATCACGCGATACTTAAAACAAGGCTTTTAGCCTTGTTTTTTTTTGGTTTTCCGCCTTCCACAGATCCAAAAATCCGACCATCTCTCATAGGGGGATATGGCCTCATTCCGTTACGGAAGCTCTTTGCCGTAACAATATGACACTGGTATGACGGTATACCGTCTCTCGAATTTACATCTGCTCAAACTTTGAGCAAAAGCTACTTCTTAGTAGAAGCTCGGCCCCAATTGTGGAAGGGCATCGAAGCCCCAGCCGAAATAGGTGTCGGAGACATACCAGGCGCCGTAGATCATTGCAGAAATCAGCGTCGTCAGGGAAAAGACGAAGCCGGCGCGAAATCGGGTGGGCGCGCTCGGAACGGTGCCAAGCACCACGTCATTATCCTCGGCCTGGGTGCGCAGGCCGATCGGCAGGACGGCGAAAAGCGTCATCCACCAGATGATGAAATAGACGGCAAATCCCTGGAGAAAAATCTGGAGCATCATCATTCCCGTTAAGCCGCATCGGCGGCGAAGCATTCCGTTCTCACGTGGCGGAAATGCTCCATCTCTTCTTTCAGCCGGTCCTTGGAAAACGCAGCGCGTTTTCGACGGATTGTCTGGAGCGCCCTTATACGGCGAAACGGCGACCAACTCAAAGAGAACGACACCTTTGGCCGTCTTTAGGTCACTCTGCCGCAGCGCTCAGACCTGTTCGAGTTCGATCAGCGTGCCGAAGAAATCCTTGGGGTGCAAAAAAAGGACCGGCTTGCCGTGCGCGCCGGTCTTCGGCTTGATATCGCCGAGCACCCTTGCGCCGGCTTCGATCAGCCGATCACGGGCGAGAAGGATATCCTCCACCTCGTAGCAGATGTGATGCATGCCCCCCGACGGGTTCTTTTCGAGAAAGGCCGCGATCGGCGAGTTCTGCCCAAGCGGCTGCAGCAATTCGACCTTGGTGTTCGGCAGTTCGACGAAGACGACGGTAACGCCGTGCTCCGGCAGGGCCTGCGGCTGTGATACCACAGCCCCCAGCGTATCGCGATAGCTGGCCGCCGCTGCGGCGAGATCGGGAACGGCGATGGCGATATGGTTCACCCGGCCGAGCATGATCAGACCTTGGTGACGAAGGCGGTGACGAGAGGCTTCTTGCCCCAGGCATGGTTCGCGGCGGCGCGAACGGCGCGGCGCACGGCTTCCTGCAGCATGTCGATATCCTTACGGCGGGCACGCGGAATGCTCTCGATGGCGCCGATCGCCGCGTCGTAGAGCGTATCTTCCATCTCCTCGCCCTCGTCGTCATAGACCGGCAAGCCGATCGAAACGAGATCGGGATCGCCGATGATGTCGTAGCGGGCGTCGAGCACGATGTTGACCGCGACATGGCCGACATAGGAGAGCTTCTTGCGCTCGCCGATGCCCATCTCGTCGAAATCGCCGATCAGCATGCCGTCCTTGTAGATGCGGCCATGCGGCGCCTCGCCGATCACCTCCACAGGCCCGGGCGCCAACCGCAGAATATCGCCGTTGCGCACGCGCGGCACGATCGCAATACCGGATTGTTCGGCAAGTTCCTTATGCGCCGTCAGATGCGTCGCCTCACCATGCACGGGAACCACGATCTTCGGCCGTGTCCACTCGTACATCCTCTGCAATTCGTTACGGCGCGGATGGCCGGAAACATGGACCAGCGCCTCGGTATCGGTGATGATGTGCACGCCCTGCTCGACAAGGCCGTTCTTGATGTCCTGGATCGCTTTCTCATTGCCGGGAATAGCGCGCGAGGAGAAGACGACGATATCGCCTGCCGCAAATGCCACATTGCGCATCTCGTCACGGGAAAGCTTCGCAAGTGCCGCCCGCGCCTCGCCCTGGCTGCCGGTCAGGATGACAACCACCTTGTCGCGCGGGATATAACCGTATTCCTCCTCGGAGATGAAGGGCTTCACGCCGTCCATCAAGCCGATATCCTGGGCGACGTCGACGACGCGCTTCAGCGAGCTGCCGAGCAACAGCACTTCGCGGCCAGCCGCCTCGGCAGCCTCGGCGACAGTGCGGATGCGCCCGACATTCGACGAGAAGGTGGTGATCGCCACCCGGCCCTCGGCATCCTCGATGATCTTGCGCAGGCTTTCCGAAACATCCTTCTCCGAGGGCGAAACACCGTCACGCAGCGCATTGGTGGAATCGCACATCAAGGCCAGCACGCCCTCGTCGCCAAGCTGGCGGAAGCGCGTCTCATCGGTCAGCGGCCCGAGCGAAGGCTCGTGGTCGATCTTCCAGTCGCCGGTATGGATGACATTGCCGGCCGGCGTGCGAATCATCAGCGACATCGGCTCGGGAATCGAATGGTTGACGGCCACACCTTCGATGCTGAAGGGGCCGACATTGATCGTATCGCCTGCCTTGAACGGCGTCACCGGCACTTCGCCGATCGTAGCCTTCTCAAAATTGCGCTTGGCTTCGAGCAGGCCCGAGGTAAAGGCCGAGGCAAAGACCGGTACATTGAGGCCGGGCCAGAGATCGGCAAGCGCCCCGTAATGGTCTTCGTGCGCATGGGTGATGATGATCGCCTTGAGGTTCTTGCGCTCGCTGGCGAGGAAGCGGATATCGGGCAGCACGAGGTCGACGCCCGGCAGGTCAGGTCCGGGAAAAGTGACGCCGCAATCGACCATGATCCACTGGCGATGCTCGGGCGGGCCGTAGCCATAAAGAGCGAGATTCATGCCGATCTCGCCAACGCCGCCTAAAGGCAGGAACACCAGTTCATCCTGTTTCGCCATAATTTTCGTTTTTTCCGCTATCCAAAAAACACATCACCGGCGGCAATGGACATCATCCTGCCAGCGCCGGTATCGAGCATCAACAAGCCATTATCATCAATCCCGGCGAATTGTCCGGAAATCGACCGGTCCGGTAAATTGACCGTGATCTTTTCGCCGACGCCGCAGGCGATGGCGCGCCAAAGCTCCGTAATCGCGCCGATGCCGCGTCCCTCATCCCATATATCGAGCACATCGGCCATCGCGGCGAAGAGGTGGGCGAAGAGTTCCTCCGGCGAAGCCGCACTCCCCTGCTCGCGCAGGCAGGTGACGGGATAGAGCGGATTATCGGGCATCACCGAGACATTGATGCCGATGCCGACGATCAGCGCATAACGCCCATCCGGCAGTCCCTCGCCTTCGACGAGGATGCCGCAGGTCTTCTTCCGACCGATGAGAATATCGTTCGGCCATTTGACCTCGAGCGGCTCGGCGCCGGGCGGCAGCACCTGGCGGATCGCCTGGTGTACGGCGACGGCGACTGCCAGCGGCAAAGAGCCGAGGCGCTCCATCGGCGCCGGATCGATGAGAAGAAGAGAGGCGTAGAGGTTGCCGGGTTCGGAAACCCAAAGCCTGCCCCGGCGGCCGCGGCCGCCGGTTTGCCTGCCGGCGGTTATCCAGAGGTTTCCGCCATCGCCCGCCCGAGCCCGGGCGAGGCATTCGCTGTTGGTGGACGATGTTTCCGACAGAGCCTCATGCCTGATATCGCCGAGCGATATCCGGCGCCGTCCGTCGGAGGCCATCAGAAGAGCGTCGCGGCGGCAAGCTCTGCCGCGCCGCCGATCGGGCCGCCGATGAGAACATAGGCGGTGACGAAGAGGCCGGAGAGACCGAAGACCAGGCGCAACGCGCCGGAGACACGCGCGAATTCGCCGGTGGCCTCATCGAACCACATCAGCTTGATGACGCGCAGGTAGTAATAGGCGCCGACGACCGAGGCGAGAACGCCGATGATGGCGAGCGCATAGAGCTTTGCCTCGATCGCGGCGACGAAGACGAAATACTTCGCGAAGAAGCCGGCAAGCGGCGGGATGCCGGCAAGCGAGAACATCAGCGCCGTCAGCACCACGGCCATGAACGGGTTCGTGGTAGACAGGCCGGCGAGATCGTTGACATTCTCGACCATCGTGCCGTCCTTGCGGCGCATCGACATGATGATCGCAAAGGTACCGAGCGTCATGATCATGTAGATGACCATGTAAAGCATGACGCCGGAGACACCGGTCTGGTTGCCGGCAGCAAGGCCGACAAGCGCATAGCCCATATGGCCGATCGAGGAATAGGCCATCAGTCGCTTGATGTTCTTCTGGCCGATCGCGGCAAAGGAGCCGAGCAGCATCGAGGCGATCGAGATAAAGACGACGACCTGCTGCCAGTCCGCCAGCACCGGCTGGAAGGCGGTGATGACGATGCGGGTCATCATCGCCATGGCAGCGACCTTGGGAGCTGCCGCGAAGAAAGCGGTGACCGGGGTCGGCGCACCTTCGTAAACATCAGGCGTCCACATGTGGAAGGGAACGGCCGAAATCTTGAAGGCGATGCCGGCGAGAATGAAGACCAGGCCGAAGACGAGGCCGAGCGAACGCGCGCCCTCGACGGAAAGCGCCTGGGCGATTTCGGAGAAGTGGGTGTGGCCGGTGAAGCCATAGACCAGCGACATGCCATAGAGCAGCATGCCGGAGGACAGTGCACCGAGGACGAAATATTTCAGGCCGGCTTCGGTCGACTTCAGGCTGTCGCGGTTGATGGCAGCGACGACGTAGAGCGCCAGCGACTGCAGTTCCAGCGCGAGATAGAGCGAGATCAGGTCGTTGGCCGAAATCATCAGCAGGATGCCGAGGGTCGCGAGCACCAGCAGAACCGGGAACTCGAACTTGTCGAGCTGGTTTTCGCGTGCGTGACCGATCGTCATGAACAGGGCGACCAGCGAACCGATCAGTGCCACCAGTTTCATGAAGCGCGAGAAGCCATCGGCCATGTAGACGCCGCCGAAGGCAAGGCCTTCCGCCGGCACGAAGAGCAGCCACAGGCCGGAAGCCAGGAACAGGACGATGGCAAGGCCGGTGACGACGGGGCCCGACCGCTCGCCCGAGAAGACGCCGACCATCAACAAGACAAGGGCGCCGACCGCGAGGATGAGCTCCGGCGCGGAAAGATGCAGACTGAGGAGAATTGTTTCAGCGGTCATGTCCGATAAGTCCCGTCATCATTTCATAGACAGCGCAACATTCTGCGCTGCGTGCACGGCGGCCGTGTAGTTGTTGACCAGCAGATCCACCGAGGCGGCCGTCGCATCGAAGACCGGAGCCGGGTAAACGCCGAAGAAGATGGTCAGTGCGACCAGCGGATAGAGGATCAGCTGCTCGCGTGGCGAAAGATCGAGCAATGCCTTCAGCTTTTCCTTCTCCAGCGCGCCGAAGATCACCCGGCGATAGAGCCAGAGCGCGTAGGCGGCCGAGAGGATGACGCCGGTGGCGGCAAAGAGCGCAACCCAGGTATTGACCCGAAAGACGCCGATCAGCGTGAGGAATTCGCCGATGAAGCCCGACGTGCCGGGAAGCCCGACATTGGCCATGGTGAAGACCATCATCGCCACGGCATATTTCGGCATGTTGTTGACGAGGCCGCCATAGGCGTTGATCTCGCGGGTGTGGGTGCGGTCGTAGACGACGCCGACGCAGAGGAAGAGCGCGCCGGAGACAATGCCGTGCGACAGCATCTGGAAGATCGAGCCCTGAACGCCCTGCATGTTGGCGGCGAAAATGCCCATGGTCACATAGCCCATGTGCGCCACCGAGGAATAGGCGATCAGCTTCTTGATGTCGTCCTGCATCATCGCCACCAGGGAGGTGTAGATGATGGCGATGACGGACAAAGCGAAGACGAACGGCGCGAAATAATCGGAGGCGACGGGGAACATGCCGAGCGAGAAGCGGATGAGACCGTAGCCGCCGAGCTTCAGCAACACGCCGGCCAGGATCACTGAGCCTGCCGTCGGCGCCTGAACGTGGGCATCCGGAAGCCAGGTATGGACCGGCCACATCGGCATCTTCACCGCGAAGGAGGCGAAGAAGGCGAGCCACAACCAGGTCTGCATCGCCGGCGGGAACTTGTAGGCGAGCAGCGCGGTGATGTCGGTCGTGCCGGCCTGCCAGTACATCGCCATGATGGCGAGCAGCATCAGCACCGAGCCGAGCAGAGTGTAGAGGAAGAACTTGTAGCTCGCGTAGACGCGGTCCTTGCCGCCCCAGACGCCGATGATCAGGAACATCGGAATGAGGCCCGCCTCGAAGAAGACGTAGAAGAGCACGATATCGAGCGAGACGAAGACGCCGATCATCATCGTTTCGAGGATGAGGAAGGCGATCATGTATTCCTTCAGGCGCTTCTCGATCGAGAGCCAGCTCGCCAGCACGCAGAAGGGCATGAGGAAGGTCGAGAGGATGACGAACAGCATCGAGATGCCGTCGACGCCGACATGGTAGCCGATGCCGGTGCCGAGCCAATTGTGCTTCTCGATCATCTGGAAGCCCGGATTGGCATTGTCGAAGCTGGTCCAGATGAAAAGCGAGACGACGAAGGTAAAGACCGTCGTGATCAGCGAGATCCACAGCACGTTCTTGCGGCCGCTTTCACTCTCGCCGTTCATCAGCAACAGGAGCACGACACCGACGAGCGGCAGGAAGGTGACCGTTGAAAGAATAGGCCAATCGGTCATCAGAAGGAACTCCCGAGCATCATCCAGGTAACGAGCGCCGCAATGCCGATCAGCATGGCGAAGGCGTAGTGATAGAGGTAACCGGTCTGCAGGCGGACCACGCGGTCGGTGACGGCGACGACGCGGGCGGCCACGCCGTTCGGGCCGTACGTATCGATGACGCCCACATCACCCTTCTTCCACAGGAAGCGGCCGAGAGCTCGCGCGGTACGGACGAAGAGGAAGTCGTAAAGTTCGTCGAAGTACCACTTGTTCAGCAGGAACTGATAGAGCACGCGATGCTGCTGCGCGAGGATGCGCGGCGTCTGCGGCGAGCGGATATACATGTACCAGGCAATGACGAAGCCGAGCACCATGGAAATGAAGGGGCTCAGAGCCACGAGCGCCGGAACGTGGTGGAACTCTTCGACGAGCTCGTTCTCGGCACCGGTGAAGAGAGCGCCCTTCCAGAACTCCGCGTATTCCTCGCCGTAGAAGCGGCCTTCGAACAGGAAGCCGGCCACGATCGCGCCGATGGCGAGGATGTAGAGCGGAACCAGCATGACCTGGGGCGACTCGTGAACGTGATGCATGACCTCGTGCGAAGCGCGCGGCTTGCCGAAGAAGGTCATGAAGATCAGGCGCCAGGAATAGAAGCTCGTGAACAGAGCCGCGATGACCAGCAGCGAGAAGGCAAAGCCCGCAACCGGCGAGTGCGATGCATAGGTCGCCTCGATGATCACGTCCTTGGAGAAGAAGCCGGCAAAACCGATCGGCGTGAAGGGAATGCCGACGCCGGTGATCGCCAGCGTGCCGATGATCATCATCCAGAAAGTCACCTTGATGTGCGGCCGCAGGCCACCCATGTAGCGCATGTCCTGCTCGCCATCGACAGCGTGGATGACCGAGCCGGCGCAAAGGAAGAGCAGCGCCTTGAAGAAGGCATGCGTGAAGAGATGGAAGATCGCCGCGCCATAGGCCCCTACCCCGAGCGCCACGAACATGTAGCCGAGCTGCGAGCAGGTGGAATAGGCGATGACACGCTTGATGTCGTTCTGCACGAGGCCGACGGTTGCCGCGAAGAAGGCGGTGATCGCGCCGATCACCGTGACGACCGTAAGCGCATCGTGCGACAGTTCGAAGAGCGGCGACATGCGGGCAACGAGGAAGACGCCGGCAGTAACCATCGTAGCCGCATGGATGAGAGCCGAGACCGGGGTCGGGCCTTCCATGGCGTCAGGCAGCCAGGTGTGGAGCAGGAACTGCGCCGACTTGCCCATCGCACCCATGAAGAGCAGCAGGCAGATGCCGGTCAGCGCATGCGCCTTGTCGAGCTGCATGCCGAAGAGATTGAGGATCGCTTCGCCGGCCTCGCCGCCTTCATGCGGGGCGAAGTTCGAGGCGTTGGCGAAGATCGTGTCGAGATTGATCGAGCCGAACAGCACGAAGACGCCGGCAATGCCGAGCACGAAGCCGAAGTCGCCGACGCGGTTGACGATGAAGGCCTTCATCGCCGCAGCCGTCGCCGACGGCTTCTTGAACCAGAAACCGATCAGCAGATAGGAGGCAAGACCGACGCCTTCCCAGCCGAAGAACATCTGGGCAAGGTTGTCCGAAGTCACCAGCATCAGCATAGCGAAGGTGAAGAGCGAGAGATAGGCAAAGAAGCGCGGGCGATGCGGATCGGTGTGCATGTAGCCGATCGAATAGACATGCACTAGCGTCGAGACCGTATTGACGACGATCAGCATGACCGAGGTCAGCGTATCCACGCGCAGCGACCAGGAGACGTCGATGCCGCCGGACTGGATCCAGCGCAGCACCTCGACCTTGATCGGGCCGCCTTCGAGATGGCCCATGCCGACGTTGAAGAAGACGACCCAGGACAGGATGGCGGCGATAATCATCAGGCCGCTGGTGACATATTCCGAAGCCTTGGCGCCGATCGCGCGGCCGAAAAGGCCGGCGATGATCGCACCGATCAAGGGAAGAAAGACGATAGCCTTATAGAGGAACATGAGCCACTCAGCCCTTCATCATATTGACGTCTTCGACCGCGATCGAGCCGCGGTTGCGGTAGAAGACAACGAGAATTGCAAGACCGATCGCCGCTTCGGCAGCCGCGACCGTCAGGATGAACAGCGCGAAGACCTGGCCGACGATGTCGTTCAGGAAGTGAGAGAAGGCGACCATGTTGATATTGACGGCAAGCAGGATCAGTTCGACCGACATCAGGATGACGATGACGTTCTTGCGGTTCAGGAAGATGCCGAAGACGCCGAGCGTGAAGAGGATGGCGCTGACCGTCAGGTAGTGGGAAAGTCCGATGACCATGTTCTTTGTTCCTTGACCTGCCTTTAGACGCCCTGCCCGGGCTTGACCGACACCACCTCGACGGCGGTGGCGGGCGTGCGGGCAACCTGCCTGGAGATATTCTGTCGCTTGATGTTGGTGCGGTGCCTCAGCGTCAGAACGATCGCGCCGATCATCGCCACCAGCAGCACCAGGCCGGCAATCTGGAAGAAATAGACGTAGTTGGTGTAAAGCACGTCGCCGAGAGCGGCCGTATTGGTGCGTTCGGCAAGGGCCGGGATCGGCATGGCAACTGATTTGGCGATCTCGGGCGAGATAACGCTGCCGCCGATGACGACGATCAGTTCGGCCGCGAGGATGATCCCGATCAGCGCACCGATCGGCGCATATTCGAGAACACCGGCGCGAAGCTCGGTGAAATCGATGTCGAGCATCATCACCACGAAGAGGAAGAGGACCGCGACAGCGCCGACATAGACGACGAGCAGGATCATCGCCAGGAATTCGGCCCCGGCCAGCAGGAAGAGGCCGGCCGCATTGAAGAACACCAGGATCAGGAAGAGAACCGAGTGAACCGGGTTCTTCGCCCAGATGACCATGAACGCCGACGCTATCGCGACAAAGGCGAAAAGATAGAAAAATAGAGCCTGCAGACCCATGTTGGTGCCTTTTTCATCTTCCCCCGGGCAGCCGGGAGTTTCCCTGCCCGATAGAGCTTTCCGCGGCGCTGGCCGGCAAAGCTCCTGTGCATATTGACCGCGACGAAAGCGCCTTGGCGCCATCGCGGCATTTCAAAATCTCAATCAGCGGTACGGCGAGTCGATCGCGATGTTGCGCGCGATTTCGCGCTCCCACCGGTCCCCGTTATCCAGAAGCCGCGCCTTGTCGAAATAGAGTTCTTCGCGTGTTTCCGTCGCAAATTCGAAATTCGGCCCTTCGACGATCGCGTCGACCGGGCAGGCTTCCTGGCAGAAGCCGCAATAGATGCACTTCACCATGTCGATGTCGTAGCGCACCGTGCGGCGCGTGCCGTCGTTGCGGCGCGGGCCGGCCTCGATGGTGATCGCCTGGGCAGGACAGATCGCCTCGCAGAGCTTGCAGGCGATGCAGCGTTCCTCGCCGTTCGGATAACGGCGCAGCGCATGCTCGCCGCGGAAGCGCGGAGAAACCGGGCCCTTTTCGAAGGGATAGTTGATCGTCGCCTTCTGGCGGAAGAAATAGCGCATCGACAGAAAGAAGGCGCCGACGAATTCCTTGAGAAACAGCGAGTTGATGGAGCCGGACAAGCTTGCCATCTTCAACCTCCAATTTTGCCGGAAACGAGAGCGGACATGATCAAGCCCATCCCATCAGTTTCAGCACGAATGCAACGATGATGACCATGGCGAGCGACAGCGGCAGGAAGACCTTCCAGCCGAGGCGCATGAGCTGGTCGTAGCGGTAACGGGGAACGAAAGCCTTGACCATCGCGAACATGAAGAACACGAAGCAGGCCTTCAGCATGAACCAGATGATGCCGGGGACCCAGTTGAGGATCCAGATATCGACCGGGGGCAGCCAGCCGCCAAGGAAGAGGATCGTCGTCAGCGAGCACATCAGGCAGACGGCCGCATATTCGCCGAGCATGAACATCATGTATGGCGAGGAGCCGTATTCGACCATGAAGCCGGCGACGAGTTCCGATTCGGCTTCCGGAAGGTCGAAAGGCGGACGGTTCGTCTCGGCGAGCGCCGAAATGAAGAAGATGATGAACATCGGGAACAGCGACAGCCAGTGCCAGTCGAGGAACGACGCCGGCAGGCCGAGCATGGTGCCGAGGCCCGTGTGCTGCGCATTGACGATATCGGTCAGGTTCAGCGAGCCGACGCAAAGAAGCACGGTGACGATGACGAAGCCGATCGAGACTTCATAGGAAACCATCTGTGCTGCCGAGCGCAGCGCGCCGAGGAACGGATACTTCGAGTTCGAAGCCCAGCCGCCCATGATGATACCGTAGACCTCGAGCGAGGAAATCGCGAAGATATAGAGAATGCCGACATTGATGTTGGCAATCACCCATCCGTCTGCAAGCGGCACCACCGCCCAGGTCGACAGCGCCAGAAGCACCGTAACCAGCGGAGCCAGCAAGAAGACCGCCTTGTTGGCGCCGGCCGGGATGATCGGCTCCTTGAAGACGAACTTCAGGAGGTCGGCGAAGGACTGGAACAGGCCGAAGGGACCGACGACGTTCGGTCCCCGGCGCAGCTGCACGGCAGCCCAGATCTTGCGGTCCGCGAGCAGCACGTAGGCGATGAAGACGAGCAGGCAGACCAGAAGCAGCAGCGACTGACCGATCATGATGATCGCCGGCCAGACATAGGTCGAAAAGAAAGAATCCATAGTCCCCTGCCCTTACTCTGCCGCGACTTTGAAGTTGTTGCGGGCCAATGCCGAGCACTCGGCCATGACAGCCGAGGCACGCGCTATCGGGTTCGTCAAATAGAAGTCTTTGACCGGCGACGCAAACCCTGACTTGTTCATCTTGCCGGCTTTTTTCGCGACTGCGGCAATTTGGGCGCTATCGGTTTCGGCGATCTCGTCGATGGCGGCAAAATGCGGGAAAGCGGCATAGAGGCGGCCACGCAGTTCATTGAGCGAATCGAAGGGAAGCTTCTTGCCGAGCACGTCCGAAAGAGCGCGGATGATCGCCCAGTCCTCGCGGGCATCGCCCGGCGCGAAGCCTGCGCGGTTGCCCATCTGGACGCGGCCTTCGGTGTTGACCCAGGTGCCGGATTTTTCGGTATAGGCCGCAGCCGGCAGGATGACGTCGGCGTGATGCGCGCCGTTATCGCCATGCGAGCCGATATAGACGGTGAGCTTGGCCTTCTTGGCGGTGAAGTCGAGTTCATCGGCGCCGAGCAGGAAGAGCACGTCCATCGAAGTCAGCATCTCGGCCGCATTGACGCCCTTGGCACCCGGCACGAAGCCGAGGTCGAGGCCGCCGACGCGCGATGCAGCGGTGTGGAGGACGGCGAAGCCGTTCCAGCCTTCGACGACCGCGCCGACCGAACCCGCGAGCTTGGCAGCGCTGGCGAGAACGCCTGCACCGTCACTGCGCGACAGCGCACCCTGGCCGATGATGATCATCGGCTTTGCGGCATTCTTCAGAACATCAGCGAAGGCATGGCCGCCATCGACGAGATCCTTCAGCGTGTCGGGACCGGCGCCGAGGTAGTCATAGCTGTAGCGCAGTTCGCCCGGCTCGCCGATCACGCCGATGGGGAACTTGCCGCGGCGCCAGCGCTTGCGGATACGGGCGTTGAGGATCGCCGCTTCGAAGCGCGGATTGGCGCCGATGATCAGCAGCGCGTCGGCCTGGTCGATGCCCGCGATGGTCGGGTTGAAGAGGTAGCTTGCGCGGCCGAGCGACGGATCGAGTGCCGTCCCATCCTGGCGACAGTCGAGATTGTCAGATCCCAGCGACTTGACCAGTTGGGCGAGCGCATACATTTCCTCGACGGAAGCGAGATCGCCAGCGATCGCGCCGATCTTCTCGCCTGAGGTGGCGCTGACAGCAGCCTTGATGGCGCCGAAGGCCTCGGCCCACGTAGCGGGCTGCAGGCGGCCGTCGCTGCGGACATAGGGCCGGTCGAGGCGCTGGGTCTTCAGTCCGTCCCAGATGAAGCGGCTCTTGTCGGAGATCCACTCTTCGTTGATGGCTTCGTTGACGCGCGGCAGGATGCGCATGACTTCGCGGCCACGGGTATCGACACGGATTGCCGAACCGACGGCATCCATGACGTCGATCGATTCGGTCTTGTTCAATTCCCAGGGGCGCGCCGTGAAGGCGAAGGGCTTGGAGGTGAGCGCGCCGACCGGGCAAAGGTCGACGACGTTGCCCTGCAGTTCGGAGGTCATTGCCTGTTCGAGATAGGTGGTGATTTCAGCATCTTCACCGCGGCCGATCAGGCCGAGTTCGGAGATGCCGGCGACTTCGGTAGTGAAGCGAACGCAGCGCGTGCAGTGAATGCAGCGGTTCATGACCGTCTTGACGAGCGGTCCGATATACTTGTCCTCGACGGCGCGCTTGTCTTCCTGATAGCGCGAGGTGTCGATGCCGAAGGCCATCGCCTGGTCCTGCAGGTCGCATTCGCCGCCCTGGTCACAGATCGGGCAATCGAGCGGATGGTTGATCAGCAGGAACTCCATCACGCCTTCGCGGGCCTTCTTGACCATCGGCGTGTTGGTGAAGACCTCGGGCAGTTCGCCGTTCGGGCCGCCGCGGATGTCGCGCACGCTCATGGCGCAGGAGGCCTGCGGCTTCGGCGGGCCGCCCTTCACTTCGACAAGGCACATGCGGCAATTGCCGGCGACCGACAGGCGCTCGTGGAAGCAGAAGCGCGGAACCTCGGCGCCGGCGTCTTCGCACGCCTGCAACAGCGTGAAATGATCCGGAACTTCGATCTCGTTGCCGTCAATCTTCAGTTTTGCCATCGTCGCTCAGTCCTGTTTCCCGTTTGCCTGAAGACGGCAAACAAACCTGTTTTTGCAACACCATCATTGCCAAGCCGGAGCTTTCGTCCTGCCGGCAGCTGATGTCGCCCAAATTCTCTGTCGCGCATTCCAGACCCGGAACCCGCATCGGCATCTGCAGCTTGAGGCCCCCGCCCGTCCGCCGATCTGCCCGTTTTTCCGGCCGATTGATCCGGCCGGACATCTCATTTCTTCCTGCGGCCCCGCCCTGCCAGAATTTTCGCCTGGCCGGACCAGTCGTCGCGCCCGATACGGCCGTTGAAGCCGAGCTCGGCGTCCAGCCGGGCAACCTCTTCGTCGGTCCAGGCGGCAATCTCGGCGAAGCTGCGAATGCCCCTGGCGTTCAGCACCTGCTCCAACTTCGGGCCGATGCCGGCGATCAGCTTCAGGTCGTCGGCCTTCCCAGTCCGCGCAACCGGCTTTGCCTTCACAGCCGCCTTCGGCTGGCTCGCAGGCACCGGTTCGCTGGCCGGCGTGACCACCGTCAGTTTCGGCCTTGCCTTCTTCTCGACCAGCGGCTTGGCGAAAGCCTTGGCCGCCGGGCGGATATTTTCCGGCCGGATATCGACACCGGGCGCCGGCTCTTCCGGCGGGGTGTCATCGAGAGCGGCGGCAAGCTTGCCTGTCGTTTCCAAGGCGCTCTGGAAAGCCCCGAAAAAGGCGCCGGCCATCTGCGTCGAGAAACCGAAGCCGATCGCGGTTGCGGCGGCAAAGGCTGCGGCGGGATGGGCCATCAGGGGATGCACCGGCATTGCCCGCGCATTTTCCAGCACCTCGGCGGCAAGACGGCCGAAGCCGGCCGCAAATTCGGCAGCCTCTTCCTTCTTCCTGCTGTCGGATGCCTTGTCCGCCATGATTATTCAGCCGCCTCCAGAACCGCGCCGTGATCGAGCGCGCTTGCCGTATACTGGTCGATGCGCTTTTCGATTTCCGGACGGAAGTTACGGATCAGACCCTGCACCGGCCATGCGGCGGCATCGCCGAGCGCGCAGATGGTGTGGCCTTCGATCTGCTTCGTCACCTGGAACAACATGTCGATTTCGCGCTTCTGGGCATTACCCTTGGCCATGCGCTCCATCACGCGCCACATCCAGCCCGTGCCTTCGCGGCAAGGCGTGCACTGCCCGCAGCTCTCATGCTTGAAGAAGGCGGAGATGCGGGCGATCGCCTTGATGACGTCGGTGGACTTGTCCATGACGATCGCGGCGGCAGTGCCGAAGGAGGAGCCGACGCCGCGCAGGCCGTCGAAATCCATCGGGCAGTCGATGATGTCCTTGGCCGGAACGATCGGGCAGGATGCGCCGCCCGGAATGACGGCGAGCAAGTTGTCCCAGCCGCCGCGAATGCCGCCGGCATGGCGATCGACCAGTTCGCGGAAGGTGATGCCCATTTCCTCTTCGACCGTGCACGGCTTGTTGACGTGACCGGAGAGCATGAACAGCTTGGTGCCGACATTGTTCGGGCGGCCGATGGCCGAAAACCAGCCGGCGCCGCGGCGCAGGATCGTCGGGGCAACGGCGATCGATTCGACGTTGTTGACGGTCGTCGGGCAGCCGTAGAGGCCCATATTGGCCGGGAACGGCGGCTTCAGACGCGGCTGGCCCTTCTTGCCTTCCAGGCTTTCGAGCAGCGCGGTTTCCTCACCGCAGATATAGGCGCCGGCGCCGTGATGGACGAAGATGTCCATGTCCCAGCCGAGCTTGTTGTTCTTGCCGAGCAAGCCGTAATCATAGCATTCGTCGATCGCCGCCTGCAGCGCTTCGCGTTCGCGGATATATTCGCCGCGCACATAGATGTAAGCCGCGTTGGCGCCCATGGCGAAGCTCGCGACGACGCAGCCTTCGATCAGCGTATGCGGATCGTGGCGCATGATGTCACGGTCCTTGCAGGTGCCGGGCTCCGATTCGTCGGCATTGACGACGAGGTAATGCGGGCGTCCGTCGCTTTCCTTCGGCATGAAGGACCATTTGAGGCCAGTGGGGAAGCCGGCGCCGCCGCGGCCGCGAAGGCCAGACGCTTTCATCTCGTTGATGATCCAGTCACGGCCCTTTTCGAGGATCTGCTTGGTGCCGTCCCAGTGGCCGCGGCTCATCGCGCCCTTCAGGGATTTTTCCTTGAGGCCGTAGATGTTGGTAAAGATGCGGTCTTTATCTTGTAACATGCTTCACCTCTTACCGCGGCTTCTTGCCGAAGACCTTGATATATTCCGCTTCGCCGCCCTTGGCGAGCGCCTTGGCCTGCTTGACCCAGTCGTCGCGCTCGATGCGGCCGCGGAAGTTCAGGTAGCCGTCGACCCATTCGCGTTCGGCCTTTTTCCAGCCTGCGACCTGCGCGAAGGTGAAGATGCCGATTTCGTTCAACGTCGCCTCGATCTTCGGACCGACGCCGGAGATCATCTTCAGATCGTCAGGCGCGGCGGGCTTTTCGATGCCGGCCGGCCGGTTCTTGTCGGTCAGGCTGGGCTTTGCCACCGGGGCAGCCTCGGCCTTGACGGCGGGCTGCGGCGCCGGTTCGGCAGCGGCCGTTCCGGAAACCGGCTGCTCCTCGACAGCCTTGGCGTTTTTCGCAGCCGCCTTCGGCGCCGTTGCCGGCGTCTTCAGCGCGGCATTGGTCTCCGCATCCGTGCTCTTCGGACGGGCGGCCTCGGAGGGCGGAACCGGAGCGGCGTCGACCGGTGCCGAGATGGTTTCGGCATCGGCCTTCTTGGCGCGCGCCCTTGCCTTCGGCTCTTCCGTCGTCAGCGAGGTCGGACCGCCTTCAGGCGCGGAAAATATCCGATCGATCTGAGTGCCGGGCTTGATGCTGGCGCCGTTGCCGGCGGCAAAGGTGTCGATGATCTCTTCCAGGCGCTCCGGGGTCAGATCCTCGTAGGTGTCCTTGCCGATCATCACCATCGGGGCGTTGACGCAGGCCCCGAGACATTCGACCTCTTCCCAGGACAGCGTGCCTTCGGCATTGCGCTCGAAGGGATGGGCATGGATCTTGCTCTTGCAGACTGACATCAGCGCTTCCGAGCCGCGCAGCATGCAGGGCGTGGTGCCGCAAACCTGGACATGGGCGCGCGTGCCGACGGGATGCAGCTGGAACTGCGTATAGAAGGTCGCGACCTCGAGCACTCTGATATAGGCCATATCGAGCATATCGGCGATCTTTTCGATCGCCGCGCGCGTGACCCAGCCATCCTGCTCCTGCGCCCGCATCAACAGCGGGATGACCGCCGATTGCTGGCGGCCGGCGGGGTATTTCTGGATCGTCTTGTCCGCCCAGACCGCATTTTCATCGCTGAAAGCGAATGCGGCAGGCTGAAATTGATCTTCGGCTAATCGACGAACGGACATTCTTCCTCACGCCTTGTCAGTTTAGGGTTCCACACCGCGAAGCGGTCAAAGACTGCATTTCGCAGGCATAGGCCGACTGGTCTTTCTGCATAAACACTACGAATTTGCTGCCATTCGGAATGGCAGCCTTGATCTGATAGCCCTTGGACAAAAGCTCGCCCATGGACGATTGCGCAGCCGGCGGCGTCACTTCCTTATGGCCCAGCGGTACGCCGAGGGTATCGGCCTCCTGAGCCGAGACCCCGGATGCCGCAAGAAGAAGTGCGACGGCAAGCGGCAGACGCTGCATCAGCGGTCCACCTCGCCAAAGACGATGTCGAGCGAACCGAGAACGGCTGCGACGTCGGCAAGCTGGTGGCCGCGGCACATGAAGTCCATCGCCTGCAGATGTGCATAACCTGGGGCACGGATCTTGCAGCGATACGGCTTGTTGGTGCCGTCGGAGACGAGATAGACGCCGAACTCGCCCTTCGGCGCCTCGACGGCGGCATAAACCTCGCCAGCCGGCACGTGGTAGCCTTCGGTATAGAGTTTGAAGTGGTGGATCAGCGCTTCCATCGAACGCTTCATTTCTCCACGCTTCGGCGGCACGACCTTGCCGTCGATCGACGAGAAAGGACCGGTCTTGGCATCCGAAAGCAGGCGGTTGACGCACTGCTTCATGATGCGGACCGATTCGCGCATCTCGATCATGCGGATCAGGTAGCGGTCGTAATTATCGCCGTTCTTACCGATCGGAATGTCGAATTCGAGATCGGAATAGCATTCGTAAGGCTGGGCGCGACGCAGGTCCCAGGCAGCGCCCGAACCGCGCACCATGACGCCGGAGAAGCCCCAGGCCCAGCAATCCTCCAGCGAGACGACACCGATATCGACGTTGCGCTGCTTGAAGATGCGGTTGCCGGTGAGCAGATCGTCGATGTCGTCGAGCGCCTTCAGGAACGGATCGCACCAGTCGCCGATGTCCTGCACAAGCTTTTCCGGCAGGTCCTGGTGGACACCGCCCGGACGGACATAGGCGGCGTGCATGCGTGAGCCACTGGCGCGCTCGTAGAACACCATCAGCTTTTCACGCTCTTCGAAGCCCCAGAGCGGCGGCGTCAGCGCGCCGACGTCCATGGCCTGCGTCGTAACGTTCAAGAGATGCGAGAGGATGCGGCCGATTTCGGAATAGAGAACGCGGATCAGCTGGCCGCGGATCGGGATCTCGATGCCGAGCAGCTTTTCCACAGCCAGAGCATAGGCATGCTCCTGGTTCATCGGCGCGACATAGTCGAGGCGATCGAAATAGGGCACGGCCTGAAGATAGGTCTTGGTCTCGATCAACTTCTCGGTGCCGCGGTGCAACAGGCCGATATGCGGATCGACACGCTCCACAATTTCGCCGTCAAGCTCCAGGACAAGACGAAGAACGCCGTGCGCCGCCGGATGCTGCGGTCCGAAATTGATGTTGAAGTTGCGGACGTTATGTTCTGTCATTTGCAACGCGCTCCGCTATTGCAGGCATGAGCCAGTGGGCAATAGGCAATAGTGTATTCTTCAGATCCTACTGCTTCGCCTTCTCATCGCCCGGGAGCACATATTCAGTGCCTTCCCACGGCGACATGAAGTCGAAGTTGCGGAATTCCTGTTTCAGTTCCACCGGCTCGTAAACGACGCGCTTTGCCGCATCGTCGTAACGAACCTCGACGAAACCGGTCGTCGGAAAGTCCTTGCGCAGCGGGTGGCCTTCGAAACCGTAGTCGGTCAGGATGCGGCGCAGATCCGGATGGCCGGTGAAGAGCACCCCGTACATGTCCCAGGTCTCGCGCTCGAACCAGTCGGCGCCGGGATAGACGGCGCAGGCGGAGGGAACCGGCGTATCCTCGTCGGTCGCGACCTTGACGCGGATGCGCAGGTTCTTCTTCGGCGACAGCAGATGATAGACGACGTCGAAACGCAGCTCGCGCTGCGGCCAGTCGACGCCGCAAATGTCGATCAGGTTGACGAAACCGCATTTGGCATCGTCACGCAGGAAGGTCAGCAGCGCGATCAGGTTTTCACCCGTCGCCGTCAGCGTCAGCTCGCCATACTTCATCTGCGAAGCGGCAATCAAATTGCCGCGCGCTTCGCCAAGGTAGGACGCAAGCTCAGTCAGGGCTTCACTCATATGCCTAGTCCTTAACCCTTAGCGTTCGATCGTGCCGGTGCGGCGGATCTTCTTCTGCAGCAGAAGCACGCCGTAAAGCAGTGCCTCCGCCGTGGGGGGACAGCCCGGCACGTAGATGTCGATCGGCACGACGCGGTCGCAGCCGCGAACGACCGAATAGGAATAGTGATAGTAACCGCCGCCATTGGCGCAGGAGCCCATCGAGATGACATAACGCGGCTCGGGCATCTGGTCGTAGACCTTGCGCAGCGCCGGCGCCATCTTGTTGGTCAGTGTGCCGGCGACGATCATCACGTCGGACTGGCGCGGCGAGGCACGCGGCGCAAAACCGAAGCGCTCGACGTCATAACGAGGCATCGACAGCTGCATCATTTCGACGGCGCAGCAGGCAAGACCGAAGGTCATCCACATCAGCGAGCCGGTACGGGCCCAATTGATCAACTCGTCGGTCGAGGTGACGAGAAAACCCTTGTCGGCGAGTTCGTTGTTGATCTCACCGAAGAAGGCGTCGTTGCTGCCGATCGGCTTGCCTGTGGATGGATCGATGATCCCCTTCGGCTGCTGGGCAACAAGCGGCTGATTGCTCACAGGGGTCACTCCCATTCCAGGGCTCCCTTCTTCCATTCATAAATAAAGCCGATGGTCAGCACGAGAAGGAAGACCATCATGGACCAGAAGCCGAACCAGCCGATGGCGCCGAAGGAAACGGCCCAAGGGAAAAGGAAGGCGACTTCGAGGTCGAAGATGATGAAGAGGATCGACACGAGGTAGAAGCGGATGTCGAACTTCATGCGGGCGTCATCGAACGCGTTGAAGCCGCATTCGTAAGCCGAAAGCTTTTCCGAATCGGGCGCTTTGAAAGCCACGGCGAACGGCGCGATGAGCAGCGCCAGGCCAATGACAAGCGCGATACCGATGAAGATGGCGATCGGAATATAGGAACTGAGCAGTTCAGTCATCATGTTCATCCCTGCTTGCCGGCGGCGCCAGGAGGCGCATATGGGCAAATGCCCGGCAAGCGAACGTGCGTTGCAACAAGCCGTGGTTAGCGCAGCCGAAGCCCCGGCGCAAGACTTTATACAGAGGCAATTCGACGAGTGCGCGCGGACATTATCAAGCAGATGCAACGATGTCGCGACAAATCCGCGCAAGCGGCTTGAACCTGCATGGCTGACCACTGGAAACTGCATGGCTTTGAGAAGAAATGGCGCGAGTGACGGGGCTCGAACCCGCGACCTCCGGCGTGACAGGCCGGCACTCTAACCGACTGAGCTACACCCGCGCATAACGGACGGAAGAACCGGATGGCGGCGGATGTCGCCGGCTTGGAAATGGCGCGAGTGACGGGGCT
Organism: Rhizobium sp. BR 249; assembly: GCF_047445895.1. Taxonomy (NCBI): domain Bacteria; kingdom Pseudomonadati; phylum Pseudomonadota; class Alphaproteobacteria; order Hyphomicrobiales; family Rhizobiaceae; genus Rhizobium; species Rhizobium sp. BR 249. The sequence goes on along the minus strand of NZ_JARWKX010000027.1, from coordinate 16,059 downwards.
CGAACCCGCGACCTCCGGCGTGACAGGCCGGCACTCTAACCGACTGAGCTACACCCGCACTTCATTTTCAAGCAATCCGGATGCCTTCGCACCCTCACCAAAACGGCTGCCCGTTTCGATGAGCGGCTAACTACGGGGTTCGCCTTTTAGTGTCAAGCAGGTTTGGAGACAAAACCATGACAGCCGTTGAATTGTTTCGTCGAAGCTCCTGCAGAAAGGATGAAAAGCCGGCAATTCCAATCTCCGCAGCCGTACCGAAGCATGGTCGAAGCCGGCGCCGCCGGCAAAACGCATATGTCGGCCGCCACCCCCTCCCCTTTATCCACAGCCCCGCCTCGCCCGACCGGCACGGCGAGAGACATGATCACCGCCAAAAAAATCAAAAAATCTTCACAAACACTCTTGCGGTTTTGCCGCGATCCGCATAGATCACGGCCACCAACGCGGCAGGCCGATCCGGCTTCGCCAGCGATGGGCGATTAGCTCAGTTGGTAGAGCGCCTCGTTTACACCGAGGATGTCGGGAGTTCGAGTCTCTCATCGCCCACCATTCCCTTACAAACCAAGCCGTGTAGCTTCGAATTTGCTCAGTGAGCCATTCAAGTGAGACATTGGCCCGCACAATCCCACCTATATTCTGAAGTCACGCAACGGCGTTTTCCATCCGCGCTGGCCCCTCCCCCGTGAAATTCATCCACAGAAACCGGCATCCGACATCAAGGTAACGAATCGGGCACCCCACTCTCCCTAACAAAACCCGACGATGAATTGCTGCTCCGCTTCATCGATAAGTATGGCCTCGACATCGCCAAGGGAACGGACCAGTACGACAAGCTGGAACGAGATATGAAACGGGGCTATCGGCGCTTTTTTGAAGATGTGCTGGCCTATGATTCGGCTGTGGCGGATTTCGATCTTGATCAGCCAACCTCATCCACGGCCATCGCGCAGTTCATACTGCTTAAACGCCATGCCGGACCTCCGTGCTCAACACGGCGTCCTATGAAGCAGCGATTAACGGATTTGGGAAACCTGAATGTCGATCCGACCTGGATATTGGTAATTTCAGTCGAACCTCGATGCGCGTGCCAGCTTTTCCGCGGCTTCGATCGAAATTTCGGTGCGCAAGGCAGCCTTCTCCGCACGGGAAAAATCGGCAGCGGCCTGTTCTGCCCGCTCCTGAGCGGCAAGCCGGTCGAGTTTGCGTTTTTCCAGCACCGCGCCGGCATCGGCCTCATGGCTGCGTAATAAGGATTGACGCATGACGGCGTCCTGAAGCCGTGCAGCGGGAATAATGCCGTTCTTGCGCAATTCGTCGATAACGGGGTTGCCTGCGGCTCGGCTCGCGGCGATGTCGAGTTCTGTGGAGGCCCTCGCCTCCTCCTCTCTTGCCCGTTCGGCGTCCGCGCGCGCCTCGGAGAGGCTGCGGGAAAGATTGTCGGCCCGCAGATTGCGTATTTCCAGCAACTGCTTGAGAGACATCAGTGCCTTCATCGCTGCCCTTTCAGGCGCCGTCGTTCGTCGTCAGGATTTCCAGCTGGCCGCCCTTGATGATTTTGATGCTGTCGGCCTGCTGCCGGCTCAGTACATCTTCGACGGCCTTGACGAACACGGCCGGGCCGCGCACGAGCACCAATCCGCTGGCCGCATCTTCACGCAAGGCATCGTCGGGCAGGAGCGGGAACAGCGCGCGTATGGCATTTTGCTCGGCCTTCCAGCTGCGGCCGCCGCGATCGAGGACGACGGTGGAGACCTCCTGTTTCGGCGCGATGATAATGCGGCTGCCGTCATAGGCGACGAATAGATTGCTGGCATCGCCAAGCTTCACGAATGCCTTCGCCCCGTTTTCCTGGACGGACCAGTGCTCGACCTTGCCGGTCAGCGTTCCGACGGTAGTGACCGGGATGCCCGACATGAAGGAAAGCGTCTGAACGACATCGCTGAGTGGCAGCGAGACGACATCCAGGCGCACCTCTCGCTCACTTGCTCCAGCCGATAGAGGAAAAGCCGCCAACAGTCCGATAGCGGCAGTGTAAACAAAACGCGCAAACATCTGAGTTTACCCCTCGGTCCGGACGCTCCGTCAGCAACATGATCGAGCGAAGGCACGGAATACGAAATCGAGATCATTAATAATTATCTGATCTACTATTACAGATCGCCAAGATCCAGGGAACACGGCTCATATCCATTTCGCGCATTCATTGTACATATTGCGCATTAATAACTTTTTAACATAAGCTATTGAAACCCATCTTGAATTCTGCAACGTTCTGGCCGCCAAAACCATGCAAGGAGTTCAAGACATGGCTACCAGCACCAGCACTTCCACACTCGATGCGGGCATCGGCTCCGCAATCTCCGCCTTCAAGGCGGCTCAGAACGAAGCAACCGCGCAGAGCCTGCAGGTTGCAACCGAGATCACCAAGATCAACGGCGTCGCCAACGCCATCAAGAAAATCGGTCCGGGCTGATTGAACGCAATGGCGAGACGGGTTCGCCCGTCTCGCTTTCCCCGCTCTCGAAGACAATAGAAGCCGCTCGACGGACGGTTCGGGAACAGATGGCTATCGATTTAGATCTCTCCTCGCCGACATTCAAAGGCGCCGCCGGCAACGCGGCCGCCGATAGCAGTGTATCCGGCGGTCTTGCACCGGCCATACGCATCACGCGCGCCGGGCGAAGCTCCATGCTGCCGTTGACGACGGAGCGGCAGATGGTCGGCGGCAGCGCCGATTGCGACCTGATCATCCTCGGCGACAAGCCGGAACCCGCCTTGGCCATATGTCTGCAGCGCTCGCGCGGCTCCTATACGGTGTCGTTGACCGCGTTGCGGGACGGCCTGACGGTCGATCGCCGTTCCATTCAGCGCGATCAGACGATTACCCTCGGGAAAAACCAGACCATCTCCTTTGACGGCACGACATGCCGGCTCGAAGGTCTTGGCGCCGCGCGCGCGCGGTTTGCGCCGCGCCGGATCGCCGCTGCCGGCCTTCTCGTGCTCGCGGCAATACTTCTGTTGACCGGCCTTTACGACAGCAACGCGCCGGCGCAACAGGCGCCGCTCGTCAAGGCTCAAACGGCCCCCGAACCGGCGCCGTTATCGGCTGCGATCGCCGCCGAAATCCGCCAGGCCGTTCGCATGGCGCAGCTTTCTCCCGATTTGAGCGTCGTCGCCACCGCCGACGAAATTCGCATCGGTGAGGGATCGCCGCCCCTCAGCCTGCCCGACAAAACCAAGCTGCGCGGCATCATCGCGTCGATGAGCCGCCGCAGTTCCGTCGCCATCGTCGATCTCACTGCCCTTTCCTCCGGCCTCGACGGCTTCGTCGCCGCCGCCGGTTATACGCCCGTCAGGTTCATCATCGGCTCCGACGGCCACCGCTACGAGGAAGGCGATGTCGTTCCCAGCGGCTGGCGGATAAAGGAGATCCGCAATGACCAGATGATCGTTTCCCGCGACAGCGAGGACGATACGGTCAATTTCGCCTCCGCCGGGAATGCCCAGCCCAAGCTGGCCGAAATTTCCAGCAGCGAACAAGATTAGGCGATGGCGTCGAAAGCCGGATCATGAAGGTAAGGTCATCCGCCATCGCCATGCTTGCGCAGCGCACGGATATGCTGCTCGCGGTGTTTTTCGCCTCCGTCGTCACGATGATGGTGCTGCCGCTTCCGACAATCGTTCTGGACGTGCTGATCGCCTTCAATCTTTCCTTCGCCTTCGTGGTGCTGATCACCACGACCTATCTGAAAAGTGTCCTCGAAATCTCGACCTTTCCGGCCGTCATCCTGATCGGCACGCTCTTCCGATTGGCCCTGACGATTTCCTCCACCCGGCTCGTGCTGGCGGACGGCGATGCCGGCGAGATCATCATGGCCTTCGGCGACTTCGTCGTTTCGGGAAACGTCGTCGTCGGCCTGATCATTTTTCTGATCGTGGCGCTGGTGCAGTTCATCGTGGTGACGAAGGGCGCGGAGCGCATCGCGGAAGTCGGCGCGCGTTTCACCCTCGATGCCATGCCGGGCAAGCAGCTCGCCATCGACAGCGACCTGCGCAACGGTCACATCAGCACGGAAGTCGCGCAGAAGCGCCGGGCACGCCTCGAACAGGAGAGCCAGTTCTTCGGGGCGATGGACGGCGCGATGCGGTTCGTCAAGGGCGATGCCGTCGCCGGACTGGTGATCGTCGCCGTCAATCTCATCGGCGGCCTGGCGATCGGCATTTTCCAGAAGGGCCTGAGCTTTGCCGAAGCCGCCCATCTCTATACGCTGCTGTCGATCGGCGACGGCCTGGTGTCGCAGATCCCGTCCATTTTGATGGCTGTCGCCGCCGGCATCGTCGTGACCCGTGTTTCCGACGACGGCAACGACAGCCTGGGCAGCGATATCGGCCGCGAACTCTTCCGCGAACCTCGGGCATTGGCGATTGCCGCCGCCCTGACGATATGCGCCGGCTTCGTGCCGGGATTTCCCACAGGCGTGCTCGGCGCGATCGGCGTGTGCCTGGCGGGCCTTGCCTTCGCGGTTCATCGCCGGCGCACGGGCCAGCCCGCAACCGGATCGGCGAATGCGGTGGAAAGCGCCAATTCCTATCCGCTCGACAGGACGAAATATGGCGATCCCGTCGTCGCCACGGTCTCCATGGAAACGCTGGCGCGGCTTGAAACGATGAGCCTCGGCGAAATGCTGGACGGGCGTATCCGCATGGCGGCGCGCGCCGTCGGCGTCTCCGTGACGGTGCCGACGTTCAACGCCGATCCCCGCATGGCCGAGGATCTCATTCATCTCCAGGTAGAAAACGTACCGGCCGGCCTCATCAAATGCGGCCCGGAACGAACGGCCGAACAGATCGCCGACGATATCGTGCGCATCGTGCGCCGCCATATCGGCGCGCTTTTCAGCGTCGACGACGCCGCGCAATGGCTCGGCAGCCTCGAACCGCGTCTCGGCAAACTGGCGATCGATGTCGCCACCCAGGTCCCGCTGATGCTGACGGTCGCGGTCGTCCGACGGCTTCTGGATTCCGGCGTGACGCTGTCCCAGCCGCGCGGACTTCTGGAAGTGATGCTGCATGCCGGCACCGATCACGAGCCGGACGCCCTGGCCGAAATGGCGCGCGCGGCACTGGTCAAGCAGATTGCCTTCGGGCTTCTCGACCGGCGCGGATTGCTGCCGGCACTGGTGCTTCCCGCCGAATGGGACCATTTCGTCCGATCCTATGGAGAGGTGGGCCGAACGGCTGATAAGATCGAGATCGGCGAAAAATTGCGTCTTCTCGCCGAAGACACCAGAGCTGCCTTGGCCGACGCCAATGAACGCGGGCTCGACCCCGTCATTGTCATGCCAGGCGAGCTTCGTCTTCCCACTCAGATGCTGATGATCCACCACAACTGCCGCATTCCGGTGCTGGCGGCGGAGGAAATCGATAGGGATATCACGATCGACACGGTTGGAGAGGTCGGGCAAATCCGGAACGCTGCCGGATCAAGACAAAGGTCGAGTGTATAAACACTTGAAGTAGAAGAGACCAGCAGGGGATGAATGCAATGTATGGCGTAGATGGACAAAAGCCCATAGACTTCGACAGAACCTCCCGTTTCGACGTTGAGTCCGATTGCCATGGCAGCGGTAATAAGATCGACATGGGCTCGCATCGCACCCAGAACACGGATTTCACCACCAGCCGAATCCGCAAGGTCTCACCCTTCGAAGATCTCTCCGGCAACCCGCCGATGCTGACCTCCTATGTGCCGACGTCGCGGGGAACGTCGGAAAGCGGCATGGATTCCGATTTCAAGGATGTGCTGCGCAAGCTCATCAACTGGCAGCCCGACTCTGAGAAGCCTGACAACGGGATGACCGATCCGGTTACACCCTTCAAGGTGAACGAAACGCCCGAGATCGAGACGGTTTCGCCCGGCTCTTCCGACACCAAGAAGGTCGATCCATCCGACGAGAAGCAGACCACGGTTTTGCAGACCACGACGGAAAAGTCCGGCCTCTCGAAGGAAGGCGACATCATCGTCGTCAACGAACCGATCGTCGTGGATGGAGGCGTGTTCGACGGCAAGGGCGCGACCTATACGGCCTCTTCCAAGCTCGGCGATGGCGGCCAGTCCGAAACCCAATCGCCGGTGTTCATTCTCAAGAACGGCGCGACGCTTAGGAATGTCGATCTCGGCGAGAACGGCGCCGACGGCATTCATGTCTATGGCGGCGCGACACTCGAAAACGTCAATTGGCAGAATGTCGGCGAGGATGCGCTGACGGTAAAAAGTGCGGGCGACGTCACTATTATCGGCGGCTCTGCCAAGGGCGCGACCGACAAGATCTTCCAGATCAATGCCGACACGACGTTCTATCTGAAGGATTTCGTCGCTGACGGCTTCACCACGCTCGTGCGCACCAATGGCGGCAAGCAGATCGATGCCGACGTCACCATCGATGGCGGCTCGTTCTCCAACGGCAGCAACGTCTTCCGCACCGACAGCTCGCTTGCCAGCGTAAAGTTCCTGTCCGATATCACGCTGGACAATGTGAAGAACTGGACGCGTGTGGGTGACAACCAATCGGGCGTCTGAGACGTCCACCGGAACGACAAAGTGAAGATCGGGCGGGCGCCTCAAGCTCCCGCTTTTTCATTTTTGGTCTGGCCCTTGCCTGCGCGGCGGGCTGCTGCGCATTTCCGCGCCGATCTGTCTGCGCGCCGATTTCAGCTTCGGATCGCCCTGAGTATCCTTGTATTCCCGCCGGGCCTCAGTCTTGGTCATGCGATGCTCATGCTTGAACAGCGCACGTGAAATGCGGATGTCGAAAAACGCCGCCGCCACCATGATGCCGGCGGCAATGACCAGGATCGAGCCGAGAAGATGGGCTGCCGTGGAGAGCGTGCATGCTTCTCCGCAAAGAGGCGACCAGAAGATGCTGTTGAGGAAATAGAGGATCGCACCGCCGCCGGCGGTTGCGAGCAGGACAAACTTGACGAGCCCCTTGACGAACTCGGCGATGCTCGCGAGCGAAAAAAGCCTCTTGATGCCCTCGAACGGATTGAGCCGGGTGAAATCGAAGCTCATATGTTTGAACGATACGGGAAACCCCTGCCCGTCGAGGATCGACACCAGGATGGTCGCGGCAAGACCCATGGCAAGCGGCAGCCAGATGAGATCGAGCAGCGCCACGCCGGTTTCGCTCAAGCCGACAGTGACGGCGTCGGAGACGTCGGCTCGCGCGGCGGACTGAAGGCCGGCATCGAAACTGCGGGTGAAATCCTCGAGGATATCAGGCAAGCCCCAGGTGACGTAGACGGCGATGGCAAGGACGGAGATCGCAACCGGGATTTCCTTCGAGCGGGGAACCTGGCCCTCGCGGCGGAGCCGATCGAGCTTCACCCGGCTCGGCGGCAGGGTTTTTTCCTCGGTATCGTCATTTTTGGCCATGGGTCACCTCCAGCATGGCTTTCACCTCGTTGAATCCGTCGATCCAGAGATCGTGGAAATAGCTGGAGATGAAGGCCGTGTAGATGACGAGGATGACCATGACCGCGAAGTTCTTGATGGCAGGCAGGCTGTCGTTCAGCGGGAACTGTTTGGACGACCGGCCGACGAAGGCCAGCGACAATTCGAGCGCGCAGGTGACGATCATGAACGGGGCGGCGAGCAATCCGGCCGCCTTGAAGAGCCGGCCGAAAACACCGAGGATCATGTCGAGCGGGTCGTCGGGCATGGCGGGCATCAGCTTGAAGAGCGGCCAGAGTTCGAAGGATTTGTAGAAAATAGCAATGAGATCGATCATTCCGCCGGCGCTGACGAAAATCACCAGAGCGATCGACATCATCAGCGAACCGAGCGGTGCGGTTTCCAGCGCGTTGATCTGGTCGAAGAGATTGGCGGCATTGGCGCCGCGATAGACATCGGTCATGTCGCCCGCTGCCTGGGCCGCCCAGAAGGGAATGCCGAGCCCCATGCCGATGAGCGCCCCGAAGCAGAGTTCCTTGATCGCAAGACCGGCAAGATCGAACCAGGACGTATCGCCGAGCGCCAGCACCGAATAGGCGAAGGCGACGGAGGGCGCCGAAAGGCCGATCGCCAGCCCGAAACGCAGGATGCCGACGATGCTGAACAGCGAGAAGATCGGGAAGATCAGCAGGATACCGAGCGCGCGGGCGGCTCCGAGCATCGCCGCGGCAGGTGCCGCGACCTCGATGCCGACGAGCGGAAGATGATCCGGCCCCATCCGCCTCGCCTCACTGAACCATGGTCGGGAAATCATTGAGGATATGAATGGAATGTTCGATCAGCGGCGTCGCCAGCACTCGGCCGAACAGCAGCAGGGCGATGGAGATCACGAAAATCTTGACGATCTGCGCGATGGTCTGTTCCTGGATCTGTGTGGCGGCCTGGAAAATGGCGATGACGAGCCCGAGAATTGCCGCCAGGCCCAGAATGGGACCGGCCAAGGCGAAGGTCGCCATGACGGACATGCCGATTTCGGCGGCGACCTGATCCTCAGCCATGACACGCCTTTCCGCTGGAAACGGCTGGCGCCCGAATTGGTGCTTGCTTGAAGGCGGGATTCTTACTGCGCATAGGACAGCACCAGACCTTCCAGCAATCGCCGCCAGCCGTCGATCGAGACGAAGAGCAGCAGCTTGAGCGGTGTGGAAACGACAGTCGGGGACATCATCTGCATGCCGAGCGCCACGAGAATGGCGGAGACGGCGAAATCGATCATCAGGAAGGGTAGATAGATCAGGAACCCGATTTCAAATGCCCGCGTCAGTTCCGAAACGAGGAAGCTCGGCGTCAGCACGGTAATGTCGTCGGAGGCGATGGGCGTTGCCGGCGCGTTCGCCCAAATCTTCTGCGATGCCTGCACGAAGAAGTCCCGGACCTCGGCGTCGGAGAATTTCAGCATGAAATCCTTGAGCGGAGCCGCCACCTTGACCATGCCGTCCGCCATGCCGCCGATCGTGCCGAAATCGCCGCTATGGGCCAGCAGCAATTGCCAGCTGCTTTGCAATACCGGGTTCATCACGAATGCGGAGAGCACGATGGCGATGGCGAAGACCAGGAGGTTCGGCGGCGTCTGCTGGATGCCGATCGCATTGCGCACGATCAGCAGGACGACCGAAATCTTGGTGAAGGATGTCGCGATCACGGTAATGACGGGCAGCATCGAGATCGCCGCCATCGCCACGAGGCTCTGGGCAAGGGGAAAGGTCTGTTCCATCAGTCGTGCAGCACTGTCACGCGAACGGCGCTCAATCCATCCACGGAGATGATTTCACCCCGCCCGATGACGCGGCCCTGGGCGATGATGTCGACGGCATCGGTCATGGGCCGGTCGAGCGTGAAGACATAACCTTCGCCGATCGTCTCGAGCGTGCGAAGCGGAAGCTCCATCCGTCCGGCATCGAAGACGAGCTTGATCGGGATGCTGTCGACAGGCGACGGACGCGGCTCGCCCTGCAATTCCTGATCGACGGTTTCATTCGTCATGAAATGCCTCATTGGTCCGGTTGGCGTCGACAGAAGCGGCTCCGAGAGCACCGCGCCCTTGTCCGATCGCATGCAGGTTGCAAGGTAACGTTCCCCGGTGATCGCGATGACGGTCTCTGTCGCCGCCCCGTCGATGACGATGCCGTCACCCAGTCGCAGGGATTTGATCTCACCGACCGACAGCACGGCATAACCGCACCGGATACTGACTGTCGTCGTCAGGGAATCGAGGGTGTGGCGCGGCAGGCGGCTCGCCCAGCCGACCAGCCCACCAAGAAAAGCCTCGTCGAAGCGGCCGCTCAAGGGCAGGCTCATGCCGTTCCAGCCCACTTCGAAGCCGAAATTGCCGTTGAAATCCGGCTCCGGCTCGGTGCCGATCCGCAGCAGCGAAAGGCCGATGCCGATCTTGTTCTCGATCGCCTCGAAGACCTCGGCAAATTGATGTTCGACTACCGCCGCCTTTTCATGCGGCGACAGTTTTTCCCAGAGCAGCAGCGGTTCCAGCCTTTCAGCCACCAACCGCAACGCTCCAGCCGAAGCGACCAGCGTCTGCTCCCACTCACCGATACGGCAGAGAACAGCGACCGGATCGGCGATCCGTCTTGCCGCGATATCGGGGGATAACGGGCGAATGGAAAGCGCCTGCTCACGGACCGGAATGTGCCAGGCGGCGCGCATCGTCGTGACGGATCGGGAAAAGAAGCCCTCGGCCGTCGACGACCGGGACCCTATGGGCGCGACGATATTCATCGGACGAGCTCCTCGAGCGCTTCGACGATCGCGCCGAACGGCTGCGGCTTGCCTTGGCCGTCAAACAGGAAGCGCTTGATAAGCCCGTGTTTGGCGACGGCCTCGTCGACGGCCGCATCGCGCCCGTGGCGATATTCGCCGACGCGGATCAGCAATTCCACCTCGTCATAGAGGGCAAGCAGGGAGCGCAGCCTGTCGGCGGCCTGGCGATGGCTCTCGCTGACCACTGCGCTCATCGTGCGGCTTCGGCTGGCCAGCACGTCGATCGCCGGAAAATTGCCTGCTCTGGCAATCTTGTCCGAGAGCACGATATGGCCATCCAGCAGCGATCTGGTTTCCTCGGCGATCGGATCGTCCTGTTCCTCGCCCTCGACGAGAACCGTATAGAACGCCGTCATCGTGCCGTTTGCGCTGTTTCCGGCGCGCTCGAAGATCTGCGGCAGGACCGCGAATACGGAGGGTGGAAAACCGCGCCGCACCGGCGGTTCGCCTGCGGCGAGCCCCACTTCGCGCAAGGCGCGCGCCATGCGGGTGACGCTGTCGATGACGAGCAGCACATGTTTTCCCTGCTCGCGAAAATACTCGGCAATCGCCGTTGCCGTCATCACCGCCTTGAAGCGCTCCAGCGCCGGGCGATCCGATGTCGCGACCACCAGCGCCACATTCGACGGAACACCTTCCGGCATGTTGCCGGCAACGAATTCACCGACCTCGCGTCCGCGTTCGCCCACCAAGGCGCAGACGATCACATCGGCCTTGCTGTTGGCGACGATCTCCGACACCAGCGTCGACTTGCCGGCGCCCGGTGCGCCGAAAATACCGATGCGCTGGCCCTGACCGCAGGTCAGCAGTCCGTCCAAGGCGGCAATTCCCGAGGTAAACGGCTGCCGGATGGGGCGGCGTGACAAGGGATCGACCGGCTGGCCATAAAGCGGCTGCAGGAAGCGCGCATCGTCGCCGGCAGGGTTGGCGGAAGGACGCAGGAGATTGCCATGCGCGTCGACGATTGCGCCGAGCAGGAAATTGCCGACGGAGACCGCCGGTTCCCGGCCGGTCGGGACGATTTCAGTGCGCTGAGAGATGCCGCGGGTTTCGCCGTGAAGCGAAAGAAGCGCCATCTCGCCGTCGATACCGACGACGTCGCCAAGGCCGATGCGGCCCCTGCCCGGCTCATGCAGCTCACAAAGTTCGCCGATCCGAACCGAAGGAATGACCGCCCGCACCAGCAGGCCCGAAACACTTTTCACCCGGCCGCTCTGCCGCCGCACTTCCGCCTGTTCGAGCGTCCGTTCCATTCGAAGCAATGCGTCAGCCATGAACGAGGGCCTCGATCAGGGTGGCGAGCTGGTCTTTCAGGCCGATCTGGCTTCGTCCCGCCGATGTCTCCAGGACGATCTCACCGGAGGACATCAACGGATCCGTTTCGATAGTGATGCGATGGTCGATATCCGCAATCGCCCGGGCCATCATGGCGGCATCCTCGGGGGCGACATGCAGGGCGACCTCCTCGGCCTCGGCAGTCTGAGAGATGGCATGACGAACCAATCTCCTCGTGCGCTCGTCGGCCTCCATCGATCCGAGGATCAATCCGACCGATTTCAGAACCACGGCCTCAATCCAGCCGTTGAGATTGGAAATCTCCTGTTCGGCTTTTCCGAGAGAGGCGGCAAGCCGTGCAGCGGCATCACGAACGCCCTGTTCGAACCCGTCGCGATAGCCATCCCCGGCGGCTTGCTCGCGGGCAGCGGCAAGCATCGACTCGGATTGAGCAGCGCCCTGACGGGCCGCTTCCAGGATATCAGCTGCGTCCTTTATCTGGCCAAAGCTCTCTGCCGGAATGATGCGGTCATGACGTGCAAATTCCGAGCTCATCGTCCGGCGCCTTCCTGTATGGGGGCGACGTCATCGACGGCGGCCGCCGCCAAAGCGAGCGCCGGGCTCTTCAAGAGGGAAGCGGAACCGCTTTCCGCCATGTCGCGCCAGCCCGCCGACCGCCAGGCCGGGGAGATCCGGTATTCGTCGGCCAGCAGCGCCAGCATGGACCAGCCATCGGCCTCGACGATACGGCTTGCCTCCTGGCTCAAGAGATCGAGCGGCGGCGTTGCCGCGGAAAGATTGATGTGGCCGAGAGCGAATGCGACCGCTTCCTCGCCGTAAACAGCCCTGAGGTTCCCAAGGGTCGGGCGATCGACCGCAGGGCAGAAGGCCGCGAGATGATAGGCGAGGCCCGCCCGGAGTGCCGCCTTTGCGCGTTCGCCAGCGCTCATGGCAATCAGGCGGCGGGCGCCGTTGGGAAACGTGGCGGGATCGCCATGGGCTTCCGCGATCTCGGTAAAAAGCCGCCGATGCAACCGAGGCGAGAGAGACGTCCCACCCGCAAGCAGCGGCCCGATCGCACCCCATCGCACGGCCGTCGGGATATCCGCGGAGAGCAAGGCTGACTTGCGGAGCTTTGCCGCATTCGAGATCGCCTCGCCGTCGAAACGCGGCGTGCGCATGCTCAGCGCTCCTTCCGTTGCGGCAATAGCAGCAGCAGGCATGCGCCGATGGCGAGGATGATTGCGCCGATCACGGCCAGATTGGGACCCTTGAACGCCGAGAGGGCGCTTTGCACCATCGAGAGCGACGCTGTTGCGGGTGCGGGCGTCACGCTTGCCTCCGGCGTGGCCGCGGCCGTTCCCGCTGGAGCCGGCGGCGCGCCGACTTCCGACCAGGGGCTGACCACCACCGAGACATCCTCATAGGAGAGGTCGCGGATGCTGTTGACCAGAACTGACCGGCTTTTCATGTCGATCTCGTTGAGATTCGCGCCGGGGCGATATTGCAGCACGGCCGCGGCCCTTGCCTTCTCCTTGATGAGCCCGCGGCCATTCTCTTCCGGCAGCACCACATGCACGCGTGCCGAAGCAACACCGTCGAGCCCCGAAAGCGTTTCTGAGAGCTGCTGCTCGATGGCATAACTCATCCGCGCCTTCTGCTCATAAGGCGTCACGAGGAAGCCGTTGCCGGGAAAAAGCTCGGCGACATTTCCGAACGATTGGCGCGGCAGGCCGGCGCCGGCGAGCAGTTCTATCGCTCGGGCATGGTCGGCGGAATCGGCGGTGATCGCATATGTCCCGCCCTTTTCGCTCTTCATCGTGACAGCGATCCCCGCACGTTCGAGCAGGACCTGGGCATCCAGCGCATCGCGCTGGTCGAGCCCCGTCAACACGTCCTGGCTGCAGGCGGCAAGGAAGAGGCAGAGGGCAAGCAGGGCCGTCTTTGGAAGGACCTTGCGTGCAGACGAAGAGAGCAATGATCTCGAATGGGCCGATGCGATCATGACGTTCACTGGCCCTGGGTCAGTCGTTTGGAAGACGACATCACGGACTGAGTGAGCGACGACAGCAGCGTCGTACCGGTCGCGAATTGCTGTGATTTCTCCAGCCGGTCGATCGAGGTGGCGATGTCTTCGATCTTCGGCCCGCTGTGAGTTTTATCAGTCGCAAACCGCACGAGCGGCGTCTCCGGCTGGCCGTTTCCGCCCACGGGCATGAAGAATGCCGACAGCCGGTCGAGAATGCTGGAGGGCCTCGTATTGCCTTCCGGCGAGTAGGACGGGGGAATGGCGTCCGATTCAGGCGCGATCTTGCGGCTCTGGGTATTCGGAATGGATGCGAGCTCGGCTGGCTTGAAGCCGGTGAAATCCGTCGGCTGGAGGCCGATCCGCTCCGCCACGATCTCCGAAGTCTTCAGGACATTGCCTGTCGATACACCATCGACGGGCGGCGTGAAGGCGCGGCCGGAAAGTTCTTCTCCACTCATTGCAATTCCTCAACTCGGTACACGTCAACTGCAAGCGATGAACGGAAAACGCTACTCGTCGCTGCCTTCGTCGATCGCCTCCTTGGCGAAATTGAAAAGCGAATTGTTCAGCATCAGGGTGTTGGAAATCATGCCTGGCAGAAAGGCGTCGACAGCGGCGGAGAGAATTTCGCTCTCGCTGTTGGGATCGACCTTTTTCGTCGTGCTGCCGGTGGTGCCCGTGGAATCCGTCTTATTGGTCGTCAGCTCCACGGAGACAGGGTTCGCAGGCGCCAGGTTCAGGTCGGAATTCACTGCATCTACGGCCATATGAGCACTTCCATCAAGGAGTTATCAAAATGAATGCATGTTTTGATATGGATAAAAAAACGGATGGTCAATTGTATAAACTTAACCGATGGTTAATTTTTAGAATTAACGATCTTCCTAGGTAAATTTGCTTCCAATTATATTATAATGCAATGTTTCTTGTCCATAAAACGCAGCGAATATCCAAATTGCGCATAAAATTTATACTTTAAATTATTGCAAGATAATATTCACAGTCCCGCCGGCAATGAGCCGGCCGGGCCTGTGAATATTCAGATATCGGGCGCTATGAAATCGCTCGGGATCAGCCCACCGCCGTACCGCGCCGCTTCTCGACGTCGGCGGTGATCGCATCCCAGTTCTCAGGTGTAAGCTCGCGCTGTTCCGGTTCGCGGGGCGCGGGGTTCATGCCGCCCTTGGCGCCGACGATCGGACCTGTTTTGGCATAGATGCCGACGGTGTCGTTGACCGTGCGCTTGAGCATGTCGTTCACCATGTCGGTCTGCTTGTGGAAGGCTTTTTCCTGCTTGATGCTCTGGTAGATGGTATAGCCCGACCAGGCCGCCCAGGACACCGCGCCGGCGACCGCGAAGGCGAACGAGAAGCCGCCGGAGACGAGCGCTACCGTAGCGCCGGTGCGACCGAGGAAGGTGGAATTCACCAGCATGTTGGCAACGCCGGCCAGGCCTTCGATCGCGCCGATCGTATCGGCCGCAGTCCCGATCCCCATGAAAATCAGATCGACCGGATCGCCCTTGCCGCTCGTAAGCCCCTGCAGGAACTGGTAATATTCGACCGGCAGCCAGGCAACGCCGGCAACGGCGCCGATCGTCGTCCCGGTATTCTTGAAGAAGGCGGAAAGCACGCTGCGCTGCGCCCGCGCCAGTTCGTCGGAAACGCCGACGAGCGAACCGATCCCATCCAGCAGCGAGAAATTCGAAGCCTTGATCGCCGAACCGAGCGCGCTGCCCATGTGAGCCAGCGCGCCAAGGGCATGCAGCACCACGACGCCGATGCTGTCCCAGGTTGGGCTGGTCATGTTGAGGCCGGCATAGATGGAACGGGAGGCCGTCAGCACCGACATCACGCCGGAGGATAGCGCCGCCTTGTATTTGACCGGATCGACCCCTGCCGGCGTGGAGGTGGCGGTTTTGTCGATCAGTTTGCCGAGTTCGGCCTTGATGGTCTCGACGCTGCCGCCCGGACGCATCGTCGCCCAGAGGGCGGTGAAGATCGTCGTGAAATTGGTCTTGTACTGCGCCATGGCTTCGGCGTTGCCCTTGAACAGGGTTTCCGCCAGCGCATCCAGGCTCGGGGCGATGATCTTTTTGATCGCCTCCTCGGCGGTCTTGCCGTCAACGATGATCGGATCAATCACATCCGTGCCCGGCATCAGCGTCTTCATCAGCCCGGACATGGAAAGCCCCATGCCCTTGAGGCTGGATGTCAGATATTCGCTGTCGATATAGGGCAGGTCGAGCGCCTGGATGGTCTTGCTCCAGCCATTGTCCTTGGTGCCGAACATGCGCTCGGCGATCCAGGCATCGCCGCCGCTGCCGATGAAGAAACGACTGTCGGAACCGCCCGTCGCGGCGATCCCCTTGCCGGCCAGGCCGGTGGCGACCATGATCGCCGCCATGACGTCGTTGAACGAATAGCTGGCGAGATTGCTGGAGGGCAGCGGCGAGACGTTCTTGTCC
>NZ_JARWKX010000026.1:0-86175 GCF_047445895.1 Rhizobium sp. BR 249 | reverse complement strand
GGAGGGAGCCACGGCGGCGGCAGCGGGAGCGGGAGCAGCGGCAGCCATGGCGGCGGCGGCAGCAAGAGCGGCAGCGGCAAGGGCAGCGCCAGCTCCAGCGGCAAGACAACCGGCGGCCGCAGCGCGAAAAGCTCGGGCAAGACGGTCCAGACCGGCAAGACGAAGTCGGCCAAGCAGACCGTGAGCACGAAGGGCGCGACCAAAAAGACGACCATCGCTTCGGCTCCTGCGACAAAGCCCGCCAAGAAGCCGGCTGCCGAGCTTGCCGGGCTGAACTCGCTGAAGCGCAATTACCATGCGCTGATGAATACCGCAGATCCCAAGATGGCGGCGATTTCGGCCTATGCCACCGCCTATGCGCAGTATGAACTGGCAAACGGCGTGGCGCCGCCGGCTGACGACCCCGTTCTCGGCGACGCCGCCCTGGCGGAAGCTCTGGCTTCGGCAACCAAGACCGGCACGCTCAGCCCCGAAGCCTTGGCCTGGGCCAAGGACACGCTCGGCATCGGCACGGCCGTCGGCACGATCGACCAGATGAGGGACGCGCTGGCGGCAGCGGCGCCGGCTCCGGTCACGGAAGAACCGGTGACGGAGACCCCGACGACCGAGACCCCGGCAACCGAAACCCCGACTGGCGAAACCGCCGAGGGCAGCGAGACGACCGACCCGGCCACGACCGTGGAAACGACGCCGACCCAAACGGAAAACACCACGGAAACCACCGAAGCCACGCAGACCGTGGATGAGACCGAAACCTCTGCCACGACCACCGAGACGACGAGTCCCTGATTTTCCGCGAGAGTATTTGGTTTTGCCGAGTTCATTGCCCCTTGGTCGACGAGGGGCAATGTCGTTTCCGCGGTCCCGACAGCAGATCAGTCCGGCTGCTTGATCTCGATAGGGCTTTTCATGATGATTTCATGATGCGGGAACGGGATGGAGATGCCGGCTTTCTTGAAGGCATCCCACAGCGCCATCAGGACTTGTCCACGAACATTCGTCAGCCCGTTTGCCGGGTCCGAGATCCAGAAGCGAAGCCGAAAGTCGAGCGAGGAAGCGCCGAAGGCGGTCAGCCAGCAGACGGGTGGATTATATTGGTTTGCGACCCGGGGCACGGTCGATGCCGTCGCAATGGCGATCTTAACGACCTGATGCGGATCGCTGTTGTAGGACGTCCCGAAATCGACGTCGATGCGGACATAATCACTGGAGAACGACCAGTTGACGACCTGCTGCGATATGAAGTCCTCATTCGGAATGAGGTACTCCTTGCCATCGCGGGTGATGACGGAAACGAACCGCGAGCGCAGGTCACGGATCGACCCGAAGGTGTCGCCAAGGGTGATCGTGTCACCCGGCTTGATCGACTTGTCGATCAAGATGATGATGCCGGATATGAAGTTCGATACCACTTTTTGAAGGCCGAAGCCTATTCCGACGCCGACCGCGCCTGAGAAAATGGTCAGCGCCGTAAGATCGACCCCGGTCGCCGACAAAGCGATGGCTCCCGCGATGATGATCAGGCTGATCTTGATGAATTTGCTGATCAGCACCTTGATGGAAGGCGACAAGTCGGCCGACAGCTGAACCCAGTGGGAAAGCACATTGCCGACGAGGACGGCAATCCAGATCAAGGCAACCGCCAGCACGAGGGCTTTGAGCACGAGCAGAAGCGAGAGCCTGACGGCGCCCAAGTTGACCGCGAGCCCGTCAAGAGCAGATAGAACCGGGCCATCGAGACCCACGGCATAAAGAGCGATGTAGCTCCAGCTGCCGATCGCGACGGCGCGTGACAGGGTTGGGTTGCGGATGATTTTGGTCAGGACGGAGATGACGAACCATGCCGCCGCCAGCGTCAGGGCCGTGGACACGAGCCAGCGTTGTGAGGGCCACGCGCTCTTGCTCAGCACGACATTGGCGATCCACAGCCAACACACGAGGAAAAGCCACATCAGCCGGCGCATGAGGGCAATGATGACCCGAAGCAGGTCTGGATTACCCTTGATCCGGCGCGCCTTCGCCTCCATCGCAGGCTCCGTGCGTGAGGCAAGCAAGGACGCAAAACCGTATCCGGCCACGATGATCGCAAGCTGAAAGAACGTCCATTCGTTCAGAATGAACGTCGTCAGCCACTGCTCGGCGATCTCGGTCATCTGCTTGATATTCATGATGATGATCCGATGAATGTCAGCTAGATAAAGGTATCGCACGAGCTGGAAGAAACAAGCTCAGCATTCCTCAGAAAACTCAATGATTTACTGTGACCTCAGCCACCGGAGAGATCAAAAAACGCGCGACGAATGAAAACGCCGATCGCCCCTCGATCCGCCAGCGCAGGCGGGCCATACTCGTCTAGAGAGCGGGAGTGCTTCTTACGCGGAGGCTCGCGGTTTTGTCAGTTCCTTGCCGATATTCTGGCCGGGCATTTCGATGAAATTGTATCCGACCCAGGCAAGCGCATAGACGATCGGCACCGTGATCAGCAGCGTCAGGGCCCAGCGCACGGGGGCGCTGACATCGACGGCGCCGATGAGATAGGCGATGACGGGCTGCATGATCAGGAGGTGGACCAGGTAGGCGCCGAAGGAAAGCTCACCGAGATTGTGGAAAAAGCGATTGCCGAGCCATTCGCTGACGGGCCTGGCCATCTTCGCCGCAGCAGACGGCAGGCGGGCGGTGTGAATGAGCGCAAAGAACGTCAGGACCAGGACGATCCTGGTGATCTGATGCAGCCAGTCCATCTCGCCGCCGAGAGGGGCGATGACGAGATAACCGGCGAAGCCCGCGAAGAGATAAGCGCGCCTTTCATTCGTCCACAGGGCGCCGGCCAGCAGCATGCCGGCCGCGAAGACATGCATCTTGAGCGGCAGGAATGTGGGCATCACGAAAGTGTATCCGATCCTGTGGCTCAGATAGGCTGCGAGAGCGCCGAGCGCCGCAACGCCCGTAATGCCTTTGATCCAGCCGACGCGGCCGACGATCAGCATGATGAACGGCAAGGCCGCGTAGAACTGCATTTCGAGCCCGATGCTCCAATCCGGAAGGGCCGTTCTGAAAGAATAGGAGCGGCTCACCCCGAACAGGAATGAGACATGCGCGAGGTAGTTCGACAGGCTGCTGTCGAGATACCGGCTGGCGAGCTGCGGCGGCACCCCATTGAACGCATCGATCACCATCCGCGCATCGTAGATGAAGGGCCCAAGCGTCAATGCGGCGACGAGCATGACATAATAGAGCGGCGCAATTCGGAAATAGCGCCGAACCCAGAACGTCACCCACGTGCTCGTCGCTTCCCATGGCTCTCTTCCCCGCCGGCGCTGGTAATGGAAGACCATCAGGAAGCCCGAGAGCATGATGAAAAGGTCCACTCCCAGCTCGGGATCTCCGATGACCGGCACTTTGAAGCCGGTCAAGATATGGGCGTGTCCGACCAAAAACCAGAGAGCGGCAAGGCCACGCAAGCCATCGAGGCATTCAATGCGGCCACCGGCGCGAGAATCGCTCATATTTGCAATCCCTCCGTTCATGGCCAGGATTGCAACATTTTCCGCCGCGCATCAATCAATTTTGCGATGCAGCGTTGCAATCAGCCGGTCGCGACGGCTGCCGAGTTGATGTTCCCAACCATCCCGCCGCTATGATCATCCCTCATCGAGGGCTCGATTATTCATGGCAAAACTGACGGCGAAGGAGCGCCTGTTCGTGGCGGAGTATCTGAAGGATCTGAATGCGACGCAGGCGGCGGTTCGGGCAGGCTATAGCGATCGGTCGAAAAATGCTCCGACCCGGCTGATGGCGAACGAGGTGGTGCGCGGCGCGATCGATAAAGCGCTGGCGGCGCAGATGGAGCGAATGGAGATTACGGCCGAGCGGGTGCTTTCCGCCATCGCGCAAATCGCCTTCGGCGACGTGCGCGATGTTTTCGATGAGGAGGGGGCGCTGAAGGCGCCTTCGGAGTGGGACGAGAGGACGGCGGCAGGCGTTGCGGGGCTGGAGATCAATACCTCGGCAAAGGCCAAGGGGGAGGTGGTGCATGTGGCGAAGATCAAGCGGGCGGACCGGTTGAGGGCGCTCGACATGCTGGCGCGGCATCACTCGCTTTATAACGACCGGCTGGAGATCAAGGGGCTGGAGGCGCTGAGCGAGCGGCTGGCGCGCGCCAAGGCGCGCAAGGCTGGAGACGGCGGAGCGGAGGGCTGAGATGGCGGGGCGTGGGCTTGAGATGGGAAAGCGCGGGGCTGGCGATCCGAACGAGGCGATCATCGAGCTGGCGAGCGACTGCCAGTTCGATCCGCTGGGGTGGAGCCTGAGCGCCTGGGACTGGGGGATTGGGGCGCTCGAGGGGCATGCGGGGCCGCGGGCCTGGCAGCGGGATATTTTTACCGTCGTCCGCGATCATCTCGCCGATCCCGCCACACGCTTCCAGCCGCTGCAGATCGCGGTCGCATCCGGCCACGGCATCGGCAAATCGGCCTTCATGGGCAGGGGCGCGCGCGCCCAGAAGCAGCAGATGGCCGAAAATGCCGAGATGGCGGCGAAGATGGCGCCGGCGGCGAAATCCGGCGCGGATGCGGCGGCCGTGCTTGCGAGCGCCGGTGAAAACCCGAACGGGGCAGCCCTTCTGCAGCAACTGGGGCTTGGCTGATGCGCGAACTCGACGAAAACCTTTCGCCCGCCGAACGCCAGGAGCGCGAGGCACTGGCCGCCGCCTTCCGCGAGGTCTTCTCGCTGCCGTCGGGCAAACGCGTGCTGTTCTGGATGCTGGAGCAATGCGCGATCTACCGCGAAGCCTTTGCCGGCGAGGCGGTGAGCGCGACGCATTATACGCTCGGCCTGCAGGGGGCAGGCCGCAAGCTGATCGCCAAGCTCGACGAGATCGACCAGCGCTTCTACCCGAGCCTGCTGCTCGAAATCGCCACCATCAAAGCCATCGACCGCGAGGTCGCAACCAATAAGAGGAGTGAAGACGATGACGTCGACGCATGAGCGGATCGGCCGCCCGGCCATTAACTGGAGCGCCGAGGGCGCCGGCAGCGGCGGCGGGGAGCCGGAGAATGTGCTGTTTCCCGACGACGTGCCGCAGCAAGGCGGCGCCGGCCGGGCTGACGCGGGCGAGGGCAGCCGCAGCGACGATCGGGCAAGGCCCGCCAAGACCGATGACGAGAATACGCCTGACAAGGCCGGGCAGGACGGCGATGAGGCGGCTTCCGATGAGGCCGACCGGGTGCCGGAGGACGGTAAGTATACACTTACCATGCCCGACGGCATCGCCGTCGACGAGGAGTTGCTCGACGCACTCGGCCCTGAATTCCGCGAACTGGGGCTGACCAACAGCGAGGCGCAGAAGCTTGCCGACCGGTTCATCGCCATCCAGTCGGCGCGTGCGGATGCGCGCGGCAAGGTCTGGGGCGAGACGATTTCGAAATGGGCCGACGATGCGAAGGCTGATGCCGAGATCGGCGGGCGCAAGTGGGACGGCACCGTGCGCGACAGCCGCCGCTTCGTCAACACGATGGGGACGCCCGCTCTGCGCGAATATCTGGAGGCGAGTGGTGGCGGCAACCATCCGGAGCTTATTCGTATTTTTGCGAAGGCCGGGGCGCTCATCAGAGAGGACGATCCGGCCACCGGCGGCGCCGGAGGCACGGGCAGGCCCGTCGATCCAGCGCATGTTCTGTTCCCGAACGATGCACCGAAAGGCTAAAGAGACATGGCAACAATCGGCAATAGCTTCCCTCAACTGATCGACATGCACAAGGGCTCGACCGAGGGCTCGGTTGTCGAGCTGCTGTCGCAGCAGAACCCCATTCTCGACGACGCGATCGCCACCGAATGCAACATGGGCGCCTCGCATCGCCACATGATCCGCACCGGCCTGCCATCCGTCGCCTGGGGCCGCCTCTACCAGGGCGTTCCGCAATCCAAGGCGACCATGCAGCAGGTCGACGACACCACCGGCTTCGTCGAGGCCATGTCCGGCGTCGACGTGCGCCTCCTGAAACTCGCGCCCGACCCGGCCAAGGAGCGGCTGACCTCGGCCGCACCCTTCATGGAGGCGATGAACCAGGAGGTGGCGACCGGCATCTTCTACCACAATACCGAGACGACGCCGGAGAAGTTCAAGGGGCTTTCGGCCCGCTACAGCAGCTATTCCGACACGCGCGGCACGATCGCCAACCAGGTGGTGAACGGCGGCGGCACGGGCAGCGACAACACCTCGATCTGGTTCGTCACCTGGGGCGACCATGCCAGCTCGCTGATCTATCCCAAGGGCACCAAGGCGGGCGTCAGCCACGAGGACAAGGGCGAGCAGCGCGTGCTCGACGAAAGCGGCCAGCCCTATTTCCGCAAGGAAGACTACTGGTGCTGGCATGTCGGCATGTTCGTGAAGGACTGGCGCTACAACGCCCGCGTCGCCAACATCGACGTGTCCAACATGCTCGCCGGCAGCGTCGACCTCTGGGCGCTGATGCGCAAGGCCTACTACCGCCTGCAGTCGCGCCGCCGCGACGGCGTGGCGAGCCGCATCGCGATCTACATGAACCGCGACGTGCTCGAAATCCTCGACGTCCAGTCGAGCGACCGAAGCCTGCTGGCGGCCAACCCGAACTATACCGGGCTGACGCACATGACCGTCGAGGGCAAGGAAGTTCGCGCCTATCGCGGCATTCCGATCCGCGAGACCGACGCCATCCTCAACACCGAGGCGGCGGTGCCGGCTGCCGTGTAATTCCGGCCTGATCGGCTTTGGCCCGTCGCCAATGGCGGCGGCGGGCAGTTCCCTTCAAAACGAGAGGCATTTCAGATGATTTTCGATAAGCAGAGCCTGCTTTCCGACGCGCAGGCGATCACCGCCGATGCGGCGAGCACCAATGTGATCAACCTCGGCCCGATCGCCACCGGCATCGTTCGCAACATCGGCAAGGGCAAGAAGATCCCGCTTTCGATCCAGGTGGTCGAGGCGTTCAACAACCTGACCTCGCTCGAGGTGAAGGTGCAGGTCGACGACAACGAAGCCTTCGCGACGCCGAAGCAGGTCGGCACCACCGGCGCGCTGGCGCTCGCCGACCTCGCGCTCGGCAAGCGGCTCAATATCGACGTGATCCCGCGCGAGGCCGACGAGCGCTTCTTCCGCCTGTTCTACGACGTGACGGGAACGGCGCCGACGACGGGCAAGATCACCGCCGGCGTCGTCGCGGCGACGGAGTAGCCGTCATGGTGAAGGTGATCGCAAACGAAAGGGGCTATTTCGACGGCGAGCTGCGCGACATCGGCGCCGCCTTCGTCGTGCCGGACGAGCTCTGGAACGACGAGGAGAGGCGGCCGAAATGGGCGAGCCTTGCCCCGCAGGGGGCGGGCGGCGCCAGGATCGTCCGGCCGAAAAGCGGCGAGGGCGCCGGCGCCGCTGAAATCCCCGAGGACTGGCAGAGCCTGACGGCGGCAGAGCGCAAGGCGCTGGCGAGAGCGATCTCCGGAGAGCCGGCGCCGAACGCCAGGGATGCGGATGGTGTGATCGCGGCGGAGATCGAGCGGCGTGCGGGCGAGGTTGGCTCGGGTGAAGACGCGTCAAGCCGCATGTCGGGGAATGGCATCCAGGAAGCGCTTGGGTTGCAGCAGCCGGACTGGGTCATGTCTGCCGGCAACTGACTGACGGGGAGGGCGCAGCGCCGCCTGGTGCCGCCCCTCATCCGGCTGCCGCCACCTTCTCCCCGCATGCGGGGAGAAGGGGACGTGCCGCAACCTCTCCGTTCCTCGCCCGCCTCCCATAAGGCACGTTCCCTCGCCCCGTTTACGGGGAGAGGGTTAGGGTGAGGGGCTAGCATCAGCACGAACCGGATGTCGTGCTGATGCGCGCATCCACGCAGATCGATACGCAGCAGATCCTCGGCACAAGGCCGAGGATGACGTCGATAGAGAATATCGCCCTCCCTTCCGCACTCCAAAAAGAAGCATCCTCATGGCCGAGATTTTCAATGAGCAGCGTGTGATCGGTGTGCATATCGTTCCCGACGGGACGGTGCTGCACAATGGGCAGCGCGTGGTGGGCATCCGCGAGGCCGAGAGCGGCGTGCTGTTTACCGACGGCCGGCGGGTTCTCGGCGTCAGCGTGCTTTCCGGCAGCGAAGTCATCTATAACGAGCAGCTCGTCGTCGGCGTGGTGATCATTGCGGACGGGCGCACGCTCTATAACGGGATGCCGGTCGTTCCCGTTAGCGGCAGCGGGCATCCGCCCTGGGTTGCCGATCCGAACCGCTACATGCCGGCGGCGACCCGTGTGGCGTGGCCGGGCGGCTTTACGCAGACCTATGCGGCAGGCCTGAACTATCAGGCTTCCGAACTCTATTTCGGATCGCCCGACTATCCCACCAACAGCTTCCTCATTCCCTTTGTCGGTTTCGGTCTCACCCAAGGCAACAATGCGCCCCAGGAAACCGTCAATCCGAATGCGGACATGCTGATCGACGAGGTGTTCTTCCTGCATCCTGACGGCAACGAGTATCCGGTGCTGTTCGGCGGGGTTGCCGCAGCGGCGGCGACCGCGGCAACGGGCATCGTGTGGGGTGAGGTGAGCCTGCCGGCGGATTTGCCGAGGCGGTCTATTTTCGGCATCCGCACCGTCTGGCATGGCACGGTCGGCAACACCTATATCGGCGGCTATCGCATTCAGCGCCATCGCGGCGAGAAATATTGGGCGGCCGGCGACCTGGCCTCCGTGCGGGCGCTTGCCGCGGCGAACGCGCCGAGCACGCCGGACAGGGATCCAGACAGTTTCTACAATACGGTCGGCAACGTCTCGAATTCGCAGCCGCTGGCCTATGGCCCGGCGATGATCTTCGCCAAGGGATGGGACGGGCGGCCGGTGCCGCTCGTGCTCTCCGACAGCCTCATCGAACGCCAGGAGATCGCCGCATCAGCCGACGAACGCGGCAATATGGGCGTATGGCGTCGCTGGTTCGACGTGGCCGATCCGGTCTGGGGCGAAACCATGCCGCTCATCATGGGCGTGCCGGGCGCGAAATCGCAGCTGGAACTCGCCGGTTCGGGCAGCACGATCGCCACGCTTCGCTGGGGGCTGATCGACATCGTCAAGAACACCTATAATGGCGGCCTGAACCCCTGGACCTTCGTCTTCGACCAGTCGGGACGCAACGACAACAATGCCACGGCAAGCACCTGGGCGAATTTCAAATTCGGCCTGGTCGACCGCGTGAAGGCGCGCTACGGCGCGGGCATCCATGTCGTCGGCGTGACGATCCAGCCGACGGTATCGACCTCGACGGCCTATCGAACGCTCGCCGGCCTTTCGGTCGCGACCCTGTGGAATGCGGTGTCGGGCACGCTGAAATCGGTCAACGACCTGATCAAGGCGAGCAGCCGCTACGCCAGATGGATCGATTTTCTGCCTTACTGGTCGGACAGCCGCTCGCTCGGTTTTCCGCCGACGGCCGAACTCTTTCCGCTCGGCAACGTGATCGGCCATCCCGGTAACCAGGACGGCGTGACCACCTGGAATACGATGGTGCTGCCCGACATCGTTCCCAATGGTGCGCGCATCACCTTCGAGTATCAGCCGGGGCTTTATACCTCCAGAACCGTCATTGCCCGCACCGACAATGGCGACGGGACGATCACGGCGACGGTCAAGGAAGTGTTCGCGACCAATGTGCAGGACAATGCGGCGCTCTTCGGCGCAGGTCTCGGCAGCGACGGCATCGGCGTGCATGAAGATCTTTACGGCATTCTCTACACGGTCGACCGGATGCCGCAGACCGAGAAGTCGAAATTCTATCCGTAAGAATGGTCAGCCCGGCCGGGCTGCACCGCCGGCCAGCAGCCGGAGCTGGCTTTCGTCATGAACGCCCTGCCGGAAAAGCTCGATGATGAGAGCGCCGATATTATCGGCTTGCTCGCTCGACCTGTCGATTTCGAGTTCGGTGCAGACGGCTTCGTGAACGCGCCTGCAAAGGTCGAGATCCGCGGAGGCGAGCGGTTCGTCGCGTGTGCTGAACAGCTTGTCTGACATCGCCTGACCCTTTTTCGATGTCCGTGAATCGCTGTCTGGAAGATAATTTCGTGATGTTTCTTCTGCAAGATGGACGAAGGCCCAAATCTTAAAACAACCGAAAAACGCGATAAATGCGGGCCGAGAGCGATGAAGACGCGCCGACCGGCCGCCGACGCGTGATCCTGCGATTGCTGAGCGTGGGATCTATCCCGCTTCGGGAGCCTTGCCGCCTTCGCGCGACAGACGCAGCTCTTTCAGCCGCCGCGTCTTCTCCCTGCGAGCCCGCTGCTCCGCCTCGATGGTTTCCTTGGCGGCTCGCTCGGTATTTTCAAAACGATCCTGCCGATACGCCTTTGATGAGGGTTCACGTTCTCTTGTCATGGCTTGGAAACGCAAACGGACGGAAACGGTTTCATGGAAAATGGGAGAAAGCGACCGATGATTTGCCGATCCTGCCGGCTAAACGGCGTTTGGCGGCGGAAACCAACTGAGAGACCGGGCGCCTTGTCGGCGCCCGGTTTTGCGAGCATCAGCCCTTGATGAAAGCCAGCAGGTCGGCGTTGATCACGTCGGCGTTGATGGTGCACATGCCATGCGAGAATTTCTCGTAGACCTTCAGGGTGGCGTTCTGCAGGAGCTTGGAGGAGAGCAGGGCGGAATCGGCGATCGGGACGATCTGGTCGTCATCGCCGTGCATGACGAAGGTCGGCACGCTGATGCTCTTCAGGTCCTCGGTGAAATCGGTTTCCGAGAAGGCCTTGATGCCGTCGTAATGGGCCTTGGCGCCGCCCATCATGCCCTGGCGCCACCAATTGTCGACGACCGGCTCCGACACTTTCGCGCCGGGGCGGTTGAAGCCGTAGAAGGGGCCGGCCGGAAGATCGCGGTAGAATTGCGCGCGGTCGGCGGCGAGCTGGCTGCGCAGGCCGTCGAAGACTTCGATCGGCAGGCCGCCCGGATTGGCCTCGGTCTTGACCATGATCGGCGGCACGGCGCCGATGATCGCCAGCTTGGCGACGCGGCCCTGCGGCTGGCCGTGGCGGGCGACATAATGGGTTGCCTCGCCGCCGCCGGTGGAGTGGCCGACATGGACGGCGTTCCTGAGATCGAGATGCTCGACCACGGCAGCGGCGTCCGCCGCGTAGTGATCCATGTCGTGACCGTCTCCCACCTGGGTGGAGCGGCCGTGGCCGCGGCGGTCATGGGCGACGACGCGGTAGCCCTTGTGCAGGAAGAATAGCATCTGGGCGTCCCAATCATCGGAGCTCAGCGGCCAGCCGTGGTGGAACATGATCGGCTGGGCGCTTTTCGACCCCCAATCCTTATAGAAAATCTCAACGCCGTCCTTGGTGGTGACTGTGCTCATGGCATGGCTCCCTTGGTTGGATTGATGCAGGCTGAAAATGGGCGCGCGTGAAAGATTTGCGCCGAGTGCTGATGTACGTATCTAATCCGGCTTTCTGCCGAATTGATATGACAGATTTCCATAAGAGTATGTGCAGATAAGTAAAGCTACGGGGGGCACAGTCACAGAGCGTTTTGACGCCGGGCGAGGCTCTCTTTGGCGTCGGCAGGCGTTTCATGCCGGCAACCATTCACGCGCTAAGGTCGCTCAACCACGGGGTTGATCGACATGACATCCATTATTTCCATCTGCAATCTGGCGCTCGCCTCCATCGGCAAGGACAGCATCAATGCGCTGAGCGAGCCGACGGTGGAGGCGCGGGCCTGCAACCGTTTCTTTGCGCCGGCGCGGGATGCGCTGCTGCAGGCCTAACCTCCGCTGCGACACTGAGGAGACGCCTGGCGCAGCTGGCGATGCCAGCCTCTATATCAACATCGCTGCCGGCTCTACACGGCTTCAGATCGGGGCCAAGGTGCGCACCACGGCAGTCGGCCTCATGTGGGCGCGATTCGACCTATCGATTGGCACCGGCAATTGCATCGTTACCACCCAAGGCTGGGATGACTACACCGTGCCGAGGATGCCCGCCTGATGCCAATGTCTATACGGCTTGCGATGAAAACGGGAAAATCAACGGACGGCGTGAGAGTTCGATCGGGTCTCCAAATGCTCCCGTCGCTTTCCCGGCTTTCGGGTCCTTCTGAACTCCGCCCGACAAAACAGATCGGACAAATTCATGGATGAGCAAGTCAGAGCCGAGATCGAGAAGCTCCACGAAAGGATGAGTGGGTTGAAGGAGCGCGTCGTCAATCTGGAAGCGCAGCAGCCGCACATCAATGCCGCCTTGGCGCGGATCGAAGGCAGCGTCGAGAAGCTGACAAACAGGATCGGCAAGGCCATTTGGGCTGTTCTCACTCCCGTCATCGTCCTGGCGGCCGGCGTCGCCTTCAAGATCATCATGTCGGGTTCTCTCGCGAAGTTTACTCCGTAGTTCAGTGCTCAACTCTTTCGGCTCCAAGGAGACATCCGATATGACAAGCGTGATCATTCGCATTACCTTGCGTTATCTCGCCGCCGCCCTGGTGGCGAAGGGCGTCTTCTCGCCGGAGATCGGCGACGTGATTTCAAGTGACCCAGATCTTTCGATGATGGCGGAAATCGCCGCCGGCGCCTTTATCGGTCTGTCCGCTGAAATCTGGTACTATTTCGCCAACCGCTTCGGGTGGGCGCGATGAACTGGCTTGCCAGGCTTTTTCTCGGTGGCGTGATGGAGACGTTCACGGCGCCGCTGCTTTCGGCCTGGAAGGCGAAGCTCGATGCGGAAACCGATGAGAGACGTCTTGCGGCCGAGCAGGCGATCAAAGGCATCGAGGCGGCGCGCGATATCGCGGTTGCCGAGGCCGCCGATCGCTGGAGTGCGACACGGGTCGGCCGCTGGCTGATCGTCGTTCCCTTCGGTCTCTGGTGGGCGTCGATCTATCTCGTCCAGATCATCAATCCCTGGTTCGGCTTTCACCTCGTCGTGGTCGACGTTCCCCCTGATATTCACAGCATGGCGCTGGTGCTCATTCCTGCGATCGTGATCGGTGATGCCGGTGCGATGATCGCGCGCCGGTTTGCCCGCTGATGTCTCGTTGTATGCCGCCACCCACGCTCACTTGAACCCAACTCACCGCCCAACCATCTAACCCTCATACAACAGCGCCATGGCGAACGTCGCAACCGCGATTGCTTCGCCGGCGGCGGGGCGGCCGTTCTTGCCGCCTGAGGATCAGGCAATGGGTTATATGGATAAGGAGATCGTGCCTCAGAATGACGGGGCGCTGATCGATGCCTATTCGCAGTCGATTGCGGCGGCAGTCGATGTCGTCGGGCCGGCGGTCAGCCGGATCGAGAGAGTTGGCGGCCGGCAGGGGCATGGGTCGGGTTTTGCGATTTCGCCTGATGGGCTGATCATCACCAACAGCCATGTGGTCGACGATGCCAAGGTGGTGCACATCACCACGCCCGACGGGTTCGTCACCGAGGGGCGGGTGCTCGGCCGGGATGTCGATACCGATATCGCGCTCATCCGCGCCAACTCCAGCGCGGGCGCCTGGGCAAAGCTCGGAGATTCCCAGCGCCTGCGCAGGGGGCATATCGCGATTGCGATCGGCAACCCGCTCGGCTTCGAATGGACGGTGACGGCCGGCATCGTTTCGGCGCTTGGCCGTTCGATGCGGGCGGCGAGCGGACGGCTGATGGAGGACGTGATCCAGACCGATGCGGCGCTCAATCCCGGCAATTCGGGCGGGCCGCTGGTCTCTTCCGGCGGAGAGGTGATCGGCGTCAATACTGCGGTCATCCAGGGCGCGCAAAGCATCGCCTTTGCCGTGGCGTCGAATACGGCCAATTTCGTGGTTTCGGAGATCCTCCGCCACGGCCAGGTGCGGCGCGCCGTCATCGGCATATCAGGCGATACGATCGTGCTGCCGCGCCGCGTGGCGCTCGCGGCCGGCACGGCGCAGACGACCTCCGTGCGCATCCGGCGCGTCGAGCCGGATGGACCGGCGGCAAAGGGTGGGCTGCAAGAGGGCGATTATATCCTCGCGATCGACGGCAGCCCGGTCGGCGGCGTCGATGACATCGTCAGGCTGATGGACGGCAGCAGGATCGGCCGGGAGACGGAGATCCTGGTGTTTTCGGTGGCGGGTCTGATCGAGAAGAAGAGCCTGGTGCCGATCGCGCGGTCCTAGGCGGGCGATTTCGGCGTCATGGAGCCCTCGGAGGACGAGGCGGGTGTGCTGACGTCAGGTAACATTGCACAGGGAGCGGCGCTGCGGCATCTGTCCGATCATCTGGCATCCCAATATACTGGCGGAAGATTTGGGAAGCGAGCCAACCTCTCCACCGTCATTCCTGTGCCTGTCACAGGAATCCAGCCACCGCGCGTCGGCGCGGTGAAAGACTTTCATTCAACGGTTATAAAGACTCTCCCGCGCCCAAGGACTTGGGCGCACTGGATTCCTGTGACAAGCACAGGAATGACGGAGAGGAAGTTAGCGTTCCCGATGAGGCCTGGGAGGACGAGGCGGGTGTGCGGTGTCCGATGACGCAGCCGCAGCCGATATCGCGTGGCACTCGCCTTACGGAATGACGGCAAGCACCGGGGTGGCGGTGTCGAGCAGGGTTTCCTCGGTGGCGCCTGACGCGGTCTGGATGCGGGCTTCGCCGGTCTTTCGGGCGCGTTCGACCTTGGCCATGATCTGCTCGCCGCCGCGGGTGCGGCAAATGGAGAGCACGCCGATCGCCGCTGCCTCGACCTCGTCGGTGTGGCCGAACAGGATGACGGCATCATCCCAGATCGACAGCGGGCCTGAGGCCGCCCGCACCTGGGCGGCGATCACCTGGCCGTCGACGAAGTCCCGGACGGCGGCCTTGGCGCGGTCGATGACGGCCTGGGGCAGCGGGCGCGGCTCCTTCAGCCGCTCGACGGAGCCGGCCTCGTTGATGACAGCCGCCAGCAGGATGCGGGTGGGTGTTCCGTCCGGCTCGACCGAAACGCCGGCATGATTGAGAACGTCCGAGAGCGAAACGCCCAGGAACAATGCAATCTGGTTTGCTTCTTCCATCTTCATTCTCCGCATGCCAGACAGCATGCGCGACGCGGCCGAAGGATCTATGCTGAGATGCCGCGCAAGGCCCCTGACAGATTTCTGCCGTTCGTCCAGCTTCTGGAAAAACCACTTCTTATCGATTTCGGTCATCCCGGTTCCTCACATCGTTTGATGGAACCGAGTTGTTGCAGATTTCGCAACAGACGGCAAGCGGATGCGACATCGTCGCATCGGATTGCGTTAGTCGCATGAGCGACGGGGATGCCGCCACTGATACCGGCGATTTGGAACTCCCGTTGTTTCCCCTTTGTTCTGCAACCTAGATAATTGACACCGGCGGGTTGAGTCAATAGAAATGAGGAAAATATTCCTTTATCTGGCTCGTATCAAAATATGCCACATTTAATTTCGGGAATAAAATCCCATTTTGGCCTGGGTGGGGTTGACGGTGTGATCGGTGCATCATATGTTGCTATTATCGCATCAATCGAGGAACAGACGTGCAAAAGCTCGGAAAGGACCACAAGACTCCATGGCGAAAGGTTCACGAGAAAATCGGCCTTTCCCCGGCGGAGCTGGCGCGGGTGATGGGGCGTCACCGCTCGAAGATCAGTCGTGCGCTCGGCAATAGCGAAGGGCTGATCAGCGGCCGCGACCAGCTGCTGCTGATGAAGGCGGCGCGCGAGCGCGGCATCGAGCTTTCGGCGGATGACATGCTGCCGGAGCGGCGATGAGCGGGCGCGGCACACAGGTTTTCGAAGAAGAGGCAGGCCGGACATATGGACGGCGAACAAACCGAAAGGGATGGTGAATCCGATGACAGCAGTGGACAGGAAAGTCAGATTGTCGCCGGCGGCGACCAAGCGGCCGGTTTCGGGCATGACGGTCGAACCGGCCCGGAAAGAGCGCGTCATGGAGAAGGTAGGGGCGGGAGCGGCCGTGATGGAGCCGATCAACTGCCCGTGCTGCAAGCAGCCGGTGGCAGCGCCGACGCTGGAAATCGTCGTCGATCGTTATGATGTGACGCCGCTTCAGGCGCGTATTCTCGGCGCTGTCTGGCGCGGCAAGGGCATGCCTGTTCAGACAGAGCGGATTTTCGATGCGATGTATGTCGACGATGCCGATGGCGGACCGTCGCCGACGCGCATGTATGCCGCCTTCAAGGTGGCGCTCTGCCATCTCCGCACCCGGCTGGAGGGTTCCGGCATCGGCATCGAGAATGTCGGCTATCGCCAGGGATACCGGCTGGTGATGCCCGGCGAGATCGCGCCCGCTCGCCGCAGTTGACGGCTGGTCCGTGGACCAAATCCGCCGCCCGAGCTAGCACCCGCCAAAAGTTGTGACGATCACAGCGACCAGATCAGGGGTCGGATATGACCGAAGTCGAACGTATCAGGCGGGAGATCTGCCTGTCCGAGGTGGCGGCGCGCCATGGGGTGGCGCTGAAGCCGGCCGGGCGCGAATTCACTGCCTGCTGCCCTTTCCATGCCGAGGCGACGCCTTCCTTCACCATCTTTCCCGGAAAGGATCATGTCGAGCGCTTCCACTGCTTCGGCTGCGGCGCGCATGGTGACGTGATCGATTTCGTCAGGAAGATCAAAGGGGTCGATCTCGCGGAAGCGCTCGGCATGCTCGGCGGCAGCACCGCGAGGCCCCATTCTGCGCCCGCGAGGGCGCCGGTGTTCGATCCCTATGCCGATATCGTGCCGCTGGCGCCGCCTTCCGCGCCCATCGAATGCGGCAGGCCGGTGCGGCTCTATAATCCGAAGCGACGGGGCGAGCGATCCGAATGGGGGAGCTTCGCGCCGTCGATGGTCTTTCCCTATCGCAGGCCGGACGGCGGCCTGATCGGCTATGTCCTGCGTCATGAGCTTGGCCAGGGCGGCAAGGAAACGCCGATGGTCATGTGGGTGCGCCTGGCGGACGGCCGCCAGACCTGGTGCCGTTTTCCCTTTGCCAAGCCGCGCCCGCTCTATGGCTTGGACAGGCTCGGCGAGGCGAGGGCGGTGCTCGTGGTCGAGGGCGAGAAGTGCCGCGATGCGCTCTCAGCTGCGACGGGACGCACCGTCGTCTCCTGGCCCGGCGGCGCGCAGGGGGTGAAACATGCCGACTGGTCGCCGCTGGCCGGCCGCAACGTCGTCATGTGGCCGGATGCCGACCGGCCGCATCCGGAAACCGGGGTGATCTCAGGTCTGAAGGCCGCCGACGATATCGGCGCGATCCTCACCGGCCTCGGCTGCAGCTACCGTGTCCTCGGCGTCGTTCGATAGGCGGCGCGCAGCACTCATGGCATCCCCTCCCTATCTCTATACCGACTGGCTCTCCGGGCGCACGCCTCCCAAGGGCTGGGATGCGGCCGATGCCGTCGGCGACGGCTGGACCGAAGACGAGCTCTCCGCCTTCATCCGTGACGCGGCGCGGCCGTGGACGCCGCCCGTGGCGGAGGCGCACAAGGCGCGGCCAGCAGCTATCGGTAAAACCATCGCCACCAACGATGACTGGCAGATGGAACTGCTGCGCGGCGAAAAGGGCCGGATCAAGCCGGGCGCCACCCGCAACTGGGCGCTGTTCCTCGAGCATCACCCCGATCTTTCCGGCATCTTCGCCTTCGACGCCTTCAAGATGGGCGTCGTGCTGATGCGCCGGCCGCCCTGGGACCGCGCCAGAGGCAATTGGCGCGAACGCGCGTTGCAGGATCGCGATTACAGCGAGGCCGTCATGTGGCTGGAGGCGAACGACATGACGCCCAAGGTCGCCAACATCGCTCCGGTCATCCAGACGGTGGCCGAACATGCGCGTTTCGACCGGCTGACCGATTATCTCGAGGGCCTGGTCTGGGATCGCAGGCCGCGGCTGCACAATTGGCTGACCTATTACATGGGCATCGAGGATACGGCCTATGCCCGCACGGTCGGCCTGCGCTGGCTGATATCGAGCGTGGCGCGCGGGCTGGAGCCGGGCTGCAAGGTCGATACGATGCCGATCCTCGAAGGGCCGCAGGGCGCGCGGAAATCCACCGCGGTGCGCATGCTCTATGGCGACGATTTCTTCACCGACGAATTGTCCGATATCGGCTCGAAGGACGCGATGATGGAGATGCAGGGCATCTGGGGCCTGGAGGTCGCGGAAATGCACCGCTTCAACGCCTCGGAAACCAGCGCGGTGAAGAAGTTTCTGCGCAAGCAGACAGATCGTTTCCGCCCGCCCTACGGCCGATCGGTGGTCGAGGCGCCGCGGCGTGTCTGCCTCTGCGGCACGATCAATCCCGATGGCAACCCCTATCTCAAGGATACCACGGGCGGGCGCAGCTTCTGGCCGCTGACGGTCGGGCGCATCGATATCGAGGCGATCGCCGCCGATCGCGATCAGCTCTGGGCTGAAGCCGTGGCGCTGTACAGGGCGAAGACCCCCTGGTGGGTGCAGGAGGAAGAGCAGCCGGCGGTGGTCGCCGAGCAGGAGAAGCGCACCGATGTCGACGTCTGGGTCGAGGTAATCGTTCCGACGCTGAAAGGTCGTAGATCGGTCTCCCAGTACGATATTTTGAAAAGCCTCGGCATAGCGGCCAAGGACGCTGACTGGCGCCACGCCGGCCGCATCGGCCGCATCATGAAGAAACTCGGCTGGACCGCCAGCCGCGACCGCAGAGGCGGGGAGGACCGGGTGGTGTTTCTCAATCCTTCGTTCGCGGAGGGTGTGGATGAGGACAAGGTGTTTTGAGCGGCGGGGCGGGCGGTGGCGCTGCCGCTGAGAAGAAGGTTGAGCGATGAGGCGGCCACCGCCGTCATCAACATTTTCGGCGGATGGCCGCAGGCGTTCGATCCCGACAACTCTTCATCGGCAATGGTTGGCGCAGTTTCATCCGAAGGGAAAATTGCCATGGCCAAAGGAAACATGTCAGCCTGCCTCCCGATCACGCTGGCTTACGAGGGCGGCTTCACGGCGGACAGGCGCGATCCAGGGAACTGGACCGGCGGCGCCGTCGGCAAGGGCACGCTGAAAGGCACGAAATACGGCATCGCCGCCGCCAGCTATCCCAATCTCGATATCTCGCGGCTGACGCTTGCCGACGTGACGCCGATCTATCAGCGGAACTATTGGCGGCCGCTCGGCGCCGAGGCTTTGCCGGCAGGTCTCGACCTGGTGACATTCGATTTCGGCGTCAATTCCGGCACGGCGCGGGCGGCCAAGACGCTGCAGGCGGTGGTTGGCGCCGATGTCGACGGCGTGATCGGCGCCGAGACGCTGAAGAAGGCGGCGGTGAGTGATGTGAAGAAGGCGATCCAGTCGCTCTGCGCGCGGCGCCTCGGTTTTCTCCGGGGGCTGACGACCTGGGCGACCTTCCGGGGCGGCTGGTCGAAGCGGGTCGCCGATGTCGAGGCGAGGGGCGTTGCCATGTGGCTTGCCGCGTCGGCGCATGCCGATCCGAAGGCCGTGCTGCTGGAGGAGGCCGGCAAGGCGGATGCGGCCGCGAAGAAGCAGCGCCGCAGCGCCGGTGGGAGCACCGTGCTTGCAACGGGCGGCGTAGGCTCGAATGCGGCGCTTGGCGGGGAGGTCAACTGGCTGCTGATCGTGGGTGTCGTCGCGGTGGTGGTGATTGCGGGTCTGTTGGTGATGAAGGCGCGGCAGAACAGGGAGCGCGCTGCGGCTTACCAAGCGTTGGCAAAGGTGTCGTGAGTAGAAGGAAGGCTGGGCGGTGCGACAATCCCTTCTCCCCAGCGGGGAGAAGGTGGCCCGAAGGGTCGGATGAGGGGGCGGGTGGCACAACCGTAGTGCATGAAGTGTCGGCGGAGGCTATTATAGAGGGAGTGCCGTGTGGCCCCCTCATCCGCCCTACGGGCACCTTCTCCCCGCTGGGGAGAAGGGGAATCGAGAGGTCCTTCGGACCCCCGCGGGGGACAAGAGGGAGCGCGTGCTCTAAGCGCTCACCGCCTCCTGCTCAGCCCCGGAAAAATCCACCGCGGCAAAGGCTGCGGCCAGCACTTCCGGGCCGGCGCCGGTTTTGGCGGCGTCGGTGGAGAGGATCTGGCGGTAGCGGCGGGCGCCGGGGAGGCCGGTGAAGAGGCCGACCATGTGGCGTGCGACATGCTGCAGCCGGCCGCCGCCGGCGATATGGTGCTCGGCATAGGCCATCATCCGGTCGCGGAGCGCCATCCAGTCCGGCTCGGCGGCCGGCGCGCCGAAGAAGCGGCGGTCGACGTCGGAAAGGATCGCGGCGTTCTGGTAGGCGGCCCGGCCGAGCATGACGCCGTCGACATGGGCGAGATGGGCTTCGGCCTCGTCGAGCGTGCGGATGCCGCCGTTGATGCCGATGAAGACGTCAGGCCAGCGCTCTTTCATCCGGTAGACGATCTCGTAATCGAGCGGCGGGATCTCGCGGTTTTCCTTGGGACTCAGGCCCTTCAGCCAAGCCTTGCGGGCGTGGATCCAGATGGCGTCGGCGCCGGCATCGAGCACGCGGGCGATCAGCGCCGGCAGGGCTTCTTCCGGCTCCTGTTCGTCGACGCCGATCCGGCATTTCACCGTCACCGGCACGGTCGCGACCGTCTTCATCGCCGCGACGCAGGCGGCCACCGTCTCCGGTGTCAGCATCAGGCAGGCGCCGAAGGTGCCTGACTGCACCCGGTCCGAGGGGCAGCCGACATTGAGGTTGATCTCGTCATAGCCGTAGGGTTCGGCGAGCTTCACCGCTTCGGCAAGCTTTGCCGGGTCCGAGCCGCCGAGCTGCAAGGCCAGCGGATGTTCCGCTGCGTCATGACCGAGCAGGCGTTCGCGCGGCCCGTGGATGATCGCGTCGGCCACCACCATCTCGGTATAAAGCAGCGCCTCCCGGCTGATCTGGCGGTGGAAATAACGGCAATGCCGATCCGTCCAGTCGATCATCGGCGCCACGGCGAAAATCGGCTTCTTCTCAGTCATCGACGTTTCATCGTTCCTTGTCGTCATGGCGCCTCAAAGCGGGTGCCGCACCGCCGTATGGGCGGGATCATTCGTTAAGCGCGCATATAACACTTAGGTTTGCGATCGACAAATCTTGCCGCGCAAACAAAAACGGCGCCCCTTGCGGAGCGCCGTCCATGCCGCCGAAGCGATAATCCAGCTTACGAAGCCGAGATGTTGACGGCCTTCGGGCCCTTGCCCATGCGATCCGGCTCGGTGTCGAAGGTGACCTGCTGGCCTTCGCGCAGCGACTGGATGCCAGAAGCCTGCAGCGCGGAGATGTGAACGAAAACGTCCTTCGCGCCGCCGTCCGGCGTGATGAAACCAAAACCCTTGTCCTGGTTGAAGAATTTTACGGTGCCCTTGGTGGCCATTGGGATAGTCCTTTTCCCTTAGTCTGTGTAGTATCCGCCCCCCCGAAAGGAAGCGGACGGCTTTAGCTTTCGCCCCGGTCGTCTGGGACGAAGGGTCAGTCGGAGAAGTCACGTACGGGGAAAGAACGTCTACGTAGGCGGGTATTCCCGCGCCGCCTCCCGTTACGGAAGGGATTACCACATCGGTCCAGTCACCGGCATGCAAATGCCCGAGTGGCTGGATTGGTGCCAGCATTTCGGCCAAAAAGCAAGCGGCATTATTGTGGCATAGCTGCTATTATGACAGGAAATGCCGAAGATTCAGATACTTGACGAAAAGTTAGCGAATGCTTGTGCTGCCGTGCCATATCGGGATTGCGTGCCAAAACGGGATGAAGCGTCGAATTTGACAGCCGGGCACGGATTCCCCCAGAAGTAGTTTGGGGTAGGAATATGCGCTGCCGAAGGGATCGAGCTTCGCCTTCGGGCGGTCTCATCGAGAATCACGCCAGGACGATTGCGCTTACAAAAGGCGAGAGCGCCGCATATCCTTCCGGATGCGGCGCTCCTGATGTCGAAGCCGTTTCGGACGCTTTCACGTCCGGGCGATGGCAATAACTAAATCAAAGCGTCGTGCAGGAAGCTCGACGGCTCGAAGACGTCCTTTACGGCGATCGTGAACTCGTGGCTGGTGGTGTTTCCGGCCGCGTCATAGGCTTCGGCGGTGAAGGTCAGGCTGTGAGTGCTTTCGTAGTCGATCGCGGCCTTGGTCTGGATCTTGTTGCCGACGAGCTTGAAGATGCCGTCCGCGTCGTCCGTCAGCCGCCACTTCACCGTGCCGCCTTCCGGATCTTTTGCCGTGAGCAGCCCGACCGAGGTGCCGATCGCGATGTTCTCGGAGACCGAGCTGCGCGAGAAGGCGAGATTAACAGGAGCCTTGTTGACCGGCGCTTCGTTGACGTCGAGGACGTTGATCGTGATGTCCTTTTCGACGGTCGTCTTGCCGTCTGAGACGGCGACCTTGATCGTGTGCGACTTGGCCGTCTCGTAGTCCAGAGCCTTCGAGGTGACGATACGGTTGCCCTTCAGCCGGAAGTGATCGTCGGCCCCGTCGAGCAGCGTGTAGGTGAGCGTATCGCCATCGGCGTCCTTGGCGCTGAGCAGACCGACCGTGGTCCAGATCGGCGTGTCCTCGGAGAGGGCGGTTTTCGAGAGCTGGATATTGGTCGGCGCGTTATTGGTGCTCGTGAAGGTTTCCGTGGCGAAGTCGTAGACGCCATCGGCGAAACGGGCGAATTCGACGTCCGTCAGCGTATCCGTTCCCTCGGCGGCACTCGTCAGGATGTGGTCGCCATTGCTCAATGCGAAGGAGTAATTGGCGAAATTGCTGGAGAAGATCGCGGTGTCGATGCCGGCGCCGCCATTAATGGTGTCGTTGCCGGTGCCGCCAGTCAATTTGTCATTGCCGGCATTGCCATTGAGGATGTCGTTGCCGCCGCTGCCGTCGAAAATGTCGTTGCCCGCGGTGCCGGTAAATTCGTCGTTGCCGCCGCCGGTCTTGACGTCGATGCCGGAGACATAGCCGGTGACGAAAGCTCCATGGCCTTCCAACTCGTCGGAAAGATCGACGTGAGCGCTGTCCGTCAATGCCAATGCGGGGTTGAAATCGTGGAATGGATCGGTCGACCAGACGATTTTGTCAAAGCTCTCGAACTGCGCGCTCGAACCGGAAACCCAATATCCCGCGGTTTCAAGGACTTCGATGTTCTTGATCGTCAGGCCTCTTAGCTCAGAGGCTTGGAGCGAATCAATTCCGGCACCGCCATCGATCGTTCCGGAAACCAGTGGAGTGAATCCATCTAAGGCGATGGCATCATTGCCGTCGCCCGCATCGATGTCGAAGACCTCAGGGATACGGCCGCCGGGCTCACCATCGGAGATCGTATCGTTGCCCGCGCCGCCTCTGATGATGTCATTTCCGACGCTGCCCACGATCTGGTCATCGCCGTCGCCGCCGTTCAGAATATCATCGCCGTCTCTGCCGGCGAGCATGTCATTGCCATCTCCGCCATTCAGCGTGTCATTACCATCACCGCCATAAAGCTGATCGTTTCCTGTGCCGCCATTCAGCGTGTCTGCGCCGTTACCGCCTGAGATGGTGTCGTTGCCCGCGCCTGTCGTGATTACATCGTCGCCGCTTGAGCCCGTCACATTTGCGGAGCCGGAGCCCAGTTCATCGGAAAGGTTTACCGTCCCGGAATCCGAGATGATCAGGTTGACCGAGGCGAGAGGATTGCTTTGGGAGTCGCGGATGATGTCGTAAGCTTCGAACTCGGCGCCGGTCTTGGTAATCGTGGCGCCGTGCGTATCCAGAATATTCAGCGGCGTACCGGGCTCGGTACTGTTGACCGTGAAGGTCTGCGTGGCGAAATTGTAGACGCCATCGGCAAACCGTGCGAATTCGACATCCGTCACGGTATCCACGCCTTCCAGCGCGCTCGTCACGACACGGCTGCCATTGTCGACCGCTAGGGAATAATTGGCAAAATTGCCTGAAAAGACTGCCGTGTCGATACCGGCGCCGCCATTGATGGTGTCGTTGCCTGCGCCGCCCGTCAATTTGTCATCGCCGGCATTGCCGTTGATGAGGTCGTTGCCATCGCTGCCGTCGAAAATGTCGTTGCCGTCGGTGCCTGTGAAGTCATCGTCGCCGCCGCCGGTCTTGACGTCAATACCGGAGGCGTAGCCGGCAATGAAAGCGCCGCGATTTCCGAGCTCGTCGGAAAGATCGAGGTGGGCGCTGTCCGTCAAAATCAAGTCGGCTTTATAATTCAAGGTCGGATCGGTCGAA
Organism: Rhizobium sp. BR 249; assembly: GCF_047445895.1. NCBI lineage: Bacteria > Pseudomonadati > Pseudomonadota > Alphaproteobacteria > Hyphomicrobiales > Rhizobiaceae > Rhizobium > Rhizobium sp. BR 249. The sequence goes on along the minus strand of NZ_JARWKX010000026.1, from coordinate 62,027 downwards.
TAGACGATCTTGTCGAAGCTTTCGAACTGCGCGCTCGAACCGGCAACCGGCCATCCCGCCGTTTCAAGGACCTCGATGTTCTTGATCGTCAGGCCCCGAAGCGACGGAGCTTCGAGACTATCAATCCCGGCACCGCCGTCGATCGTTCCGGAATTGAATGAAGCGAGTGTCGCAACGGTTATTGCATCGTCGCCGTCACCCGCATCGATGTCGAAAACCTCAGAGGCAAAGCCGAATTGCTCACCATCCGAGATCGTATCGTTGCCCGCGCCGCCTCTGATGACGTCATTTCCGGCTTCGCCGTAGAGCAGGTCATTGGCGTCGCCGCCATTCAGCGTGTCATGGCCAGTTCCACCACGGATCAGATCCTCTCCGTCGCCGCCATTCAGCGTATCATTGCCAGCTCCACCATAGATCAGATCCTCTCCATCGCCGCCGTTCAGCGTGTCTGCGCCGTCACCACCATTGATGGTGTCGTTGCCTGCGCCCGTCGTGATCGTGCTGCCGCCGCTCGAGCCGGTGACATTTGCGGAGACCGAGCCCAGCTCGTCGGCCAGATCCGCCACGGACGAATCGGAGACGGTGAGAGACACAGGTGCGGATGGGTTGGCAGCGGAGTGACGGATGACGTCGTACGCTTCGAACTCAGCGCCGGTCTTGATAACTGTAGCGCCGTTCGTGTCCAGAATATTCAGGGCCATATTAAACTTTCCAAAAAGATGCGTTGTATTCTGTAAAACGAGAAATCTTCAGAAGAACTGTTCTTGCTGGCTCAACGGACGACAACCCTTCAGGGATCTATGCCAATCCGCAACTAAGTTTTCAATGGAGAATTGTGTTTTTTTATTGATTTTTTAATCAATCGGTAAGGTTAAGTGCCTGATAACGACTTCGAATTTGGGAACTTGAAGGTGTATTTTAGTCTTTTAAATGATAAGCTTCGCGCGGAGATATTAAGCTTCCGGTAGAAAACTACGGGGCAGCGGTGTTTTCTCGATTTCCGACGCTGCCGTCGAGGCCGCAGGAAAATCCAGATGAGGTTGTGGATAGGTGAACTGGCGGCGGGCGCGGGCCGCCTCATGCGAGCTTGATGAGGCCCGCCTCCGTCGGCCTGAAGCCGCAGGCGCGGTAGAAGCCGGTGAGATCAGGCTCGAAATCGACATGCAGCCACACGGCGCCGCGCTCGCGGGCAAGGCTCGTCGCCTGCCTCACCATGCGCGTTGCGATGCCTTGCCGCCGCATCTCGGGATGGACCGATGTGTCGAGGAGGAAGGCATGGATGCCGCCATCCCAGGCGACATTGACGAAGCCGACGAGCCTGCCGTCGTGATAGGCGCCGATATGGGCGAGGCTGCGGGAAAGGATGGCGGCGAAATCCCGGCTGTGCGGGCTGCCCCAGGCGGCGGAGAAGAGAGCGTTCAGTTCGGCCGAGGCGGGGAAGGGGTCGATGCGCAGTTCCAGCATGGGCGGTTGCCTTTCCTCAGCGGGCGTGGACACGCCATGCCTTCACTCTTCATCACCCAGTAGCGCACTCAAACTCCACGGCTGCTCGCCCTGCTGGTTGGCGATATCCTCCACCTTCCAGCCGCCATGCTCCTTCACCAGCGTATAATAGAGCGTCACCTTTTCGCCGTTGCGAAACTCCACCTCAAGCTCGGCCCGGCCGTCCATCAGGATCGGCTGGCCGATCCTGACATCGCTCGCCTCGCCATCCTGTCCGGCAATGACGGGATCGAAATCGATCGCCCCGACTTCGCCTTCTTCGGTGTTGTCGAGGTCGGTCTGCAGGAGTTCGTTCAGGTGGTCGGAGAAGAAGGCCGAATAGGGTGAGGGGGTGTTGTCGCTGCTTGTGGGGTCGAAGGTGTAGAGGGCCTGGAGGAGCGCCTTTGGGGTTTTGAAGGTTTCGGCGAAAACGGGGGAGGCGATTAGGGCTGAGAGGGCGAGAGCGAGGGCGGGCAGGCGCATGCGGGCTCCTTTTGGTGATGGGAAAGGTATAGCACGGCGATCTCGCGTCCGGAATTGCGCTGCGCGCGCCTTCTAACGGCTCGATGACAGGGCGATCACCTCTCCTCCGTCATCCCTGTGCTTGTCACAGGGATCCAGCCTGCCCAAGTCCTTGGGCAGGGGAGACTCTTTGCACCAAAAGAGATGAGTCATTCACCGCGCAGACGCGCGGTGGCTGGATTCCCGTGACAAGCACAGGAATGACGGAGGAGAGGGTGTGCCGCGTTTCTAATTCCTGTCCCCCAACAAGGCACTCAAACTCCGCAGCACCTCGCCCTGCTGGTTGGCGATATCCTCCACCTTCCAGCCGCCATGCGCTTCACCAGCGTATAATAGAGCGTCGCCGTCTTTCTCGAAGGCTGCATGGAGTTCGACCGGAAGCCCTATGACGGCTCGCTAACGGCGCGAACGGATTATAACGGCTGGAAGAGCTAGGAGGTGATCGCCAGCTGCCCAAAAAGTCGCACAGGAGAACGCTTGGCCGTCCGCTAATAAACCACAAATTCCCAAGAGCTGGGCCCTAGCGGCCCTAAATTGGGTCAGCGTTGGCCTCGCCTAAGATCTCTCTTCGGTACATGCATTTTCATTATTCGATCAATAATTTGATCGCCATATTTGCCACGCAGTCGACCAACAAATTGTGGCTCATTATCTGCTGCGAACGCAAGAAGGCCTTTCAACTTGTATTGGATCTCATCTTCCAGCAAATTCAACGAATATTTATGAACGAGGGATGAAATCATTCTTTTTCTTTCCCGTCCGATAGATACAGATCCATCGGGAGTTATCTTTAAACCAGAAATAATACGTCGCTGAGACCTCGTATAAATCCCCCGCTTTTTCTGATTAAAAGTCAAATTCGGTCGCTTTGTATTCAGCACTATCGTAGTGATGCTGCGTTCCGCGCGCTGTAGGATCTCCTTACTCTGACCGGATATAGTTATGTCATCCGCATACCGGGTGTAGACCACACCGAGGTCATCGCAAACGTTACTGATCTGTGTGTCGATCTCAAACATAAGTATGTTCGACAATTGAGGAGAGGTCGGGGCGCCAATTGAAAGGCAAACAGGGCCGCTAGTGCCGGCTCCCCAAAACAGGATCTTCTCTGAGATTGAGATATCATTTGGCGTCAGGCTCAACTTCTCCTTGGCAAACTGCCGCCAATCTAAGGGGCGTATGCTTGGAAAAAAATCTTGAAAATCCATCTTTAGGATGACGCGGTTTTGAGAATGGACATCAGCATTTGCGAATATTCTGGAGCCAGGTTTATAGGCGGTTGCGGCCGGATGTATCGCGCAGGAGTCGAGAATAAGGTTTGCTACGCTTCGCTGAAGAAATTTTACTTCTCGCGACGGCTGCGCGATTGTTCTCATTCCGCCACTCTTCTTGGGTATTTGATATGTTTTATAACGAATCGGCGCGTTGACGATGATGCGCATGAGATCGATAAGCCCCAAGCCCGTCAGATAGCGAAGCTCATCAAAGATGTTCATCGCTGCCCCCCGACGATTCCGTTGATATGCCTCGCGACATGGGTGGGGACCTTCAAATCTTTTTGGATATCGAGGGTTACGTCGAGCTTGCGTCGTGGGGTGTCGCGTTCGATCACTTCATCCCGGTAGCTGTAGCGACAAATCGGATCGATGTCCGTTTTCGCGTGCCAGTATGTTTTATTACTGTATGTGTATTCATCAACCCATCCTGCGATTTTCATACAGTATAATTTGTTCTTTATGTCCTTCCTTGTGATATTTAATCCGAGTCTGCTCGAATAATCCTCAAGCTCTGTTATTGATATGGCTCTCGAAATATGAAGGATCCACAATATTATGCAGAACGATTGGAATTGTTCGTTCGATCTAAATAGGAATTCATCGGGTTCAATTGATATCTGAGAGTTTATGAAGTCCGTGATTACACGAACATGATCGCGAATGGATGATTTAACCAGAATGTCGTGCCCGTTCGAACGCCACGGAAAAGTACCGATTCGTTTGTCGTTCTCTCGCCGTAGTTTTTCGATGGGGCCGTAGCGGACAAAAGAATTTTGACCGTAATGTTCGGTCCTCATAATAACCGCCATCGTTTGGCGAATTTGATTGGATGTAGCGAATGCGCCAAGTTCCGCCAACGATCCTGCACTTTCGGCAATGACCAATACCAAAGATGAGATTATCGCAATCTCTTCTTCGAATGTGATCAGATCGTTGAATTCTGTATCGCGATAAAGCTGGTTGGCGGTCTCCGCGAGCACGATATCCGCCTTAATACGCGGTGCTATATTTCGAGTTCTCAGAAGATACTGACGTAAGCTTTTCGGTTTGTTGTCATCGTTTCCTATTACGCCGCCACAGAAGAAAACGAACTTTCTAGGACGTTTTACACGAATGTGCTGAAAATCTAGATCCGTGTGGAATTTTAAGAGCGACGGTGGGGCGGGCAAGGATGCTCTTTACCTCTGGAAGGCAGGAAGAAGATCGAGAGTTCACCGGTCTGAGGAACGAAGACGAGGCTACGAGAGGTGAACTCTCGATCTTCTTCCTGCCGTTAAACGCTCACAATGTTATACCGTCTGGCTAATCGCCCGACGGAGTCTACACCGAGGTACAGACTCAAAACGCGTAAAGAGTATTTTTCTATTAGATTTTCGATTTCAGGTTGTCAACCATCGGCGCCAGTTTTGCTCTTTGTCCGATGGTCGGGCTCTCCCATGTCAGTGCAGAACGCGAGGCGGATTCAATTTGATGGTCGAGTTGTATTAGTTGCGTAGCAGCATTGCACTCCGGACGGATTCTCGTCGGGATCGTAGCACTCCGTCCTCAAAGCGCGATCTCACTTCATCCGCTCCTGGCGATTGTTGCCAGCAGGGATACCGTCTTGACGACTGTATCCGGGTGTGCTCGGCGGAGACGATTCCGACAACGCAGCTTCCTCTCGGGCTGAAAACGCCTGACCGTGTGTGGCGCATATGGTGTCAGAAGAAACGCATTTACTACCGCCCCGGCCGCCCAGTCTTTCCCTTCGTCCGCCCCTTGCGCTTCTGCTCGCCCGGCTCCTCATAGCTCCCGGCGCCAACGCGGCCGCGCACCACCGGCCGCACGCCGTCATCCTGCTCCGGCTGGCCTTCCAGCAGCGGTGAAAACCGTTTCGTGCCCTTGGCGGCTTCCGGCTTCTCCGGCACATGGCCGGTCACCGGTTTTTCCGTCCGTCCCACGGTCATTTCGTCGAGGGTGTTGCGGCGGAAGAGGCTCTTGTTGTCGGCGGGGGTGGCGACGTGGCGGCCCATTTCGTCGAGGTCTGGCTTGCGGAAGAGCGGCGTGGTGGTGTCGGTGCCGGGGCCCATGTCGTCGAGGGTGGGTTTTGAGAAGTAGGTGGGTGTGGCCCCCTCATCCGCCCTGCGGGCACTGCCCGGGGTCGAGCCGCTGGTCTCGACCCGTCCTTCGGACCCCCGCTGGGGAGAAGGGGAGTTGCCGCGGCCCTTTGCTTCCATCGACTTGGCTTCCTCGCGCGCCATCGGATCGTCCATGGCCGCCAGTTCCACGGCCTTGAGGCGTTTGATTTCGTCGCGGAGGCGGGCGGCTTTTTCGAAGTCGAGGTCGGCGGCGGCGTCGCGCATGCTCTTTTCGAGCGCGTTGAGATGGGCCTGCAGGTTGTTGCCCACGAGGTTGCCGCCGTCGGCGAAGCCCTTGCCTGCGGCGCCTGAGATGTCGGCGCGGACGTGGTCGCGTTCATAGACACTGTCGAGAATGTCGGAGATCTTGGCCTTGACGGATTCCGGCGTGATGCCGTTTTCAAGGTTATAGGCCATCTGCTTTTCGCGGCGGCGGCCGGTTTCCTCCATGGCGCGCTTCATCGAGCCGGTGACGTTGTCGGCATAGAGGATGACCTTGCCGTCGACGTTACGCGCTGCACGACCAATGGTCTGGATCAGCGAGGTCTCGGAGCGCAGAAAACCTTCCTTGTCGGCGTCGAGGATGGCGACGAAGCCGCATTCGGGAATGTCGAGGCCCTCCCGCAGCAGGTTGATGCCGACGAGCACGTCGAAGGCGCCGAGGCGCAGATCGCGGATGATCTCGATACGCTCCAGCGTGTCGATATCGGAGTGCATGTAGCGCACGCGCACGCCCTGTTCATGCAGATATTCCGTGAGGTCTTCGGCCATGCGCTTGGTCAGCACGGTGCAGAGGGTGCGGTAGCCCTTGGCCGCAGTGTCGCGGATTTCGCCGAGCACGTCGTCAACCTGGGTGCGGGCGGAGCGGACCTCGACCGGCGGGTCGATCAGGCCTGTGGGGCGGATGACCTGTTCGGCGAAGACGCCGCCGGATTGTTCCATCTCCCAGCCGCCCGGCGTTGCCGAGACGGCGATGGTGTCGGGGCGCATGGCGTCCCATTCCTCGAAGCGCAGCGGCCGGTTGTCCATACAGGAGGGCAGGCGGAAGCCGTATTCGGCCAGCGTCGCCTTGCGGCGGAAGTCGCCGCGATACATGCCGCCGATCTGCGGCACGGTGACATGGCTTTCGTCGATGAAGACGATGGCGTTGTCGGGGATGTATTCGAACAGGGTCGGCGGCGGATCGCCGGGGTCGCGGCCGGTGAGATAGCGCGAATAGTTCTCGATGCCCTGGCAGGAGCCGGTGGCTTCCAGCATCTCGATATCGTAGCGGGTGCGCTGCTCCAGGCGCTGGGCCTCCAGCAGGCGGCCGGCCTTTTCGAGCTCGGCGAGGCGCAGCCGCAGCTCTTCCTTGATCGCCTTGATGGCGCCGTTCAGCGTCGGGCGCGGCGTGACATAGTGCGAATTGGCGTAGATCTTCACCGATTTCAGGTCGCCGGTCTTCTGGCCGGTCAGCGGGTCGAACTCGGTGATGGCGTCGATCTCGTCGCCGAACATGCTTATGCGCCAGGCCGCGTCTTCCAAGTGGGCGGGGAAGATTTCGATGGTGTCACCGCGCACGCGGAAGGAACCGCGCGTGAAATCCATGTCGCGGCGCTTGTATTGCTGGGCGACGAGATCCGCCAGCAGCTGGCGCTGGTCCAGCCGGTCGCCGACCGACATCTGGAAGGTCATGGCCGTATAGGTCTCGACCGAGCCGATACCGTAAATACAGGAGACCGAGGCGACGATGATGCAGTCGTCGCGTTCGAGCAGCGAGCGCGTCGCCGAGTGGCGCATGCGGTCGATCTGCTCGTTGATCGAGCTTTCCTTCTCGATATAGGTGTCGGAGCGCGGCACATAGGCTTCCGGCTGGTAGTAATCGTAGTAGGAAACGAAATATTCCACGGCATTGTCGGGGAAGAAGTTCTTGAATTCGGAATAGAGCTGGGCGGCCAGCGTCTTGTTCGGCGCCAGGATGACGGCCGGGCGCTGCGTTTCCTCGATCACCTTGGCCATGGTGAAGGTCTTGCCCGAGCCGGTGACGCCGAGCAGCACCTGGCTGCGGTCGCCATTCTCCAGGCCCTCGACGAGATCGCGGATCGCCGTCGGCTGGTCGCCGGCCGGCTTGTATTCGGAATCCATGCGGATGGTGATGCCGCCTTCGGATTTATCCGGGCGGGCGGGGCGGTGCGGTGTCCAGATCTTGCCGTTCTTGTGCAGCGGGTTGCCGCTTTCGATCAGCTTCGACAGCGCCTCCACCGTGGCGGTGACGCTGCCGGGCGCCAGACTGCCGGCATCCTCCAGCGAGATGTCGAGACCGGCGACGGGATTGAGGCCGGCAGCGGCGCGCGTCTTCGGATCGGAGGAACCGCCGATCGAGACGCCGCGCGCTGTCTTGCTCGCCGTCGCCTTCTTGTTGACGCTGACGGCTTCCGAATGCTTGCGTGCTTCGTTCTCCACCTTCTTGCGGTGCTTGCCGGCCTTGGAGGCAATCTCGCGCTGGCTTTCGACGCCCGCCGCCTCGGCATCCGCCTCCAGCTGCTTCACCCAATCGGCGACGGAGCCGGAGAGGGGGGCTCCCTCGAACGACGACTGCGGGGCTTCCTCGAAGCCATTCGGGGCGGGGGATTTCTTCGGAGATTTGGCCATGGCGCGAATATGGAGAGAGTCAGCGCGAAAGGGAAGAGGCAAAGAGTACAAAAGGGAAACGAATGAATCGTTCGGATTGGCTCAACAATTGGCCGGCTGGTGGATGACGGGCGGAGCACCCGCCTCGTCCTTCGAGGCCCCTTCGGGGCACCTCAGGATGAGGCTCTCTTGGGTGCGGGAACCGGCATCGGCCCTCAGCCGTTAGTCTCCCGTCATTTCAGTTTCGGGTGTGACTGCCATTAGCGACCATTCCGCCTTCTGGAAAAAACCGATCTCGATCGATCTTGATACCGGCGAACGGCTGGTTCTCCGCTCACCGCAGGATGCGCTTTACGCACTCGTTTCCGACTGGCCGATCCACGGCGGCGTCCATCAGCAGAGGGCGGTCGATTTCTGCCGTGCCTGGCTCGCCGGCCGCATGCCGGCCGAGACGGTGCGGCAGGCTTTCATCCTGGCGGCGCTGGAGGCTGGTGTGGCGATCAATGATGATGGGGATGGGACGGAAGCTCGGTTTTGAACTCTCAGGACAGAGCAGTGGCCCTGCCTTACCCGCGTGCCCGTCAACCTACTTTTCTTCGTAGACGGCATCCTGCCTCAACGGGGCGACGCCTGCTCAAGCGAAGACGGTTTCCCTGGCATGATCCGCCGTCGGCGCTCTGCAGTACCATACGAGGACGGCAATCGTTCCAATGGGAAATAAAAACCAAAGAAGCTGGTGCCATCCGCTTCGGTTGACGTCGTGAAGGCGTCGGGCGGCCACGGCGATCCACGGAAGAAACGTGGCCAGCGACCAGATCCGGTTCAAGGTTTGGCTCCGGTCCACGACAAGCAAAGCGATGGCGACGAGAGAGAGGAAGAGTGCCGAATACCAGAATTCCGATCGGCTCGCCCTGCCGCGGAAGGTCACGTAGTTCTTGAAATAGCTGCCGATCGCCTGGCCGAAACCCATGGGCTGCGCCAGTCCGCCGAAGCGGTTCGGCCCGGCCGGCGGCTTTCTGAAGATGAAGATCACCGGCACGACGATCACGATCAACAGGATCAACCAGTGCCACAAAGAAAAACTGCCCATGAGATTCCCCCACGATTGAAGTGGCATAGAGATAAGCAATCTTCGTTTCGGGAGGATTAATCGGCTTGCAATCCGATGTTTTCGGCAATCACAGGATGAGAAACCGCGGCTGTTAGCCTGGAGATGCTTCGAAGAAGGCCGCAGCGCCGTCGCTCAGCGCTTGACCAGCACGCGCGCCTGCACCGGCTGCTCGATGCCCTTCAGGGACAGCATGCGCGCTTCGGCGCCGTCCGTCAGCTCGGGCGCCTCGGCCGCCGTTTCCGCCGAGACGAGGATTTCGCCAGCCGCAGCCTGGGATTCCAGCCGGGCGGCCTGGTTGACCACGCCGCCGATTGCGGTGAAATCGCTGCGGAAGCTGGAGAATTCGCCGATCTGGACCTCGCCGGAATGGATGCCGACGCCGACGCCCAAGGTGCGGCCGGGCAGGGCGGCGGGCGCCAGGCCGTTCAGGGCCGCGGCGCAGTTTCGCTGGATCTCCCGGGCGGCCATGATGGCGGCGCTCGCATGATCCTTGCGGACGATCGGAAAATTGAAGATCGCCATCAGGCCGTCGCCCATCTGCTTGTTGACGATGCCGTCATGCGCCCAGATCGCCTGGGCGCAGCGATCCTGGAACTGGCTGACGATTTCGCTCAGGCGCGCGGCCTCGATGCGCTCGGAAAGATCGGTAAAGCCCCTGATGTCGGCGAACAGGATGGTGGCGTCGACCGTGATCTGGCGCTGCTTCTTCACATATTGGAAAGAGCGCTCGCAGATCGTGCAGATGTCCGGATTCATCTTGCTGCGGGTGATGCCGAAGGCGCGGAAGGGAAGCGCGAGCGGGCCGCCGATCGGGATCGGCATGTGCATCTGATCCCAGCAGCCGCGGCAGATCCTGGCGCTGCCGTGTCTTGCAGTCTCGGTGAAAGTGGATTCTGTCGTCATGTCGAGCGATCCATCGCCAATGGGTGAGGGAAGCTTCCGTCAGTCCGCGGCTTTTGGCAACTCTTGTGTTGGCTCGGTGGCGTCTGCACGTGCATTGCCGGTCACACTTGTTACTCCCACTGTGCAACGCCAGCTGCGAAACTATCTCCGACCAATGCGCAATGAACCGGCTTCAATGATGGAGGTGCGGGAATTCGCCCCACTAAGGAGATCGAAGCGATGACTGCAACAGTTCAGAATGGAAAGGGCGGGCAGCCCATGCAGACGCCGCCCGTCGTGTCGCAGCAGGCCTGGGAGACGGCTCACAAGCAGCTTCTGGTGAAGGAGAAGGCCCAGAGCCGCGCCCGCGACGCGCTTGCCGCCGAGCGGCGGCGCATGCCGTGGATGGCGGTCGAGAAGAACTATGTCTTCGAAGGCCCGCAGGGCCGGATGAGCTTGCTCGATCTGTTCGAGGGGCGGCGGCAGCTCATCGTCTACCGCGCCTTCTACGAGCCCGGCGTCTTCGGCTGGCCCGAGCAGGCCTGCCGCGGCTGCTCGATGGTGGCGGATCAGGTCGCCCATGTCGCCCATCTCAACGCCCGCGACACCACCCTGGTCTTCGCCTCGCGCGCGCCGCAAGCCGATATCGCCGGGCTGAAGGCGCGGATGGGCTGGACGATGCCCTGGGTGACGATCACCGACGGTTTCGACAAGGATTTCGGCGTCGACGAATGGCATGGCACCAATGTGTTCTACCGCGACGGCGATCGCATCTTCCGCACCTATTTCGTCAACAATCGCGGCGACGAACAGATGGGCGGCACCTGGAACTATCTCGACATCACGCCGCTCGGCCGCCAGGAGGTCTGGGAGGATTCGCCCGAGGGCTATCCGCAGACGCCGACCTACAAATGGTGGAATTGGCACGACAGTTATGTTGCCGACGCCGCGCCGGACAAGAAATGGGTCGAAGTCTCGGAAGTCGGCGAGGCGGCGTTCCGCGAGGAAAGCGCCAAGGGGAAATCTTGAGTGGGGTTCAGGATCAGCCCGTTGCTTTATAATGCGGTTGTGCGTTTCGGGATGGGTGTGCCACACGACACGCCTTTAAAGGAAAGTGGCTGGGTAGAGTTGGCGCGATGATCGAGACCTGGATTACCCCCGTTGCCTTGCCGGCCACCGACCATGCATAGTGGCCGGCGAGGCGGAGGGGTTGATAATGAGATTGCACGCGGTTGTTTTGATGATGCTTCTCGCACCCGCGGCGGCGCATGCCGAAAGGCGCTGCGGCTGGCTGGACAATCCCTCGACGCGGAACTGGTCGCTCATGGATGCCAGTGGCGGCTGGACCATCATGGAGAATGGCAGCGGCTACAAGGCCGAGGGAATGGACAAGATTCCCGACCTTACGACCGGCGAATATGTCTACACCTATGCCACGCACGGCTATGGCTGCGCCTGCATGGACGTGGAAACGGACGGCGAGGGGGGGATCAGCCGCATCCATTCCGTGCGGCAATTGCCGCTTTCCCGATGCCGGAACGATGCCGCCATCCGCTGGTTCCTCGATAAGGACTAATGAGCGGGCAGGCTGACTGCCCTAGCGCTCAACCTTATATCCCTGAAAGTGCGTGAAGAAGGGCGGGTCCGCTGTCTCGCGGCTGGAACTTTCGCGTCTGAACGGTGTTCGAGGCATGCATCGGGCGGTCGCGCCGATGACGCAAGAACTCGGTTACTATTTCTGCACGCATGTCTTTTGGATTGGAAACATTCGAGGGGAAGTTGCGTTGTATGGGTTACCGGCGGTGTGACCGGCGGCCTGCTTGTTCATGGGAGGAGGATGATCCATGAAAGTGATGATCGTTGAAGACGAGAACTTCATCGCCTTGGAACTCGAGCGCATCGCGCAGGATGCCGGCCACCAGACCGTCGGGCCGGTTTCGACGATCGAGCAGGCGCTGGCCTATGCCCCGCGAAGCGATGTCGCGCTCGTCGATCTCAGCCTTTCCGACGGGCTCAGCGGCGCGCAACTCGCCCGCCGGCTGATCGACCGTTACGGCGTCGACGTCATCTTCGTTACCGGCAGTCCGGAAAGCGTCGGAAACGGCATCGAAGGCGCCGTCGACGTGATCGGCAAGCCCTTCACCGACGAGAGGATCGCCGGGGCGCTCTCGCGGGCGCAGGCGCTTCGCGGAGATTACGAAGGCAGGAACGCTGTATTCTGAGCGAACAAAGTCGTATTCTTCCCTTACCCTTGTCATCGGGAGGAGACGCTTGGGATGAAGCATGCGCTCATTGCCGTTTTCTTCGCCCTCGCCGCCTGCGCCGGCACTGCCGGCGAGCCGCAGGCGCTCCCGGACAGTCTCACCTATGGCGGCAAGACCATCCATTCGCCCTATCGCCCGGGAATGGTGGTCCAGCACACTTTTCTCGGCGCGTTCGGCTACCGCGTCTTCGAGACCTATGTCGTTCAGCCCGATGGGACGCTCAAGCTGACCTCGCAAAGCACGGGGCCGGATTTCCTCTGGCGGTGAGCAAGGTCGGCGCGGCGGTAATCTTCTCTGATCCACGACAAATCCATCATGTTACTCTCAATCTGGTCCGGCGCCCTGCTTGCGACGAGTGCCGCGCGGAACCATAATCATAGGCGCAGACATGGTCCTTGAACGGGGAGGCTTCGATGCCGTCGAGTTTCAATGTCGAAAGTGCCGATGGTTATGAGCGGCTGATGGGGCGCTGGAGCCGAAGGCTGGCGCCGATGCTGATCGATTTCGCGGGGCTTGCGGATGGAGATCGGGTGCTCGATGTCGGTTGCGGCACCGGCAGCCTGGCATTCACGCTGGCGGAAAAGCCCGGCCTGCGGGAGATTGCCGCGATCGACTATTCGCCGGTATTCGTCGCGGCGGCGCAGGCGCGCAACACCGATCCCAGGATCACGATCCGGCAGGCGGATGCCTGTGCGCTGCCCTTCGAGAATGATCGCTTCGACAGGGCGATATCGCTGCTCATGCTGCATTTCGTGCCGGAGGCTGATAAGGCGGTGGCCGAGATGGCGCGTGTCGTGCGGCCCGGCGGCGTGGTCGCCGCCGCCGTCTGGGACCATTACGGCGGCATGTCGGGCATGCGGATGATGTGGGATACGGTCGTCATGCTCGATGAGAATGCGCTGCCGTTGCGCCGGAAATATTGTTTCCAGCCGATGATGCGGCCGGGGGAGATGAAGCAAAGCTTCATCGCGCAGGGACTTGCCGACGTCGAGGAGACGTCGCTCCTGATCCGGATGGATTACCTCTCTTTCGACGACTATTGGGGACCGATCGCCGCCGGCGAGGGGCCGCTCGGCAAGTATGTGGCAGGGCTGGAGCCGGGCAAGAGAAAGGCGGTCGATGCCGCCCTCAGGGCGGCTTACGAGGCGGGCGAGCCCGATGGGCCGCGGTCGTTCGCGTCCGTTGCGTGGGCGTGCCGGGGCAGGGTGGTGTGAGAAGGCTGGGAGGTGCCCAGCTTTCGGGTTAGCAGCGCTGCCTTGCTTGAGCCGCGACGGAATGCCGCTCCCATCACGGCCAATGTGATGGAACGAGGCTGATATCGCTGACGTTGTTTTCGCTGTCTCCGGCTGCGCAATCCTTCCCTCACAACCGCAGCCGCGACAGCCGCAACCCGCCCGTTTCGGGCACCCCTTCCGACGGCATCCGGAATTGCCCCGCCTCGCCGCCGCTTTCGGACGGAGGAATTCAGATGTCCGCTTTGGAAAGCCTGCGCCTGCTGACGCCGCAGCAGCGCAACACCGTCATTGCCAGCTATCTCGGCTGGACGCTCGATGCTTTCGATTTCTTCATTCTCGTCTTCGTTCTCAAATATATCGCCGAGGAATTCCACACCGACGTCCCCGCCGTTTCGGTGGCGATCTTCCTGACGCTTGCGATGCGGGCGCTCGGCGCGCTGATCTTCGGGCTGGCGGCCGACCGATACGGGCGGCGCATTACACTGATGGCCGACGTGCTGCTCTATTCTCTGTTCGAATTCCTGACCGGCTTCTCCACCGGCCTCACCATGTTCCTGGTGCTCCGGGCGCTTTACGGCATCGCCATGGGCGGCGAATGGGGCGTCGGCGCTTCGCTCGTGATGGAGACGGTGCCGGAGGAGAGCCGCGGCATCGTTTCCGGTATCCTGCAGGCGGGCTATCCCTCGGGCTATCTCATCGCCTCGGTCGTGTTTTTCCTGCTTTTCCCCGTCATCGGCTGGCGCGGCATGTTTTTCGTCGGCGCGCTGCCGGCGCTGCTGGTGCTCTACATCAGGCGCAATGTCGAGGAGAGCCCGGCCTTCCTGAAGCGGCAGGGCGCGGGGCGCCGGCCGTTCCTGACGGTGCTGCGCGAAAACATTCCGCTGTTCCTCTGGGCGGTGCTGCTGATGACGGCGTTCAATTTCTTCAGCCACGGCACGCAGGATATCTATCCGACTTTCCTCGAAACCCAGCGCAATTATTCGAGCTATACGGTCGGCGCCATCGCCATCGTCTATAATATCGGGGCGATCTGCGGCGGGCTGTTCTTCGGGGCGCTGTCGCAGCGGATCGGCCGCAAGCGGGCGATCGTCACGGCCGCGCTGATCGCCGTGCCCGTCGCGCCGCTCTGGGCCTACGCGCCGGGACCGGTGCTGCTCGCCATCGGCGCCTTCCTGATGCAGTTCTTCGTCCAGGGCGCCTGGGGCATCGTGCCGGTGCATCTAAACGAGCTGTCGCCGGACGAGGTGCGCGGCACCTTTCCCGGCTTCGCCTACCAGCTCGGCAACCTGCTCGCCTCGGGCAATGCGACGCTGCAGGCGGGCCTCGCCGCCCGCTGGGATGGCGATTATGCCTTTGCGCTGCTGATCGTCGCGGCCGTGGTGGCGCTCGTCGTCGCCGTGCTCGCCGGCTTCGGCCACGAGAAAAAGGATGTCCGCTTCGGCAGGGAGGAGGCCGAAGAACCGCATGGCGCGATGCGAATCTAGCGCGGCCTGTGGTTCAAGAGGCCGGTGGCAGGTGTCGCCGGCCTCCGACGAGGTCTCTTCCGTCATGCTCGGCCTTGTGCCGAGCATCTGACCACGGTAATTTCTTGGCAGTAAATCGTTTATTTTCAGATGCTTATTTGACGTGTGCAGATCCTCGGCACAAGGCCTGGGATGACGTCGCGAGTTTTGCAGCGGTTTGTCAGCAGCCTGATGTCTGAGGCGCTGCCGCCGGCCTCTCTGCTTCCGGGGACTTGCCGCCGAACGATGGCGTGCTAGGTAAGGGCGCGCCGGCATCTCGCCGGATCAACTATTCCCTCCATAGCCCCGAGTATTCTCCATGCCATTTTCTCCCGCAGCCGTTTGGCCCGTCGTCATGCTATTTGCCTCCAACATCTTCATGACTTTTGCTTGGTACGGCCATCTCAAGCATAAGAGCAGCGCCATCTTTCTGGCCATCGTCGTCAGCTGGGGCATTGCGTTTTTCGAATATTGCCTGGCGGTGCCGGCCAACCGCATCGGCTCGGCGGTCTATACGACGGCGCAGTTGAAGACGATGCAGGAAGTGATCACGCTGATCGTCTTTTCCGGTTTCTCGATCTTCTGGCTCGGCGAGAACCTCACCTGGAACCACGCGATCGGCTTCGCGCTCATCGCAATCGGAGCATCCTTCATCTTCCGGGCGTAAACTTTAGGCTTTTCAATACATTACAAATCGTCCATGTCTAGATAACGCCGCATTTCCTACAGAATCCGCTGTCAGCCTGTCACCAACTAGTGATCAGGAGTTGACCGGCCATGAGCCTCTCTTTCCCGACGATGGCGGCGATCCGCTTTGGTTATGGCTTGCGGCCGGGCGAGGCGCCGCCGCAGAGCAAGGATGAGCTGATCGGCCAGATCGCCGAGGGCGTGGCGGTGACGCCGGATTTTCCGCTCGGTGGCCCCGACATGCGCCACCGGGCGATCCTCAGCCTGCAGGCGCAGCTGAAGCAGATCCGCGAGGACGCCAAGACGGTGACCGACGATCCCACGCGGCGCGAGATGCGCAAGGGCGTGCAGCAGCAGGCGCAGCAGCAGTTCCAGCATGACGTAAACCTGCGGCTGATGCAGGCGGTGCTGTCGCCCTATGGCTTTTACGAGCGGCTGGCGACCTTCTGGACCGATCATTTCTCCACCAGCGCCAATAAGAGCCTGCCGATGCGGCTCATCGTGCCGCTTTACGAAGCCGAGGCGATCCGGCCGTTCATCGGTGGCAAGTTCGGCGAGCTCCTGCGCAACGCCACGGCCCATCCCGCCATGCTGATCTATCTCGACCAGGCGGATTCGCTGGGGCCGGATTCGGCCGGCGGCATGAAGCGCAACAAGGGGCTGAACGAAAATCTCGGCCGGGAGCTGCTCGAGCTGCACACGCTCGGCGCCGGCAGCGGCTATACCCAGGCGGATGTGACGGCGGCCGCCATGGTGCTGACCGGGCTCACCGTCGACCGCAAGGAGATGGATATCGTCTTCCGGCCTGGCATATCCGAGCCGGGCACGCATGAGGTGCTCGGCGTCAGCTATGGCGGGCGCAAGCGTTCGCGCGACGATTATCTCGACATGCTCGACGACCTCGCCGTCCATCCAAAGACGGCGGCGCATATCAGCCGCAAGCTGGCGGTGCATTTCGTCTCCGACCAGCCCGATGAGGGCATGGTGGCCGACATGGCGGCGGCCTGGAAGAAGACGGATGGCGATCTGACTGCCGTCTACACCGCCATGCTCGACCATCCCGCCGCCTGGCGCGACGAGGGCGCCAAGGCGCGCCAGCCTTTCGATTATGTCATCGCGGGTCTCCGGGCGCTGAATGCGGGGCCGGTCAACGGCGTCGTCGGCAGCTTCCTGGCGGCCAACCAGCAGGGCACTGATGACGGCGACATGGCGGCGAACACGCCCGGCATGGCAGGAGCGCCTGTCACAACGGACCCGGCCGGCGAGGCGAGGGACAAGCGGCTCAAGGCCTTCCGGACGGCGCGGGCGCTGGGGCAGGGGGCGCTGAAACGCATGGGCCAGCCCACCTGGCTGCCGCCAAGCCCGGCCGGCTTCGAGGAAGGTTTCTCCGCCTGGATCACCGGCAGCCAGCTCGCCGAGCGGCTCGCCTGGGCAAGGCGGGCTTCGGCGCAGTTCGGCCGGGACGAAGATCCGCGCGAATTCCTGAAAGCGACGCTTGCCGATGCGGCGCGCGACGAGACGATCCGCGTGGTGTCGCAGGCGCCGAACAAGATCAGCGGATTGACGCTGGTGCTGGCATCGCCCGAATTCAACCGCCGATAGGAGGCTTTCGTCCATGAACAGGATCTCGCTGTCGCGCCGCGGTTTTCTCACCTCCGCCTGCTGTCTTGCCGCCGCTCCCGTCTTCACGCCGGTCACCTTCGCGGCGATGCCGGGCGACAACCGTTTCGTCACCATCGTGCTGCGCGGGGCGATGGACGGGCTTGACCTGGTGCAGCCTTATGGCGATGCCGGTTTTGCCGCGCTTCGCCCGACGCTGGCGCTGACGCCGGAGACCGGGCTTCTCGATCTCGATGGGCATTTCGGCCTCAATCCGGCCGCTGCCGATCTCATGCCGCTGTGGAAGAGCCACGAGCTCGCCTTCGCGCATGCGGTCTCGACGCCCTACCGTGACCAGCGCAGCCATTTCGACGGGCAGGACATGCTGGAATCCGGCGGCGAGCATGTCGCGGAGGAAAAGACCGGCTGGCTGAACCGGACGCTTGCCGTCATTCCGCGCTCGGATGCGCGCAAGGCGATCGACGTCAACACTTCGACAGAGCTGATCCTCTCCGGCCCGAACAATGTCGATGTCTGGACCTCGGATTCCAATCTGGCGCCGGCGCGCGACGAGATGCAGTTCCTGGCACGGCTCTATGCCGGCGATCCGCCTTTTGCCGCAGCCCTTGCCGAGGCGACGCGCGCCGACAGCGCCGCGATGATGGTTGAGCCGGACGGCCAGCGCGGCGAGAAGACCGCCGATGTCGCAGCACTCGCGGCCAACATGCTGAAGGGCGATTACCGCATCGCCAGCTTCTCGATCACGGGCTGGGACACGCATATCGGCCAGGCCGGTCAGTTCAAGCGGCCGGCGCAGGATCTCGCGCAGGCGATCAACACGCTGAAGACGACGTTCGGGCCGGAAATCTGGTCAAAGACGGTGGTGCTCGCCATGACCGAATTCGGCCGCACCGTCCGCCAGAACGGCTCCGGCGGCACGGACCACGGCACCGGCGGCTGTGCCGTACTTGCCGGCGGCGCGATCAACGGCGGCCGCATCCTCGGCCGCTGGCCGGGGGTCGGTGACGGCCAACTGCTCGACGACCGCGACCTGATGCCGACGGCAGACGTGCGCGAGGTGGCGGCGGCGATGCTCTATCGGCAGTTCGATGTCGGTGTGAATGATCTGACGGGGAAGATTTTTTCCGGGCTGGGGTTTGATAAGGGATCGCAGTTTTTGAAGGTGTGAGAAGTGCTTTCTCAAAGTGGGATCGATCGGCCGGTGAACCAATTGCAGGGCCGGACGCTCTGAGGGAGGTTAAGCATCGGGCGGCCGCCTGCTCTTGGCGAGGCACAATCTCTCCTCCGTCATTCCTGTGCTCGTCACAGGAATCCAGCAGCCGCGTGTCCACGCGGCGGAAGACTTAAAAGCGTTGCCGAAGAATAGTCATATCCTTGCCAGGCGAGGGGTGCCTGTTCTCTTTTCAAGAGTCCTTTCGGCTTGCAGACGCAAGCCGGCTGGATTCCTGTGACAAGCACAGGAATGACGGAGGAGAGGTTGTGCTTCGTCGAGGGAGCAGCCCTGCGATCGATTCACTGGATCGATTACTCCCGCTTCGCGGGACCGCTGCCAGCCCTTCGCTTGGGCTCTGGGCGTTCGTCGCTGCAATCGATTCACTGGATCGATTGCTCGGGCTTCGCCCGACCACTCCTCACTCCAAAACATCATAAAGCCTAAAGATGAAGCTCACCTGGTAAGCGAGGTTGGCGATGATGAAGATGGTGTGGAAACGGCGGTTGGGGGTCCAGGCGGCGATGGCGCAGAGCAGGATATAGGCGATGTTGCGGGCGGGATATTCCCAGCCGAGGGAGAGGATGCGATCGTGGCCCTTGATTGCGGTATCCAGGATATCGACGGCGTAGGTCAGGCCGAGGATGCCGAAGAACCATTTGCGCCTTGAAATGAAATATTCCTCGTAGCCGCCATATTCGTCGAGGCTTGCCGGGAAGAGCAGGGCGCAGAGCAGGAAGAACAGGCTGCAGAAGCAGACGAGGAAGAGATAGATGCCGAAGCCGATGACGGGCACGGCCTGCAGGCGATATTCCCACCACCAGATATGGATGATGAAGAGAAACAGGGACAGCGCCCAGCCGAGATGGATGGGATAGACCTTCGCCTTGGCGGGATGCTGGACGATGCCGGCGACGCCGGTCAAGAGCCTCGCAAGCGAGAGGCTGATGACCATGCCCATCACCACCTTGATGTGCAGGAACACTTCAGGCGAGCTGACCGTTTCCATCCCTATCCCCCGGTTTTGAGGCTTGTCACTCCGCGGGGACTGCCTTGGGTTTGCCCTCTTCGTCGAGCGCCACCATGATGAAGGTGCCGGCGGTGACCTTTTCCATCTTGGCGTAGCGCGAGCGATGCGCCCAGGCCTCGACGATCAGCGTGATCGAGGTGCGCCCGACCCGCTCGACATCGGTATAGACCGACAGCGTATCGCCGATCTTGACGGGCAGCTCGAAGGCCATCTCCTTGACGGCGGCGGTGACGACGCGGCCCTTGGCGCGCTCGGCGGCGCGGATGCCGGATGCAAGGTCCATCTGCGCCATGACCCAGCCGCCGAAGATATCGCCGGCGGGATTGGCATCGCCCGGCATGGCGAGCGTGCGCAGCGTCAGTTCACCTCTCGGCTTGGCGGCTTCGGTCATCAGGGGTTCTCCATCTGGTGCGGGCGGAAGGCCGGCGATTCACTGGGAAGCAGCCTAGTGCAAAGACTGTGAGCTGTAAAAGACGCCAATGCCAGGTGCGCCAGTCACTTCGAGGTGGCTGCCGTCGCCGGCGGTTGAAAAATGCTGTGTCAGCAGCCGCTTAAATTCCATGGGATTTCAATTGGTTGAATTTTGCAACCTCTGCCTCACCTAGCGTTATTTGATTGCTTTCTAATAAAGCTTTACGCTCCAGTAATTCCGGTGGTTCAGAATGTGAGCGATCTCTCATAAGAATCGCCGGGAACCCCATGCGCAACGTCAAGATTTCCACCCGTCTTTACTGCCTCGTCGGCTTCACGCTTGCCGTGCTTGCGGCGACGATGGTCTTCTTTCTCAACTATTCCTACTCCGAGCTGGAAGCGGAGCGGAAGGCGGGGCTGGCGCAGCTGGATGCGACGGCGCTCGGCATTTTCGACAAGTATTACAAGATGGAGCAGGCGGGCACGATGACCCGCGAGCAGGCGCAGGCAGCCGCCAAGGACGTGATCGGCGCGATGCGCTACGGCGCCGACGGCTATTTCTGGATCAACGACATGCATCCCAAGATGGTGATGCACCCGATCAAGCCGGCGTTGAACGGCACCGATATTTCCCAGATGAAGGACCCGACCGGCAAGTTCCTGTTCGTCGAGTTCGTCAACAAGGTGAAGAAGGACGGTAAGGGCTTCGTCGATTATTACTGGCCGAAGCCGGGCGCTGAAGAGCCGGTGCTGAAATATTCCTATGTAGCCGGTTTCGAGCCCTGGGGCTGGATCGTCGGCACCGGCGTCTATGGCGACGACCTTGCCGCGCTCTATCGCCAGAATGCGATCTGGGCCGCTGTGCTTTGCCTGCTCGGCGCCGTCGCGACGATCGCGATCGCCTTTGCCATCGTGCGCAGCGTGACGGCGCCGATCGCGCGGCTGAAGACGGCGATGAATGCGATCGCCGCCGAGGAAGCATCGGTGGAGATTGCCGGCAGCGAGTGCCGCGACGAAGTCGGCCAGATGGCCAAGGTGCTGCTGGTGCTGCGCGACTCCGTCGACGAGCGCAGCGCGCTACGCGGGCGGGAAGACGAGAGGCAGCGGCAGATCGATGCAGAGCGCCGCGGCAACGAAGCGAACCTGCGCTCGGCCTCCGAACGGCAGACCCACGCAATGCAGGCGCTCGGCGTCGGCCTGGAGAAGCTCGCCGGCGGCGACCTGACGGTTTCGATCGGCGATATCGGCGAGGATTACGCCAAGCTCAGGGGCGACTTCAACGCCGCCGTCGATGCGCTGAACGGCGTCATTCATGCGATCTCCGAATCGAGCCGCGTCGTCAACGACAGCGCGTCCGATATCAGCGAGGCGACCGGCAACCTGTCGAAACGCACGGAACAGCAGGCCGCCGCACTCGAAGAGACGGCGGCAGCGCTCGACGAGATCACCGCGACGGTCAAGACCGCATCCGAGCGGGCCAACGAGGCGCGCGAGATGGTGGCCGAGACCAAGGCGAGCGCCGGGCGCTCCGGCGACATCGTCCGCAATGCCGTGACGGCGATGGGCCGGATCGAGGAGTCCTCGAGCCGCATCAACCAGATCATCTCCGTCATCGACGAGATCGCCTTCCAGACGAACCTTCTGGCGCTGAACGCCGGCGTCGAAGCCGCGCGGGCAGGCGAGGCGGGCCGCGGCTTTGCCGTCGTCGCCCAGGAAGTGCGCGAACTCGCCCAGCGTTCCGCCAACGCTGCCAAGGAGATCAAGGCCCTGATCAGCAGTTCGGCAACGGAAGTCGAGGGCGGGGTTGCGCTGGTGCGCTCGACCGGCGACGCGCTGCTGGAGATCGAGGCGCTGGTCAACCAGGTCAACGATCACGTTGCCTCGATCGCGACGGCGGCGCGCGAGCAGGCGACGGGCCTCAACGAGATCAACAGCTCGGTTAATCACATGGACCAGATGACGCAGCAGAATGCGGCGATGGTCGAGGAGACGACGGCGGCAAGCCGCACGCTCGCCGACGAAAGCACGCAGCTGAAGACGCTGCTTGCGAATTTCCGCCTGCGCGAGGCGGGAAGGCAGGCCGAGGCCAGATACACACGGGCAGCGTGAGTTGAACGAGAGATTAAAGGCCGGGCGACCGGCCTTTTTCAGTTCCGTCGCGTTCAGATTGTGCGGGTAAGTTTTCATTCACCGTTTTTAATTAAAATTGGACCGAGTTTTTTCGGTCACTGCACGGCCGGCCTACGGAAGCGATAAGAGTATGGCGTTTGTTTCCTTTCCTCGGCGATCCCTTTTGCCCGTGCTGCTTTCGGTGGCGCTGACCACCTGTTCGATCAGCGATGGGCTCACGCCGCCGGCCAATGTCGACAGTGGCACCAGGGTCAGTTCGATCTCGCCGGCGCGGGCGCCGGCCGCGCGCATGGCGCCTGCGGTGCGCATGGCGCCCGTGGAGAGCCAGGCCTCCTATCCCGTTTCCGGTGCGCCTGTCGGCAGCAGCCAGGGCTCCGTCGATTACCTCGATACGCCGAACCTTGCCGGCACCGGCCAAGCCGCGCCGATGGCGCGGAGCGCGCCGGGCGGGCGCAAATTGCCGATGATCGACAGCGACGAGGCGATGGCGGCAGGCCAGCAGACGGAGAATTGGGGCGGCACGCAGAACCTCGCGATCCCATCCGGCGGCGTCAACATGGATGACGAGCTCGGGGCCGAGCCGGTCGTCGGCCTGGCGCAGGAGCAACAGCAGCAGATCGCCGAGGGCAACGCCACCGAGCCCGTCGTCGACGGCATCGGCACCGATACTCCGACCCAGCTGAACCAGCCCGCGCCGCGGGCCATGCCGCAGCCGGCCGCGCAAGCGCAGATGAGCCGGGCGCCGACCTGGAACGACGGCAGCCCGGTCTTGGCGCCGACCCGCGTCCCCGAAGAGGACGAGGCCGAGGAAGTCGCGATGCTGCGGCCGAACAACCCGATGATGAGCCAGCCCGCCGCACCGGTCGACCCGAGCGTCATGCCGGCCTCCGAGCTTGCCTGCCGGCGCGAACTGAAGCGCATGGGCGTGCTCTTCGACGAGAAGCCGCCGATTTCGCAGGGGCCGGCCTGCCAGGTGCCCTATCCGGTGTCGCTGAAGGGGCTTTCCGGCAATATCGGCGTCAAGCCGGCCGTGACGCTGAACTGCCAGGTGACGCTCGCCTTCGCCAAATGGGTGAAGAACGAACTGGCGCCGTCCGCCCGCTTTCGCTATTGGAGCGGCATCAAGACGATCCAGCCGCTCGGCGGCTATTCCTGCCGGCGCATGAACAACAGCCGGCAGAGATATAATCCGATGTCGGAACACGCCCGCGGCAATGCCATCGACGTCGGCAAGTTCGTGTTGAAGAACGGCCACGCGATCGACGTGCGCAAGAAGGGCCTGTTCTCGCTGCGCGAGGGCCGCCTCCTGAAGGCGGTGCGCACCGACAGCTGCCGCTATTTCAACACCGTGCTCGGGCCGGGCAGCAACCCGGAACACTGGAACCACTTCCACTTCGACCTGCGCTCCCGCAAGAGCGGCAAGGTCTATTGCGACTAACGCATCGGCCGCTGCCCGCAAGAAAAGGGTTCATCCGAGCCGCCGGACGCGCTATGGACCGGGGAGGCGGATTGCTATTGGAAAGTCTGATCCATGAGCTATGAATTCCATGTCGGCCAGAAGGTCGTCTGCATCAACGATACCTTCAAGCATGTCAGCATCGACCAGCTCATCCGCAAGGGCGAGATCTATACGATCCGCTGGGTCGGCGAATATACCCATTATGTCGACGGCACCTTCATCGGCGTGAAGCTCGCGGAAATCCATCGCGGCAATGATGACGGGCCGGAAGGTTATGGCGCTGCCGACATGCCCTATCGCGCGACGCGTTTCCGCCCGCTGGTGAAGGACAAGATCGCATCGCTCCGCAAGCTCCTGGCGCCGACGCCGGATGCGCCGGTGGAGCCGAAGGAGAAGACCAAGAAGAAAGAGAAGGTCTGAGGACCGCTTCCGCGTCGGCGGCATCAGCGCTGCGGTGACATGATTGTGCCTTCCGACCGCCTATGCGACAGTCGGCGCGTGACACGCCGAGGAGGGGCCGGTGCGGACGATTTTGAAGATGCTGGTGCTGTGCGCCGCCATTGCCATGAGTATCGCAGCAGCAGGAACAGCGGTGGCCGACCCGCTGGTTTTCAGCTATCACGGATGGCAGGTCGATCTTACCAATGCCAGGGGCGCCGAGCCTGATAAGGAGATGGTCGCGGCCGTCAAAAAGCAGCTCGACATCGTCGAGCACGTCAATCTGAAGCCCGACATCCTTACCTTCATGCGGACCATTCCGATCTGGGCCAATCCCGCCGCCGCGGGTTTCGGCCCCGGCCATTACAGCAGCAAGACCGGCATCGACCTGCGTGTCCGGAGCCTCGATCCCGACAAGCCGATCATCCTGCACGAGCTTCTGCATGCCTATAACGACCGGATGCTCCCCGGCGGATTCGGCAATGGCGATGTCAGGCAATTCTTCAACAACGGCCGGGGCCTCTGGCCCGGCGATTCCTACATGATGAGCAATGACCGCGAGTTTTTCGCGGTCACGGCGAGCGTCTACCTCTACGGCGATATCGACCGGCCGCCTTATTCGCGCGGCCAGCTGCGGCAGAAGCAGCCGCGATATTACCAGTGGCTTGCCACGCTATTCGACGACGGCCGGCCGCGCTCCTAAAGCGCCGGAGTTCCTTCTTTCGAAAAGCGATCTCGATTTCGGGCCGATCGCTGCCATGGCTGGCGACCCGACGAGAGTCCTTGAACGCATCACTCATAATGTTCAGAAGAGATGCAGGCGAATTCGGGTGCAAGCCCGCAGTTAAGCCAACTTAGAAACGACCCGTGATCCATGTTTTTCACTTTTCTGTCGTCCCAGGCTTTGGGCTTGGGATCCGTTCCGTAGCGCCCTATAGGCGCTATACGGAGGCTCGGGGGGCGAGCACAACGGGGAGTGGGCGGTTCGTGTGGCTAAAGCGCGTCGCGATCTTTCAGATTCGCTCCTCGCGCTTTAGATCTTTGTTTTACGCATGTCGTTCTCGCAAAACCGCCGCACACTTTTGCGCGACATGCTCTAAATGGGTCGCGGACGGTACGGCCTTGCTCCTGGCATGGGCAAAGGCTTGCGCTGTCAGCCTTTTCACGAGAAAAACCTCGGATGAGCATTCCCAGGACGCATCCCTTCACCTTCGATCCGACAGTTCTTCAGGGTGACATGAACCGCCGTGCCGGTTGCGGGAGGCGTCAGCCGCGGTCCTGCCATGGGTTGATCATCGGGACGCCGGCGGCTTCAAACGGGGTGGTGTCGCGGGTGGCCACCATCAGGCTGTGTGCGGCGGCGGTGGCGGCGATGTAGCCGTCGGCCTTGCCAATTGCTTTGCCTGCCGCCTTGGCTTGCGCCATCAGGGCGGCATAGGCTTGTGAGGCGCTGAGATCGAAGGGCAGCACGCGCCCCTCGAATAGCGGCAGCACATCGCCCTCCAGCCGGTCATGCAGGGTCGTGCGGCGCTTGCCGGCGGGCAGGGCCGCAATGCCGAAACGCAGCTCGGCGACTGTGACCGCCGAGAGGTAGAGGGTTTCGATGGTTTGGGCGTCTATCCACGCCAGCACACGCGGATCGGGCGTGGGCTTCCATGGTTCTGAAATCACGTTGGTATCGACGAGGATCATTCAAACCTCATCGGATCTGCCGGGGTCTTGTCGCGCAACTGGTCGAACAGTTCCGCGTCGGCATCGGTCAGCTCCGCTTCGCGAGCGATTGATGCCAGCAACGAACCGAGCTTGACCCGCTCCGGGGGACGGACGGCCGTCTCCAGAATGTCTCGAATTTCCGCCTCGGTGCTGCGGCCATGCGTGGCCGCGCGAATGCGAAGCGCGCGGTGCACCTCGTCGGGCAGGTTCCGAACGGTGACGCTCGCCATCGTGCTTCCTTTGGGATTGATTGCAATGATAGCATTATATGTCATGTGATTGCATTCTTGCAATGCCGCCTGCTGCAAAGGCCGAGCCACGTTGGCAGAGGCGAAGGTCTCACGGCGGAAACCTGTGCCGATCCCTCAAATTTCGTAGGCAAGCGTACCGCTACGGTGAAATCTGGCCTCGCTGCGGGATGGCCCGCAGGGTATGGACCTCTACGCCGCTCCTGTTTTCCCGGGAGCGGATCAAACTTGGGCCTCGCTTCGGCGGGGCTTTTTTCTTGAGCGGGCGGCCACATCGGGAATATTCCCGCGCAGTGCGAGATTTAGCCTTTCCGGCCTGATGCAACGGGCGTATTCAGCCAGGGCGCGGTGTTTTTCCGCGCTCCCTCGCGCGGCAGATTTCCGATAGGCTTCCTTCCCGCTTGCCTGCCGCGTCATCCGGAATTTTCATTGGCAGATCCATGACCACGGCAGAGACGAGCGAGCAGGGGCAAGAGGCGGCGGGCAGCCGCCAGGCGAAGATCGTGGCGCTGGTCGTCGCCGTTTCCTTTTTCATGCAGATCCTCGACGGCACGATCGTCGGCACCTCGCTGCCGCAGATGGCGGCAAGCTTCGGCGTGCAGCCGGTGTCTATGAGCATCGGCATCACCGTCTACATGCTGACGATGGCGGCCTTCATTCCGCTCTCGGGCTGGCTCGGCGATCGTTTCGGCGCGCGCCGCGTCTTCCTGGTGTCGATCGGCGTCTTCACCGGCGCTTCGCTCTTCTGCGGCCTCTCCGGCAGCCTCACGGAATTTGTGCTGTGGCGTGCGCTGCAGGGGGCGGGCAGCGCGCTGATGACGCCGGTCGGTCGCATCATCGTGCTGAAGAACGCCCGCAAGTCCGAACTCGTCCAGGCGATCGCGCTGATCACATGGCCGGCGCTGACGGCGCCCGTGGTCGGGCCTGTGCTCGGCGGCTTCATCACCACCTATGCCAGCTGGCATTGGAATTTCCTGATCAACATCCCGATCGGCATCATCGGCATGGGGCTGGTGCTGCGCTTCGTGCCGGAGCAGCGCGAGTCCGATCCCGGCCGGCTGGATATCCTCGGCTTCATCCTGAGTGCTGCGGGGCTGACCTTGCTGCTCGCCGCGCTCGAGCTTTCGGTCAAATGGGAAGGCGGGCTTTGGCCTGTCATCTCATTGCTGGCGGCGGGCATCGTCCTGTCCGTCATGGCGACGCGGCATTTCCTCGCGGTCGACAATCCGCTGCTCGATCTCTCGGCCTTCCGCGTCCAGACCTTCTCGATGTCCACGCTTTCGGCGGGCACGGCCTGCCGGACGGCGATCAATGCGACGCCTTTCCTGCTGCCGCTTCTGTTCCAGCTCGGCTTCGGGCTGAGTTCGATTGCCGCCGGCACCTATCTGCTCGTCTATTTCCTCGGCAATTTCAGCATGAAGGCGGTGACGACGCCGCTCCTGCGCTTCTTCGGCTTCCGCACCGTGCTTGGGCTCAACGGCCTGATCGCGGCGCTTTCGATCGTCGCCTGCGGTTTCCTGACGCCCGACACGCCGCCGTTTTTCATGCATGCGCTACTCTTCCTCGCCGGCCTGTCGCGGTCGATGGAGTTCACCGCGCTGAACACGCTCGCCTTCGCCGATATCGGCCCGGCGCAGCGAAGCTCGGCCTCGACGCTGTCGAGCATGCTGCAGCAGGTATCGATGCTGCTCGGCGTCGCGGTGGCCGCCGCCGTGCTCAATATTTCCTCGGCTCTGAGAGGCGCCGAGAATCCCGTGCTGGCCGATTTTCGCTGGGCTTTCCTCGTGGTCGGCGTGATCGGCATCGTCTCGTCGCTGCGCTTTCTGCAATTGCCGAAGGAAGCGGGCGCCGAAGTTTCCGGCCACCGAAAGTTCCAGAAGAGCTAGCGCCGCCTGCGACAAGAGCGGGGGCTGTTTACCTCAGGCGGTCAATGCAATACGACATTGCCATGCTGACGACTCGGGCGCTTGCGGGCGGTCGTCGCTTAGAGAGAACGCCGGGAGATGGAATGAGCAATTCTAGCGGCGATGCGGATGCCCTGATCCACATCCTCTATATCGACGACGACGAGGGGCTCGCCCTGCTGATGCAGAAAAACCTTGCGCGGCGCGGCTTTTCGGTCGAGTGGGCTCGGAATGGCGCTGCCGGCCTGGCGCGGCTCGGCGAGGGTGGCATCGACGCCGTGGTGCTCGATCATCTCCTCGGCGGCGAGACCGGGCTCGATATTCTGCCTTGCATCACGTCCCTGCCGGACCATCCGCCCGTCATCTATGCCACGGGTTCGGACGATACCGGCATTGCGGTGGCCGCACTCAAGGCCGGCGCCGATGACTATATGCTCAAGGGGATCTCGGCCGATTATTTCGACCTGCTCGCCGCCGCCCTCGAACAGGCGCTGGAGCGGGCGCGCTTCCGCCGCGAGACGGCGCAGGCGCAGGAGGTGATCCGCCAGCAGCGCGATCATGCCGAAATGCTGCTTGCCGAAGTCAATCACCGCATCGCCAACAGCCTCGGCCTCGTCGGCGCGCTGATCCGCATGCAATCCTCGATGACGAAGGACCAGGTGGCGATCGACGCACTGCACGAAACCCAGATGCGCATCAATGCGATCGCGAGCGTCCACCGCCGGCTCTACACCAACCGGCAGGTCGGCTCGGTCAAGGTCGACGAATATCTGGACAGCCTGCTCACAGAACTCGAAGCCTCGATGCGTGACGACAAGCGGCCGCACAGCATCGTGCTGGCTGCAAAACCGGTCAATTTGGCGACCGACAAGGTGATCACGCTCGGACTGATCGTCAGCGAACTCGTCACCAACGCCTTCAAATATGCCTATGCGGAAGCGGTGCCGGGCGAAATCCGGGTCTTCGTCGACCAGACGGACGGGGAGCTGCGGGTTGTCGTGGAGGATGACGGCGAAGGCTTCGACCCGTCGAGCCCGGCCAGGGGGACCGGCTTGGGCACGCGCATCCTGACGGCGATGGCGGCGAGCTTGAAATCGGATTTTGCCTATGATCCCGGGCATGACGGGACGCGGGCGACGCTGGTGTTTTCGTTGGGTGAGGGGAAGTAGGCTGAGGTGGAAGGTCACGATGAAGGGTGTGCCCGCGGCCCCTCATCCGCCTGCCGGCACCTTCTCCCCGCTGGGGAGAAGAGACTCACGGCAACGTCTCGGTTCCCTCTTCTCCCCAGCGGGGAGAAGGTGCCCGTAGGGCGGATGAGGGGGCTGCTCGGCACGCCTTATCCTATTTTTACAATAACTTACCAACATAACATCATCAAGCTAACGTAGCGGGAGGAAAGCATGACCACGATCCGCACACCTCGAGAGATCTATGATTTCTGGTTCGTCCGGTGCGGTCCGGAGCTGTGGTTTCGTCCGCCGCCGGAGCTCGATGTCGAGATCCGCGATGTTTTCCGCGATACGCATCTGGCGCTTGCCGCAGGTGTGAGCGACGAGTGGCGGGCTGATCCGCTGAGCAGGCTGGCGGCCGTCATCGTGCTCGACCAGTTTCCCCGCAACATCTATCGCGGCACCGGGCTTGCCGTCGCGACCGACGGGCTGGCGCTTCGGGAGGCCAAGCTCGCGCTTGCTGATGGCGCCGACCGGGCGGTGGAAGATGCATGCCGGACCTTCTTCTACCTGCCCTTCGAACACGCGGAGAATCTCGACGAGCAGGAGCGTTCGGTGGCGTTGTTCACCGCACTCGGCGACGAGGAATATCTCGATTTTGCGATCCGCCACCGCGACGTGATTGCCGCCTATGGCCGCTTTCCCCACCGCAACGCCATGCTCGGGCGGGAATCGACGGCTGCGGAACTTGATTATCTAGCCCAGCCCGGCGCCGGCTTCTGAGCTGTTTTGGGCGAACGGGCGCGGCATGGAACAAGCTTGGTGCAAGGCGCTTTCGGCATCTTCCGCCTTTCTGTCGCCTTTGTTTGCGATGAAAAGCGAGCATTCAATTTTGACGACAACCTTTCCGGAGGCCTTTTTGCGGCTGAGATCCATCCTGCTTCGCGCCATTCTTCTCATGACGCTGGCGCTCGCCGGCGCGCATTTCGAGAGTGCGGCAGCCCTGGCGCAGGAGCCGCAACCGCAGGCGGCAGCAGCAGAGACGCCGCTCGTCGATACGCCGTCTGCCCAGGCGGCGAAGGAGATCGACAAGGCGAAGGCTGAGCTTGCCTCGCTTCAGGACGGCGTCAAGGAGAATGCCGACAATGACGATGCGCTGGTCGGGCTTGCGACCAAGGCGGACGAGCTCAGCCGCGCCGTCATCACCATATCGGTCAATCTGCGGCCGCGTTTCGACCAGATCAAGAACCGGCTGACGGAGATCGGCGAGCCGCCGAAGGATGGGCAGCCGCCGGAGGCGCAGATCGTCACGGACGAGCGCAACGCGCTTGCCGCCGAGCGGGCGCAGATCAACGCGGTGACGGGCGATGCCGAAAACCTGTCGATTGCGGTAACGAAGCTTCTCAACGAGATCATAGAGATGCGGCGGCAGCTTTTTGCCGATACGCTTTTCAAGCGCACCGAGATCTCGGTCTCCGTTCTCGACGATGCCGCCAGCGCCTTCGTGCGGGAAACCGGCGAATTCGCGCAGGCCCTGTCGAGCTGGGCCAGCTTCGTCTGGAAATTCAAGCGTTTCCCGCTGTTTGCCGCGATCCTCCTGTCGCTCGCCTCGGCGCTGATCCTGCTTTCCGGCAGCTACCGGCTGTTCGGCTCCTATCTGCGCCGCGACGAGGCGGTCGAAAACCCGTCCTATATCGGCCGGCTGTCGATCGCCTTCTGGTCGACGCTGATCCGCACGCTGGCGCTTTCGGTGCTGCTCGTCACCTCCTTCTTCTTCCTCAACAGTTTCAACGTGCTGAGGCCCGATATCGCGCCCGTCATCGGCGCGCTGTTCGGCACGATCGGGCTCGTCTATTTCGTCGGTCGCTTCGTCAACGCGATTTTCGCGCCGCATGAACCGCGCTGGCGGCTGGTGCGGCTTTCCAATCTCGGCGCGCGATCGATCGGCTATTGCCTGCTGGCGATGGCCGTCATCAACGGGCTCGACTATCTCTTCAGCAGCATCGGCGAGGCGATGGGCTCGCCGCTGGTGCTGACTGTCGTCAGAAGCCTGATCGCCGCGCTCATCATCGGCATCATCCTGATCGCCGTGTCTTTCGGCAAGCCGATGCTGGCAAGAAGCGGCGATCCGGATGCGCCGGGCCGGCATTGGCCGCGCGGCATGGCGATCATCCTGCGTGTCGTCGGCGCTGCCCTGATCGTTTCGGCGCTCTCGGGTTATGTCGGGCTGGCGCGCTTCGTCGCCACGCAGCTCATCATCACCGGCGCCGTCGTCGCCACCATGTATGTCGGCCTGCTCTCCGGCAAGGCGATATCGCGGCAGGAGAGCTTCGGCGATACCTTCTTCGCGCGTTTCCTGACGCGCCGCTTCAACCTCGGCCCTGTGGCGATCGACCAGGTCGGCCTGCTCGTCGGTCTTGCCATCTATGCGGTGGCGCTGATCGTCGGCATTCCGCTCATCCTGCTGCTCTGGGGCTTCCATGTGCAGGACCTGCAGCTCATCGCCTTCCGGCTGTTCACCGAGGTCAAGCTCGGCGGCATCAGCATTTCGCTGCTCGGCATCTGCACCGGCATCCTGCTCTTTGCCGGCGTCTACCTGCTGACGCGCTGGATACAGCGCTGGCTCGACGGCAATGTGATGGCGCGCAGCCATGTCGATCTCGGCGTGCGCAATTCGGTCAAGACGGGCATCGGCTATCTCGGCGTCGGCATTGCGGCGATCATCGGCGTCTCGGCGGCCGGCATCGATCTGTCGAGTTTCGCGCTCGTCGCCTCGGCGCTCTCGGTCGGCATCGGTTTCGGCCTGCAGAACATCGTCTCCAACTTCGTCTCCGGCCTGATCCTGCTCGTCGAGCGACCGTTCAAGGTCGGCGACCATGTCGTCTCGGGCACGGCCGAAGGCATCGTCAAGCGCATCTCGGTGCGCGCCACCGAGATCGAGACCTTCCGCAAGCAATCGATCATCGTGCCGAATTCGGAGCTGATCAACGGTCTCGTCGGCAACTGGACGCACCGCAACAAGATCGGCCGTTCGGAAATCCCGGTTTCCGTCAGCTACGACGCCGATCCGCAGAAGGTGATGGATATCCTGCTGGAACTGACGGCGAAGATTCCGCTCGTCATGCGCAATCCGGAGCCGCATGTCGAATTCCTGCGCTTCGGCCCCTATTCGCTGGATTTCGAGCTGCGCTTCTTCCTCGCCGACATGGGCGACGGCATGACGGTGCGCAACAATCTCAGGATCGAGATCCTTCGGCGCTTCAGGGCCGAGGGTATCGAGATCCCGCTGCCGCAGAGCGATCTCACCATCCATCGCGATGCCGCGCCTCTCCCTCTCAACGCGCGCAAGGATCAGGCGGACGGCCAGGAAACGCCCCGGGACAAGCCGATGGAAGACGAGGAGCGGCCGGTGCGGCAGCTGCGCGGGCGGACGGCGGAGGGCGGCCTGAAGAGCTGAACGGCTCATTCAGCCATCATTCACAGGTCTATGTGCATCATCCCTGACAATCGGGATCGCTGCCGAGGGCAGCACCGATCGTTCGAGGGGAGGGCGCATCCGCGCCGCCGCACATGATGGCAAGATTTGCCGCCGTTCTGCTTGTCCCGCTGCTTGCCGCGCCGGCGGCCCATGCGGCATCCATCACCAACACCGATCCCGCCGCCGTGGTGCTCGTCATCACCGAGGGCGGCCAGCGCGTCGAGGTCGTGGTCGATGCCGGCGCTTCGGAAAGCCTCTGCCCCTCCGGCTGCTTCATGACGACGCCCGACGGCGACCGCATCGGCCTCGACGGCGGCGAGACGATCGACATCGTCAAGGGCTCGGCGATCGTCAAGTAGCGCCCCGCAGGGTCAGACGATCCGCTTGCCTTCCGCATCGAGCACCTTCTCGCCGTCTTCCTTGGTGAAGGCGCCCTTGTGCGTTTCCGGCAGGATTTCGAGCACAAGTTCCGATGGCCGCGACAGGCGTGTGCCGAGCGGTGTGACGACGAAGGGCCGGTTGATCAGGATCGGATGCGCCAGCATGGCGTCCAAAAGCTGGTCGTCCGTCAGAGCGGGATCGTCGAGGCCGAGTTCGGCGTAGGGCGTGTCCTTCTGGCGAATGGCATCGCGCACCGTCAGCCCGGCATCGGCGATTATCTTGATCAGATCCTCACGCGAGGGCGGCTCCTTGACGTATTCGATGATCGTGGGTTCGATGCCGGTGTTGCGGATCATCGCCAGCGTATTGCGCGACGTGCCGCAGGCCGGATTGTGGTAGATGGTGACGTTCATAGTTTTGCCTCTGACGATAGCGTTGACGAAGCGCCGGGCTGCAGCAGCCAGGTGAACAGGAGAAGGGCTGCGACAGCGCCTGTTATTTCGGCAATCCAGAATCCGGGAAGATCGATCGGGCGGATGCCGGAGAAACTGTCGGTCAGCGAGCGGGCCAAGGCGACGGCCGGATTGGCGAAGGAGGTCGAGGCGGTGAACCAGTAGGCGGCGGTAATATAGAGCCCGACCAGCCACGGCACCGCCTTCTGCTCGAAGCGGATGCCGGCGAGAATGATGGCGACCAGCCCGAAGGTCGCTACACCTTCGGAAAACCATTGCGCGCCGCCGGTGCGCACCTTGCTCGACAATTCGACGATCGGCAGGGCGAATATCAGATGGGCGACGACGGTTCCGACGATGCCGCCGGTGATCTGCGCCAGCACATAGCCGGCGAGATCGCGTTTCGCCAGCGCGCGCGACATGGCAAAGACCAGCGAGACGGCCGGATTGAAATGGGCGCCGGAAATCGGCCCGAGCACGGTGATCAGCACCACCAGGATCGCGCCGGTCGCGAGCGTGTTGCCGAGCAAAGCGAGCCCGACATCCCCAGTCAACGAGCTTGCCATGATGCCCGACCCGACGACGGTTGCGACCAGCATGGCGGTGCCGAGGGCCTCGGCCACCAGCCGGCGCGGCAGATCGAACGACGCCATCAGCCGGCCCCTGCCGGTTTTGCGGTCGCGCCTTCCATCGCGCCGATCTGGCGCAGATGCTGCTCCAGCGCCAGCTTGTCGATCGACGACAAGGGCAGGCTGAGGAAGGCCATGATCCGGTTCTTGAGGAAGCGGGCGGCCTCTGCGAAGGCGCGGCCCTTCTCGACCTCGCTGCCCTGGACGGCGGCCGGATCCTCGACGCCCCAGTGAGCGGTCATCGGATGGCCGATCCAGACCGGGCAGGCTTCGCCATGGGCGCTGTCGCAGACGGTGAAGATGAAATCCATCTCCGGTGCGCCGGGCTTGGCGAACTCGTCCCAGCTCTTCGAACTGAAACCGGCCGAGGGATAACCCAGTGCCGCGAGCTCCTTCAGCGCCAGGGGATTGACCTCGCCCTTCGGCTGGCTGCCGGCGGAATAGGCTTTGAACCGGCCCTTGGCTTCGGTCTCCAGGATGGATTCAGCCAGGATCGAGCGGGAAGAATTGGCGGTGCAGAGAAAGAGCACATTGTAAACGCGGTCTGTGGTCATTGCAGTTCCTCCTTGATTGCAGGTGCACAGCATGCGGCGACAGTGGCGGCGGGGGCGCAGATCTCGGCGTTGCCGCCGCAGCAATCCTCCATCAGGAAGCGGATCAGGCCGCCGAGCGCCTCGTAATTGGCGGTGTAGATGATCGAACGGGATTCACGCTGCTGGGCGATCAGGCCGGCTCGTTCCAGCTCCTTCAGATGGAAGGAGACATTGGAGGGGGAGACGTCCGCCCTTTCGGCGATGGCGCCCGCCGCCATTCCGTCAGGACCCGATACGACAAGCATGCGAACGATCTGGAGGCGCGTTTCCTGCGAAAGCGCGCCGAATGCGGCGAGGGCTTGACGTTGATCCATATTTCAATAATCCTTGAATTGTTGAAATGAGGATTAGCGCAAATGAATGTCATCGACAACGGTAAAATTCAAGCGGAAGACATCAACCTGGGCCTGCTGCTCAACGCGCTCTCCGGCGACAAAGACGCGCCGCTGGTTTTTCACTACGACGGCCGGCCGGTGAATCAGGGCTATCATATCACCGAGGTCAAGGCGGGCCAATTCGCAGGCCTCGATTGCGGCGCCAATCCCGAGGCATGGACGGAGATCTTCATCCAGCTTTGGGACATCGAGGAGGGCGAGCGCACGCATATGCCGGCCGGCAAGTTCCATGCGATCATCCGCAAGGTGACGGAGCACGTACAGCTCGACGGCTCCGCCAGGCTCACCTTCGAGGTCAGCGACGGCGTGCGGCCGATGCAGCTTTATTGCGCGGCGATGCCGGTTTCATGCGCCGGTACGATGCATGTCGAGTTGTCGCCGAGGCCGGCAAGCTGCAAGCCGCGCGACCGGTGGCTGGCGGAAGAAAACGAGAAGGCGGCGGCTTGCTGCGGACCGGCAGCGGCAAGGACCGGGTGCTGTGCCTAAGACCCCGTGAAACTGCGTGCGGGCAGCGTCACGGTTGTTGACTGACCATCAGTCAGTGGCGTAAACAAGAGCAGCCGGCTTGATGTCGGCGCCATCCGTTTCACCGCCCGGAGATCGCCATGAGCGCGCGGACCTTGCTGAATTCCCTGTTCCGATACAAAGCCAGCATTGACGAGGAACTTCTGGACGCGCTGAGCGCGCTCGGCGAAGAGGGCCGATCCGATGCCTTTTCCTCGGCCCTTCGTGTGCTCAACCATGCCCATCTCGTCGACCGCATCTTCGCAGCCAATCTTCAGCGGGAGGTTCACGACTACACGGCGAGCTGGAGCAGCGTCACGCCGCCTTTGGCGCAGCTTTCGGCCGATATCAGGGAGACGGACCGTTGGTATGTCGACTACACCTCGCGTATAACGCCAGATGAAATGGAAGAAGTCGTCGACTTCACCTTCACCGATGGCGGGCGCGGGCGCATGTCCCGCGAGGAAATGCTGGCGCATGTGGCGACGCATGCCGGTTATCATCGCGGGGAGGTCGGTCGTCTGCTGCCTGAAATCGAAAACGCCGCGATGCGCGACGTGTTTGCCGGCTACCTGCACAGGGCCGAGCCATCGCGCCGCCAGTGAGAATGGACCATGCCGGCCGATCCCGTTTCAAAACCGAGAACCAAGCCTGCTGAAGAGCGCCGCGACGAACTGATGACCGCGGCCGAGCGGCTGTTCCTGGCAAAGGGCGTGGAGCAGACCACCATCGAGGAGATCACATCAGGGGCAGGGGTCGCCAAGGGCACCTTCTACCTGCGCTTCTCCTCGAAGGCCGATGTTCTGGAAGCGCTGCGCGGCCGCTTCGTGCAGGGCGTTCTGGACGGTATCGTCGCGGCAGTCGAGGGACAGCGGCAGGAGGATTGGCGCGGCAAGCTGGCGGCGTGGTCGGCCGCCTGCGCGACCGGCTATCTCGATGCGGCCGGCCTGCATCACCTCGCCTTCGTGGCGGCGCCTCCGGCAACGCGGGAAGGGCTTTCCAGCAACATCCTGATCGCGCATCTGAGCGAGCTCATCGCCGCCGGGGCAGCCGATGATGCCTGGGCGGTCGACGATCCCGGCTTTACGGCGGTGTTTCTGTTCAATGCCCTGCATGGCGTGGTCAATCAGCCCGGCATCGCCGAGACCCCGTCGGCCCGCGCCGAATTGCTGCATAAGATCGAGGCGCATTTCCTGCGTTCGCTGGGTTTGGTGCTTGGGGGCAGTTGAACTGCCATTCCCCGTTGCGGGCGCTCATCACCCGTTCCGCGCGGGAATTTCTTAATCATATCCGCAAAGAAACCGGAGCCGGCGCACCTGGTTGCATCTTCGTTTCATATCGGGACGCGCTGATTAATAATTATTCAAATCAATTGATGTATCAAATCGACCCGGGGACAGATTTACATCAAAGGTTTGCTATGGCGTTTCTAGGTATTTCGGGGATGCAATATTCCGGGGAAATGTTTGCCGGTGCGCGGATTATTGTCGCGGAAGATTCCAACGTATTCACCTCGATGATCAGCAAACGCCTCAAGGAGCTGTTCGACATCGATGTCGAGATCTGCCGCAGCTTCGAGGATCTGCAGTTTTCCTACGACAAGTCTTCCGAGCCGATCACGCTGGCGATCTCGAACATCAACCTGCCCGGCGCCGAAAACGGCGAAGCGCTGGAATATCTGGTCGATCTCTCCATTCCCACCATCGTCTTCACCGGCACCTTCCAGGAAGGCATGCGCGACAAGCTGATGGCCAAGGATATCGTCGATTACATCCTCAAGGACAATGTCTTCGCCGTCGACCTGCTGGCGGAATCGATCTGCCGGTTCCTGACCAATCATCGCCATCACGTGCTGATCGTCGACGACAGCGCCACGGCGCGCGCTTTGCTGTCGAGCCGGCTGAAGCGCTATAATTTCCGCGTCAGCACCGCCGAAAACGGCGTCAAGGCGCTGGAGATCCTGAAGGCCAATCGCGATATCGGCCTGATGATCACCGATTACAACATGCCCGACATCGACGGGTTCGAGCTGACACGGCGCATCCGCGCCCATATCGGCTCGCATGAATTGCGCATCATCGGCGTTTCCTCCTCGTCGAACCGGCTGCTTTCGGCACGGTTCCTGAAGGCCGGCGGCAATGATTTCATGCTGCGCCCCTTCATCGACGAGGAATTCTACTGCCGCGTCAACCAGAACCTCGACACGCTGCTGCAGATCCAGTCGATGCGTAAGGAGCGGGCGGTTGCCTGACGGCCGCTCCAGAGGGATGGCGAGGAAGCCGGGGGCTGTCTTCGGCGGCGTACGTCGAATTTCTGCAATTGCAAGTAATCCTATTATTTGTCCCCTTCACGCGGATGGGCCTCTCGGCTATCGTCCGCCGCGCCGGGGGGAGGGCCGAGTCGAGCCCGTGAGGCGCATGGGGGAGTAGCGGCCGTGGCTTTTCAGGGGGATTTCCAGCGGGATGGCATCGGGCTGCGCTCCAGCGGCCTCAAGATACTTCTGGTTGAAGATTCCAGGATGTTTTCCGCCGTGCTCTGCCACCGGTTCCAGACGGAACTCGGCCTTACCGTCAAGTCCTGCTCGTCGCTGAAGGCGCTTCGCAGGGAACTTTCCGACGATGGTCACGGCTACACCATGGCCGTCGTCGATCTCAACCTGCCCGACTCTCCCTATGGCGAGGCGCTCGACTGCACGATCGAGCACGACATCCCGGCCATCGTCTTTACCGCGACATTCGATCTCAATACGCGCAACAAGATCATGGAGCGCAATGTCATCGATTATGTGCTGAAGGACAACGAGTTCGCGCTCGACAACCTGGTCGCGACCGTGCGCCGCGCGATCTCCAACCGCAAGACGCGGGTGCTGGTCGTCGACGATGTCGTTTCGGCCCGCCAGGTGCTCGTCGATCTCCTGAAGGCGCAGCAATATCTCGTCGTCGAGGCGAATTCGGGGCTCGAGGCGCTCGCTGCACTCGAAGCCTATGGCGATATCGAACTCGTCGTCACCGACCATCACATGCCCGATATGAGCGGCTACGAATTGACGCGGCGCATCCGCCATCGCTTCGGTTCGGACCGGCTGCGCGTCATCGGCGTTTCCTCCTCCAACGACCGCATGCTGTCGGCCAGCTTCCTCAAGGCCGGCGCCAGCGACTTCGTCTACCGGCCCTTCGTTGCCGAGGAGTTGCAATGCCGCATCGCCAACAATGCCGAGACGCTGGCGCAGATGCGCCAGCTCAGGGCGGCGGCGGCCTGCGATTACCTCACCGGCCTCTATAACCGCCGCTATTTCTACGATAACGGCCCGAAGCTGGTGAATGAGTGTCTGCGGCTGAAAGTGCCGAGCTCGGTTGCCATTCTCGATATCGACCATTTCAAGCGCCTGAACGATACATACGGCCACGAGATCGGCGACAAGGTGCTGAAGGCGGTCGCAAACAGGCTGTTCACGATCTTCGAGGGCAGCGACAATCTGCTCTCGCGCCTCGGCGGTGAAGAATTCGCCATCCTCTTCCCGCAGATGGATTCGGCCGCCGCCACCAAGCTCTGCGACGAGATCCGCTCGGACATCTCACGGCTGAAGGTCACGGCCGACGACGAGGATCTCGGCGTCACCATCTCGATCGGCATTGCCGAAATCGGCAGCTACGAAACCTTCGAAAATTATCTCAACGCCGCCGACCAGTTCCTCTACATGGCCAAGCACCGCGGCCGCAACCAGGTCTATTCCGACGCCAGGATGACGGAGGAGGCGGCGCAGTAGGGGCGTTTCTGGTTTCATGGCGCGTCATCAGTCGCCGCGCCTGCCACTCATCCCGCTATCCTCGTTCTAAGTACCCGGTAGCCGAGGTGAGAGCGCCGACGTTTCGATTCCCTCTTCTCCCCAGCGGGGAGAAGGTGCCCGTAGGGCGGATGAGGGGGCCGGAGACGCAGGCCTTTCAACAGTGCTTATGCAGTCTTCTACCATGATTGGGCATGCGGTTTCCGCCTGCGTGCCGGGATGGTTTACGATGGAAAGGGTGTCCCGTGTGGCCCCCTCATCCGCCTGCCGGCACCTTCTCCCCGCTGGGGAGAAGAGAATATGCCGCGCCATCTTCGCTCCTCGACCGCTCTCGAACAGCACGTTCTCGCCCGCGACCGGAGGCAGATGCTCGGGACAAGCCCGAGCATGACGATGAGATGTTGCGTCTCAAGCCGCAACCGCCTGCCGTGCCGTCGCCATGGTGGTCTTGCGCTCGGCGCGTTCCTGCTGCGGCGAGCGGTGGTAGAGTTCGCGATAACACTTGGAGAAATGCGAGGCCGAGACGAAGCCGCAGGCGACGGCGACTTCGACGACGGGCATGGAGGACTGCACCAGCAGGTGGCGGGCGCGGTCGAGGCGGATTTCGAGATAGTAGCGCGCCGGCGAGCGCCCCATCTCCTGGCGGAACAGCCGCTCGATCTGGCGGCGGGAGAGGCCGGCGCCGTCGGCGATCTCGATCAGCGACAGCGGTTCGGCGAGATTGCCTTCCATCAGTTCGATGATCGACAGGACCTTGGCGTTCTGCACGCCGAGGCGGGCGCGCAGCGGCAGGCGCTGGCGGTCATGCGGGTTGCGCACGCGGTCGGTCAGGTGCTGCTCGCAGATACGGTTGACGAGGCTTTCGCCGAAATCCTCGCCGATGAGGTTCAGCATCATGTCGAGCGAGGCGGTGCCGCCGGCGCAGGTGTAGAGATTGCCGTCGACCTCATAGAGGTCGGCATAGACCTCTGCCTGCGGAAAGGCTTCGGAAAAGCCCGGCAGGTTCTCCCAGTGGATGGCGCAGCGCTTGCCGTTCAGGAGGCCGGCCTGGGCCAGCACATGCGCGCCCGTACAGAGCGACCCGACGGCGACGCCGCGGTTATAACATTCGCGCAGCCAGGCATTGACCGACTTGTTGTTGAATTCCTCGATATCGATGCCGGAACAGACGAGCACCATGCCGGGCCGGTTTTCCCCGCCGAGATGGCGGCGCTCTTCGGCGAGCGATGAATTCGCCTCGATGCCGATGCCGCAGGAAGAATAGACCTTCTCTCCATCGACGGAGGCGAGCCGCCAAGTATAGGCCTGATAGCCGAGCATGCGGTTGGCGATGCGCAAGGTGTCCACGGCCGCCGAAAAGGGCAGCATGGTGAATTGCGGTACCATAAAGAAGACCAGTGAACGCTTCTTGATCTGCATCCTGTTCATAGCGAAATCCATGCTCGAGGAACGATGACCTATTCGTTGCGCGGAATGCGTCGCGCCGATGTCCTGAAAGCGACACTCGCATGGAAAAAAGCGGCCGTGAAGAGCAAATATGCGACATTGACCGCGATTTGACTGCCGGAACCGTCGTCAAACCGGGAACAGGGCGGAGGATGGGCCTGCAGGCGGCGGAAATTCGGGATCGAAAGCGGCTATGAATTGGACAGCCAGGAGACGAAAAAGGCGGTGCTGCGTGAGGCAGGCGCCGCCCTCATCGGGGAAGAAATGTCGCATTCATTACATGGTCCGGTGTTTGCTGTCGTCCGTGCTCGGCCAGCCGATGTCCTTGCGAATGTCGAACGGCATAGCTTCGATTTCGCGGGCGGTCCGCCAGCGGGTCCAGGCGAGCACCAGCTTGTGGGCGTAATCTGCCAGAGCAAAGTGGAATTCGCCTGATGTATGGGTCTTACCGTGACCCCGATAGGTAAGCGTGGTCATTTTTCGGTTCCTTTCCTGAGCCGGGACATGGCAGCGATGGGAGGTTCGTTCCATGTCCATGCTGTAAATATGGGCTCTCGGAACCCATCATTCAAACGAATAGAGCTTATGGATAACATCAACGAGATTGAATGATCGGCGTGCGCCGGCAGCGGAGAATCCGGGTTGCGGCAAAGGGCCTTGGAACCAACTCCGCTCCCCATCGTTGCGGCCTGGTAACTGCCAGTGACGCAAAGGAGGAAACGATGATTTCCGCAGATCAGATTCGTGAACATATGGAAGTTCTGACCGCCGACGGCACCCATGTCGGGACGGTCGATCATCTCGATGGTCCCAGCCGTATCAAGCTGACCAAGACCGACTCCGAGGACGGCAAGCATCACCTGATCCCGCTCGACTGGGTCGATCATGTTGATGCTCACGTTCACCTGTCGAAGAACGCACGGGATGTCCGCAGCCAGTGGGCCACCATCAACTGACGCGCGATCGGCTGCGGCTCCGGCCGCAGCCTTCGCCGCAAGCGAAGGAAAGTTTGATCGAGCGGGCTCCGTCCTCAGAAGGAGATCGATATGCCAGCCAAATCCAAAGCCCAGCAAAAGGCTGCCGGCGCCGCGCTTTCGGCCAAGCGCGGCGAGACGCCGAAGAAGGAGCTCAAGGGCGCTTCGAAGCAGATGGTCGAATCCATGAGCGAAAAGCAGCTCGAAGAGTTCGCTTCGACCA
This sequence comes from Rhizobium sp. BR 249, assembly GCF_047445895.1. Classification (NCBI taxonomy): domain Bacteria; kingdom Pseudomonadati; phylum Pseudomonadota; class Alphaproteobacteria; order Hyphomicrobiales; family Rhizobiaceae; genus Rhizobium; species Rhizobium sp. BR 249. Next base: position 20,147 of record NZ_JARWKX010000026.1, on the reverse strand, counting down.
AGAGGAAGGGCAAACCCGAACACGCTTCGAAATAGGGCAGGGTTCCCTTGGATCAGGTCGCCGTCGACTGCATCGAGAATTCCGCGATTTCATGCGCCTCGGAGACGGCAGCCAGGATCGCACGGGCGGATGCGTCCGGATCTTTCGCGAGCCAGCGCAGCTCGAAGGTCGTCCCCATGCGGCCGTCTTCGGTCCGTTTCAGCGATCCGAACAGCGCGCTGCATTCGAGGGGGCCAAGCACAGCCGACAGGTCGGGAATGTCGGAGCTCGACCCGTAGAGGACGAGCGTCGCCTTGCGTTCGCAGCGCAGCCAGGTATCCAGCCGTTTCATTGGCGAAAGCACGATGAAGGCAACCATGGTTGCGATCGTTCCGGTCACGATCTGTCCGCCGCCGAAGCAGAGGCCGACGACGGTCATGAACCACATGGTCGCGGCCGTCGTGACGCCGGTCATCGTGTCACCACGCCTGAGAATCGCGCCGCCGCCGATGAAGCCGACACCCGTCAGCACGCCGAGGGGAAAGCGCAGCACGTCCATCTGCGTGAAATAACTAAAGGTTTTTCCGTAGGTCGATAGAAGGAGGTTCGCCTGGATCATCGCCAGGCAGGCGGCAAGCGCCACCAGGATCGTGGTCCTGAAGCCCGCCGCATGACCGCCGCGCTCGCGGTCGAGGCCGATGAGGCCGCCGGCGACGACGGTCAGTGCGATGCGCGCGGCTAGATCCCACCAACTCGGCGTCAGCGGCATGGCGTCGGTCAGGAAGGAGGGCATGGCCTGTTCCTGACTGCGTTGCCGCTCCTTCGCTGCCGGCCGGGCATTCGATCCTCCTGCGCTACGGTGCTTCTGGAGGGAATAAACGTCATGGCGGCCAGGACGTTCCCGGCAGACGGAAGCCGCAAAGTTGGCGGTTCATCGGCAGCCGGTGTATGTATGGTTCCAAATTGGGGCAATCGCCCCTGATGATAAGCGCATAGCGCCTGCAATGGAGTTCAAGATTGGCTGTCGCCTTCACCAAGGAAGAGAGTTTCGAAACCGCTTCGGAAACCCTGCTGCCGGACCGTCCGATTTCGCCGCATCCGAACCTCGTCACGGAAGCGGGATTGAAGGCTCTGGAGCAGCAGTTCCAGGCGGCGCGAGAGGCCTATGACGCCACAAGCACGATCGACGACGTGAACGAAAAGCGGCGGCAGGCGGCCGGCCCCTTGCGCGATCTGCGGTATCTCGCGGCAAGACTCCGCAGCGCCCAGCTGATGCCCGAACCCGCGTCCACGGACGCCGTGGCATTCGGCAGCACCGTAACCTTCGGCCGCGACGACGGGCGCGTGCAGACCTATCGCATCGTCGGCGAAGACGAAGCCGACCCCAAGGCCGGATCGATCTCCTACGTTTCGCCGGTGGCGCGGCTTCTGATGGGCAAGGCTGTGGGCGACGTGGTGGAGTCCGGCGGCCAGGAGCTGGAAATCATCGCCATCGCTTGAGCGCACGATCGCGCCGAAGCATGTCGTCGCGGCACAAAATGCCCATGGTTGGAATTGGCACTAGCGTGGCTATCCCGGGTGGAGATATGCAGGAGTTCCAATATCAACAGGAACTTGCATGCCCTTCAAGACATCCGATGCGCCTGGCAAGACGGATTATCCGCCGGGCACCCACGTCCTGCTCGATTTTTGGGGTGCGCGAGGGCTGCAAGATGCGGCCTTCATAGAGGCGGCGATGCGTGGCGCTGCCGAGGCCTGCGGCGCGACGGTTCTGGAAACGCGGCTGCATCAGTTCGGCGCCGGTGGAGGCATTACCGGGGTCGCTCTCCTGGCTGAATCGCATATCAGCATCCACACATGGCCCGAGACGGGATATGCAGCGCTGGATATTTTTCTCTGCGGAGCTTGCCGGGCGGAGGATGCGATCGAACCGCTGAAGACCAGTTTCATGCCGTCCCACGCAACGGTTGCGACCGTGGAGCGCGGCCGGCGATACTGATTTTTACATGTGAAAGTTGCGCTTTTACTATTGAAGCCGCACCAGGCAAAGAATACACGTTTTCATCCCTCCTATTTTCAACCTCCGCAGGACGCTGACATGGATTTCCGAGGACTTGCGGTGGACGATATCGTCCGGGCGCCGGCCTTCATCCTCCTTTATCTCGGTCTCATCCTGACCGCGAAATGGTTCAAGGCTCTGGCGGTCTCCTATAAACTCGACGAGGAGCTTGCGCGGAACGACAATCTCGCCGTCGGGCTTTCCATGTCCGGCTATTATCTTGCAACCGCAGCCATTTATGTCGCGGCGCTCTACGGACCGGCAGGCGGCCTCGTCCACGACCTCGTCGTCGTTGGCGGCTATTCGCTGCTCGGTATCGGCCTGCTCAATCTCGCGCGCTGGTTCAGCGATCGGGCGGTGCTGCGCAAGTTCGACGATACCCACCAACTGGTCAACGAGAAGAACATCGGCGTCGGGGCCGTACATTGCGGGGCCTACATCGCAACCGGCTTGGTCATCGCAGGCTCGATATCGGGCGAGGGCGGCGGCCTGTTGTCGGTCATCGTCTTCTTCGTGCTCGGCCAGTTGTCGCTGTTGCTGTTCACGCTCGTCTACGAGCGGCTCCTGCCTTATGACATTCATGAAGCGCTGCGCGGCAGGAACGTCGCCAGCGGCGTCGCTTTCGCCGGTCATCTCGTCGCGCTCGCGATCATCATCATGAACGCCTCGGCCGGAAACTTCGTCGACTGGGGAAAAGATCTGACCGAGTTCTTCATTGCCGATGTCGCCGCCTTCATCTTCCTGCCGATCCTGCGGCTGGTGATGGACCGGATGACCATTCGCGGTCAGTCGCTCGGCGGCGAGATCCGGTTGGACGCCAATGTCGGGGCAGGTCTGCTGGAAGCGACGATGGCTGTGTGTTTTGCCGTCGTTCTTGCTTTCCTGATTTGAAGGCGGCGCCGTGCGGACGGATTTTTCACGGAAACACCAACCAGAATTCCGGTTGCTGCCTGCTGAAGACGAGGGGATCCAACTCGGCTATCTGGTGGCGGTTTTCTTCTTCTTCAGCGTGCTCAGCTTGATCACCGCCTTGAAGTTCAGTGAACCCGTGGAAACGCTCTATAACGGCGCAGTGTCGTTTCGTCCTCAGCCCGTTGCCGAGGAGGTGGAGCCGCTCGAAGCCGGGGAGGAGTATGCCGCCAATAACTATGCCTTGATCGGCCCGTTCACGATCGACAGGCGCGGCCAGGTGGTCAAGGTGGAGATGAGTATCGCGCAGCCCGCTCTCAATACCTGGTGCTTTGTCGAGGCCGAGCTGTTGGACGAGGAACAGGATTACCTGCTCTCATTCGGCCAGGAGCTCTGGCACGAGACGGGAAGGGACGACGAGGGCTTTTGGGATGAGACCGAGAAGAGCTCGGAGATGAAGCTCACAATTCCTCAAAGCGGCAAATACTACTTCAATATCAGAACCCAGGGTAATTTTCGGCCCGACCACATATTCGTGACCGTCACTATGCCCTATGCGAGCAGCATACCTCATACGCTCTTCGGCATCCTGACTTTGGTGATCGGTGCAGTTTTGCAAAAAATCAGAAGAATGAGCAAAAGTTCATGAACGCGAGAACTCGAAACGTGCTCTGCATCGTGACTGCTGCGCTGGCATTCCTCTACGTCATGCTCTTTTACATGGCGCTTCACGGCTACGGCTATGCCGGTCACGGCGGCTTTCACATGCCGGCCTCGGCCTGGTATTCCAGCCAGGTCGAAGTCTACCAGGAGCGCAGCAACCGGTCGGGCAGCGCCGGCGGCGCGCACCTGCTGGGCGGCGGGCCGGAAAGCGGCAAGTAGCCGATGTCGGAAGAAGCGACGGACCGGACCGGAAACGGCAACCGCAGACAGATCGCAGCGCTGATCTTCTCGGCTTTCATCTCCGGCCTTTGTTCGATCATCTACGAACTTCTGATCGCCACCACCGCCTCCTATTTCTTAGGGGACAGCGTCAAGTTCTTCTCGCTGACCATCGGGATCTACATGGCCTCGATGGGTGTCGGCACCTATCTTTCGAAATTCATCGACCGGGAGATCCTGGCGCGTTTCGTCGCAATCGAGCTGGCGCTGGCCGGGCTTGGCGGCCTCAGCATCCCGATCCTCTATTTCGCCTATGCATGGACGGGCCTGTTCATTCACGCCTACCTGTTCCTGACCATCGCCATCGGCATGCTGATCGGCTTGGAAATCCCGTTCCTGACGCGGCTGATGGATCGCTACAACCCGCTCAAGGTCAATATCGCCAACATCCTGTCCTTCGATTATTTCGGGGCGCTGGTGGCGACGATCGCCTTTCCCTTCGTCCTGCTGCCCTTTTTCGGCATCTATCAATCGTCGCTGCTGTTCGGCTTCGCCAATATGTCGATCGGTTTTGCGATGCTGCGTGTCTTCGGGGCGGAAATCGGCGCCGGCGCCCGCAGGCTCATGCGGCTGACGGTCGCGCTCACCGGCCTGCTGACCGCAATGATCCTGCTGTCGCATTATTTTCTCAACTATTGGGATCAGGCGCTCTACGAGGACAGGATCGTCCATGCCGAGCAGACGCGCTTTCAGCGGATCGTGCTGACGCGCGACCGGGACGACCTGCGCCTTTATCTCGACGGCAACCTGCAATTCTCCTCGGTCGACGAATATCGCTATCATGAAGCGCTGGTGCATGTGCCGATCTCGTTGCGCTCTGCCGCGCCGCGGCGCGTGCTTCTGCTCGGCGCCGGCGACGGCATGGCCGCCCGGGAATTGCTCAAATATCCCGACCTCCAGCAAATCGTGATCGTCGATCTCGATCCGCGTATGATCGCGCTCGCTCAAGACAATCCCTATGTCAGCGCGCTCAACGGCAACAGCCTGCGCTCGCCGAAAGTGAAGATCGTCTTCGCCGATGCCTTCGGCTATCTGCAGGAGAACACCGAGCCATTCGACATGGTGATCGCCGATCTGCCCGATCCCAACAACAACGCGCTCGCAAGGCTCTATTCGAAGCAATTCTATCAGCTGGTGCATCGCAGCCTTGCTGCGGGCGGCGTGTTCGTCACGCAGGCGACCAGCCCATATTATGCGCCGCGCGCTTTCTGGAGCATTGCGGACACTGTGAGGGCAGGCGGCTTTGCCAATATCTACCCTTACCATGTCAATGTGCCGTCCTTCGGGGAGTGGGGCTTCGTGCTTGCAAGCGACGCCAGGCTTAATATGGCAAAGCCTGAACTCTCTGTGGAGACGCGCTTTCTGCAGCCGGACGGCGTGAAGACGTATTTTGAGTTCGATAAGGATATCGCCAGGGAGAATGTCAGCATCAGCACGCTCGATCGGCCTGTCATCCTCGATTATTACCTGGCGGGCTGGGAGCATTATCGCTGACGAGATTGCGCCTCATGCCGGTACAGCGCCACGGGGTCGCGAGGATGCTGCTTTGATGCGTCAGAGATTGCGCTTTGCCACCGCGACGACTTCGCGCGTCAGATCCGCAAGGCGGTCGGCGGCAAGCCGGTTTATCTGCCAGTAGAGGGGCACGTCGAGCGGCGTGCCGGGAACGAGCTCCACCAGCCGTCCCGACGCCAGATGCTCGCGGGTGAGCTGGATCGGGTTCATGCCCCAGCACATGCCGGAAAGGCTCGCCTCGACGAAACTCTGCGGCGATGGCAGCCAGTGGGTGGGGTAATCGAGGTCGCGGCCGAAAGTTCTGCGTATCCAGTCGCTCTGCAGCCTGTCCTTCTGATTGAAGGTCAGCGCCGGGGCGTTGCGGATCGCCTCTGATGTGACGCCATGGGGAAAGTGGCGCGCGACGAATTCGGGGGTGGCCGTGGCGTGATAGCGCAGCGTACCGAGCGCGAAACGCCGGCATCCCCGGACCGGCTTTTCCAGGCTGGTGACGGCCGCGATCACGCGGCCGCGCTGCAGCCATTCGGCGGTGTGGTCCTGGTCGTCGACGGCAATGTTCAGGAGATAGGAAGAGTTCCTGGCAAAGTTCGATATCGCCTCCACGAACCATGTGCCGAGGCTGTCGGCATTGGTCGCGATCTGCAGCGTCACCCTTTGGCGCGGCTCGTCGGGATCGACGAGGGCCGGCAACTGTCCGAGGAGCTCGGCTTCGAGCATGCCGACATTCTCCATGTGCCGGCAGAGCCAGTCTCCCTTTTCGGTGGCCGTGCAGGGGCTGCCTCTGACGATCAGGACGACGCCGAGGCGCTCTTCGAGCTGCTTGACGCGCTGCGAAACGGCGGAAGGCGTCACGTTCAGGACAGCCGCGGCGCGTTCGAAGCTGCCGGTCTGGACGACGGTCGCGACGGCGCGCAGGGCAGGGTAATCGAGCATGATTAGTTTCACTTAATCAGGGTAATCCAGATTAAGTAGCCTAAATTAGTTGTTGGCGATACCGCAACTTATCGAGATAAGGGGCATTTGCCGAAAAGATGAGTTTTTCGATCTATATTACCGGCCTGATGATGGGCCTCAGCCTGATTGTCGCGATCGGCGCACAGAACGCCTTCATCCTTCGCCAGGGCCTGCGCAACGAACACGTCTTCGCCGTCTGCCTTACCTGCGCGCTCTCCGATGCGGCGCTGATCCTGCTCGGCGTCACCAGCCTCCAGCAGATCGCCACGCTGCTGCCCTGGCTCGATCCTGTCATGCGCTATGGAGGAGCGGTGTTTCTGGCCTGGTACGGCGCCAAAAGCCTCTATTCCGCCTTTCGCTCGAACGCCGCGCTGACGGCGACGGAGGCGACAACGGCGAGTTTTCGGCAGACGCTCGCGACCTGCCTCGCACTGACCTGGCTCAATCCGCATGTCTATCTCGACACGGTCGTGCTGCTCGGCACGATCTCGACGCGCTATCCCGGACAGCAGGCTGCCTTCGCCGCAGGCGCTGTGACCGGCTCCTTCCTGTTCTTCTTTGCCCTCGGCTACGGCGCGACGCGGCTGCGGCCGATCTTCTCCAAGCCGTCGTCCTGGCGGATGCTGGAAACGCTCGTCGCGTTTACGATGTGGATCATCGCGTTCAAGCTGCTGGGCGGTATGTGATCAGGGCGGATACTTCAGCCGCCTGCGGTGCTCGATTTGGCACGCCAGCGACATGGCGCGCCTTCAAAGGAATTCGGCGGTCGAAGGGCAGAGGAACGGATCATCTCCGCGGACATCGGCCAGCAGATGCGGCGGAAAACGCTTTATCTGCCGCAGCGCCTCTTCGTAATTGGCGTACCTGCGCCTGCGCGACTTGAATGCGGAAAGCGCCTGTATGATATTCCAGATGATTGTGTGTGACATGTCGGGCCTCCTTTGCTGCATCAAGCTTCCGACAGCTCGAAATATGGAGGCGCATTGACATTCAATCAAACAAAATGATATGGCGTTATAAATCAGAAAAATTGAAAGATGCGACGATGAGCCTTCCCTTTCGCCGTCCCATTCCTTTGCTTGACAACGATGTGCTGCGCACCTTCGTTGCCATCGCCGAGACAGGCAATTTTTCCACCGCCGCCGAAGCGGTCTTCCGCACGCCGTCGGCGGTCTCCATGCAGATCAAGAAGCTCGAGGAACAGCTCGGCGCGACGCTGTTTTTACGCGACGCCCGCTCGGTATCGCTGACGCGGCACGGCGAGATGCTGCTTTCCTATGCCCGCAACATCCTGGCGCTTTCGAACGAGGCGGTGTCGCGCTTCATCATGCCGGAACTGACTGGTGTCGTCAGGCTCGGCGCGCCGGAGGATATCGGCGAGCGGCTGCTGCCGAGAATCCTGAAGAGTTTTGCCGAAAGCTATCCCGGCATCATGGTCGACGTGACGATCGACATGAGCGTCGGGCTGAAGAAGCGCATGGAGGAGCAGCGGCTCGACCTGGCGCTGATCAATTGCGCGACGCGGCCTTTCCCGACCGGCGGCGAGGTGGTGTTCCGCGAGCGGCTGGTCTGGGCCGGCGCACGGTGCGGTTCGGCCCATCGGCGCGATCCCCTTCCGATCTCGATCTGGGAGGATGGCTGCATCTGGCGCCAGGAGGCGCTTGCTCAGCTCGAACGCAACAAGCGGCCCTATCGCGTCGCCTATCTCAGCGGCCATACGATGGCGCAGCGCGCCGCCGTGCTCTCCGATCTCGCCATCGCCCCGCTGCCGCTTTCCTATGTCGGCGAGGACATGGCGATCCTCGGCCTGCAGGAAGGGCTGCCCGAACTCGGTTCCTTCGATATCCGCCTGCTAACCGCCTCGCAGATGTCAGGGCCGATCGAGACGGTGGCCGACAGCATCCGCGATACTTTTGCCGAAAGAGCGAAGGCGGTCGCCGCCTGAGCATTGCTTTCCGCCCGTGAACTTTTTCGTCCCTTGTGCGTTATGGGCGCGGATGGCATGAGTGCCGTTCGGGGTTGATTTCAAACAAGGATATTCGAAATGACGACAACGGCCAAAATTGCCGCAGCCTTCATGGTTCTTCTCGCTCTTTCCTCCTGCGGCAACACGATCCGCGGCATGGGAAAAGATACGGCGAACGCCGTCAACGCCACGCAGGACGCCGGCCGTTCAGTGGATCGCGCTGCGAAGAAGTAATCGTGGCTGAGAGGCTGGCTGAGATTTAGGAACCGGATCGTCATAGAGGACGACCGGGGCCGGACCATCTTATCGGATGGCCGGGGACGGACCACCCTATCGGGTGGCCGGGGGATATGCCTTTTCGAGGCCGCCGGATCGGCTGAGGCCGGTCCGGAAGGCCTGGTAGGCGGGATGCTGGCTGGAGCGGGCCGTTTCCGTCAACCGGATCTGCAGGCGGTCCGGTGCCTGGGCGCCGATCCACAGGCCGAGATTTTCGAGTTTCAGCGAGTTCAGGAAAGGTGATTGCGCGGCGAGATCGAGGTGGCGGCGCAGGCCATCGAGCAGATTGTCGTCCTGGGCGACGTTTTCCATCAGCAGCGTCAGGAAGGATTTGTCGGCGTCCGACAGCGCTGCAAGCTTTTCCGCAACGGTATCGCGGTCGGGAAAGGGAACGGTGCCAGTCATTTCGAATCGTCCGGTCGTTGATCGTCTCCCGCCGTTATAAGCTCGCCTTGACCTTCTCGGCTACATCGGCCGGCACCCATTTCGTCCACAGGCTCTCGTAATTGTGCAGGAAATGGATCGCGGCGTTCTCGTTGCTTTCGCGGTTTTCGTCCTGCCAGGCGAGCACCTGGTTGATCGTCGCATTGTCCCATTTGCGGGTCTTGAGATAGGCGGTGACAGGCCCGGCGCGGCTGGCGAAGGACCGGGTCATCAGTGTGAACGCACGCGAGACCGGGTAGGAATTGAGTTGAGGCCTGGCGCAGCCGGCAACCGCGGTGCAGGCGTCCCATTCCTTCTTGTCGTGACCGACGCCGAAGCTCAGGCGGGTCATGTCGTATTTGCCGAGCACGGCGGTCGGCGCCCAGTAATAACCGAGCCAGCCGACCTTGTTATCGAAGGCGCGGGCGATCGACGCGTCGAGCCGTTCCGGGCTGCCGGTCTCGACGAGTTCGAAGCCCTTCTTGTCGGCGGCAAGCGCGTGGAAGAGGTTGGTGGTCGATATGTGGCAGCTCCAGTCGGCCGGGCAGTTATAGATCGCGCCCTTGGCCGTATCGTCCTCGGCCGGGAAAAGCTCGGGATGTCTCAGGGCATCCTCGACCGAGCGAATGTCGGGATTGGCGTCGGCGATGAATTTCGGGATGAACCAGCCCTCGACGGCGCCATCGGCAAGGATCTCGGCGCCCTGCACCAGCCGGCCGGTTTTGACGGCCTGATCGAGCAGCGCCCTCACCGAATTGATCCAATATTCGGACGCGATGTCGGGCGTGCCTTTCTCGTTCATCGAGGCGAAGGTCGGCAGCGTGTCGCCGTCGACGATGGTGACGGAGCAGCCATAGCCCTTTTCCAGGATGATCTTGTCGAAGTTCGCCGCAATGCCGGCCGAGGCCCATTTCATCTCGGCGATCGAAACCTGGCCGCATTCGGCGGCCGCAGCCGGCGCGGCGACGGACAAAGCCGCGGCAAAGACGGCCGAAATCAGAAGCGTCTTCATCGTCGTTCCCCGAATTTTCTTGCTCGAACGCGCGGCCGGGTCTCAAAAATCGTCAAAGATCTTTCCGGCGCCCGAAAGGAAGAATGCTTGCGGAGCGGTGCCCCAACAGGTCTTCCGTTTCATGGACGCCGTTTATCACTACGGCTTCGGCAGCGCGTCGCAGGTCATGTTCAACAATGGCGCATTTTGACCAACCCTACGCGTTCGCCCGCAGAAATCAACCATCTTCTGCCCATGGTTGCGCGACTAAATGATTGAATTCGAAGAATTTATGTCAGCAGCCCGAAAATGGCGCCTTCGATGGAAACACACGCTGTTCGCGACTGCCTGGGGGCCTTCGGCAGAAATTTCGCCGGGAATGTCAAAAAAAGTCGAAATTAATATTTGCGTAAGCCTTCAATAACTCTCCGGTAAGAATGTGCCGTTATCAGTGGGGTCGCAGCGGGAACAACCGCTGCTTCTTCGGTTCAGGTAGTGCGTACCGGAGAAAGCGAGCTTCGCCGTGTAGAGGGTGAAGACGCCAGAGTTTTCGGCAAACCGCGCAGAGCCAAGGCCATGCGCGGTTTTCGCGTTTTCTGCCGGAGCTTGACCCGGGATTTTTACCCTTGTAGGCCTCGGGCTAGAGCGGTTCAGCTTTTCACGGAAGCGCAGAAAGGACGATGCTCTCGGGAAAGGCTGATGCCAATGGCAAGAGCGATCATGCTGCAGGGAACCGGCTCGGATGTCGGCAAGACGGTGCTGGTCGCCGGCCTCTGCCGGCTGGCGGCCAATCGCGGGCTCGCCGTCCGGCCGTTCAAGCCGCAGAACATGTCGAACAATGCGGCGGTCGCCGATGACGGCGGCGAGATCGGCCGGGCGCAGTGGCTGCAGTCGCTGGCGGCGCGCACGCCGTCCTCGGTGCACATGAACCCGGTGCTCTTGAAGCCGCAATCGGAAAACGGCAGCCAGATCATCGTGCAGGGCAGGGTGTTCGGGCAGGCGAAGGGGCGGGATTATCAGCGGCTGAAGCCGCAGTTGCTCGGTGCGGTTCTCGCAAGCTTCGAACAGGTGGCCGAAGGCGCCGATCTCGTCATCGTCGAGGGCGCGGGATCGCCGGCCGAGATCAATCTCAGGGCCGGCGATATCGCCAATATGGGCTTTGCGACGCGGGCTGATGTGCCTGTCGTGCTCGTCGGCGATATCGACCGCGGCGGCGTCATCGCCTCGCTCGTCGGCACGCATGCGATCCTCGACGAAGCCGACCGGGCGATGATTTCGGGCTATATCATCAACAAGTTCCGCGGTGACGTCTCGCTGTTCGACGACGGCATCCGCGCCATCGAAGGCTTCACCGGCTGGCCGTGCTTCGGCGTCGTGCCGTGGCTGTCGGGTGCCGCGCGTCTGCCGGCCGAGGATTCCGTCGTGCTCGAGCGGCTGGCAAGGGGCGGGACCGGCGCACTGAAGGTCGCCGTGCCGGTGTTGCCGCGCATCGCCAATTTCGACGATTTCGATCCGCTGAGGGTGGAGCCGGATGTCGAGCTCACCTTCGTGCGGGCGGGCGAACGGCTGCCTGCCGATGCCGGACTCGTCGTGCTTCCCGGCTCGAAATCGACGATATCGGATCTTGCCGATTTCAGGGCCCAAGGCTGGGACCGTGATCTCGAGATGCATGTGAGACGCGGTGGCCGGGTGATCGGCATCTGCGGCGGCTATCAGATGCTCGGCCGCATGGTGCACGACCCGCTTGGGATCGAGGGCGGGAGGCAGGAAACGCCGGGGCTCGGACTTCTCGATGTCGAAACCGAGATGGCGCCGGAGAAGACCGTGCGCAACAGCCATGCCCGTTCGACCGAATATGACGCGCCGCTTTCCGGCTACCAGATCCACCTCGGCATCACCCGCGGCCCGGATTGCGATCGGCCTTCGGCGATCGTCGATGGGGCGCCTGACGGAGCGGTTTCGGCGGACGGGCGGATCATGGGCACCTATCTGCACGGGCTCTTCGGCAGTGATGCTTATCGTGCGCGGCTGCTGGAGAGCTTCGGGCTTTCCGGCCGACATGGGAATTATCGTGAGAGCGTGGAGCGGGCGCTGGATGAAGTTGCCGCGGAACTGGAGCGCTGTCTGGATGCGCGGTGGTTGGGGGAGTTGTTGGGTTAGGTGCTGGAGGGTGGGAAGAATTTGCTGAGTGTAAGGCAATGAAAGGCGTGCCGGCAGGCAGATGAGGGGGCCACACGGCAGATACCTATATGCGGGTCCAACTTCATCACGTCATTCACGCGAGAGTAGTATCGCAATGCGAAGCAGGCTAATAAGTAGTATGCGCGGCCAGGCGAAGCCCATTCCCGGTTCTCCATCCCCATGCGGAGGTTTCCAAAATTAACGATCATATTCAGTGGCTTATCGAGCATGGAATCACCAGCGAGCATATTAGCGATCTCGTCACCGGTCTGTGCGAGAGGCTGATCGCGGAAGGGTTTCCGATCTGGCGGGCGAGCATCCGGATGCCGTCCATCCATCCGATGTATCGCGGCATCGCGGCCAATTTCGTCAGGGGCGGCGTCACGATCATCGAAACGGCCGGACACGGCAGCGAGACGCAGCGCAACTTCGAGAACACGCCGATATTCTACCTTTTGAACCGAGGCGAGAATACGGGACGGTGGAACCTGGCGAAGGGCGAGGGCCTGCAATATGCCGAGCTTCGCGAATTCGCGCTTGCCGGTGGCACGGACCATGTGATCAACCTTTGCGAATTCCCGAAGGAGGTTGCGCTGCGCGGGCTCGGTTTTTCGCTGACGAGCGACGCGCCGGACGGATTTTCCGATGAACAGCTGGCGGTCATCGAGGGGTTTTTCCCAGCGCTGGGGCTGGCGGCCTACCGCGTGGCGGCATCGAACACCGCGACCGAAATCCTGGCGGTCTATACCGGCGCCAGGACGAGCGCGCGTATCCTTGCCGGCGAAACCCAGAGGGGGACCGGCGGCTCGATCAATGCTGCGATCCTGATTGCGGATCTCAGGAATTTCACGGCGCTGACCGAGGTCTATCAGCCCGAGGAGATCGTCGGTTTTCTCAACGAGCATTTCGAGCTGATCGACCGGCATGTCGAGGAAAACTCCGGCGAGATCCTGAAGTTCATGGGCGACAGCGTGCTGGCGATCTTCCCGACGGATGCGGACGATCCGCAGAAGGCCTGTATGGCGGCGCTCGCTTCGGCGCAGAATCTGCTGGAGGCAACCGACGCGCTCAATCGCGAGCGGACGGGCAATGGCGGCCCCGATATCGGGGTCGACGTCGTGCTGCACCTCGGCGAGGTTTTCTACGGCAATGTTGGCGCTCACGGCAGGCTGGATTTCACCGTGATCGGCAGGGCCGTCAACGAGGCTTCGCGGCTTGAAAAGCTCTGCGGCACGCTCGAACAGCCGCTCCTGATGTCGGAGAGTTTTGCGAAGACCTGTGCTGCGCCTTGCGAGCATCTCGGCTCGTTCGAGCTGCGCGGCGTTTCGAAGAAGGCCGACGTTTACCGGCTCGCCGACGAGACATAGTGGTCAGATCTCGCCCGACACCTCGCGGCGGCGGCGGTCGAGCTCTTCGCTGTAGCGGCGCAGCGTGTGGCTTTCGCTGAGCTGGCCGACCACCTTGCGCTCGATCAGGTTGTTGACGACGGCGAGCGCTTCGCTTTCGGTCTTGTCGAAGATCGCCGCCGCCTGCCTGGCGTTCATCTGCGGCTGCAGGAAATCGTTGCGGTAGCGGATGAAATCGGAAAGCGCCTTGCCCTCATCCTGGACGTCGGTCGGGTTGGCGTAGATCTCCGGGACCAGAACGAGGCCGGCATATTTTTCGCTCTCCTCGACGAGGATGACGCGCTGGGTCGAGCCGATAGGAAAGGCCTGCTTGAATTCTTCGAGCGAGATGCCGGCCCGTGCGGTCTTGACGTCTGATCGCATCAGCTTGTCCACCGTCAGGTTGCGGATCCAGCCGACGTCGTGGGCGCTGCGGATGCTTTCGCCGCGCAGGTGGAAGCGCCAAGTGGCGAAGGAGTAGCCGAAGGTCGAGCGCACGACGAGCGAGGAGGTGATGACGGCGGCGAGCACCAGCGCCGTGATCGGGAAGTCGCCGGTGATTTCGAGCGCCAGGAAGGTCATGGTCAGCGGGCCGCCGATGACGGCGACGGCAAGCGAACTCATGCCGACCACGGCATAGATCGCAGGCGTCAGCGTCGCATCGGCGAAATAGGGGCCGCAATAGGCGAAGAGCTTGCCGAGCAGGGCGCCCATGAACAGCGAGGCGAAGAACAGGCCGCCCCTGAAGCCGGAGCCGATCGAGATCGCCGAGGCGAGCGATTTCAGCAGGAAGAGGCCGATCAGCGCCGGGATCGCGACATCACGCGACAGGTTGAGATGCAATGCGCCGTGGCCGGCCGAGAGCACCTGCGGCGAAATCATCGCGAGAAGCCCGACGATGATGCCGCAGAGCGCCGGCCGGAAAGGCGGAGCGATGGAGCTCTTGCGCGCCAGCTCCTCGACGAAGGCGACGCCCTGCATGATGAGGATGCCGACGCCGGCGCAGAAGACGCCGAGCAGCAGGGCCGGGACATAGTCGGCCGGCACGACCGAACCGAAGCTGCCGATATCGATGGTGAAATCACCCTCGGCAAGCAGCCTTGCGACGAGCGTGGACACGAGGGCGGAGGTGACGACCGGCGTCAGCGACACGATCGTATAGGTGCCGATGATCAGCTCGAAGGCATAGAAGGCGCCGGTCAGCGGTGCGTTGAAGGCGGCGGCGATGGCGCCGGCCGCGCCGCAGCCGACGAGGACGCGCAGGTCGGAGCGGCGAAGCTGCAGCTTCAGGCCGAATTTCGAGGCGAGGCCTGCGGCAAGCTGGGTATAGCCGGCCTCCAGGCCGACGGAGGCGCCGAAACCGTTGGAAATCAGGTTCTGCACGGCGACGATGATGCTGTCGGTGAGCGACAGGCGGCCGCCATGCAGCGCATTGGCCTCGATCGGGTCGACCATCGGCTTCTTTCGCCGTTTCGCCAGCACGAAGAACAGCAGCCCGAGCAGCAGGCCGCCCATGACGGGAGCGGTGAGCAGCAGCAGCTTGTCGTCGATCAGCGATGAACTCAGCCTTTCGTCGTCCGAGATACCGAAGACCAGCTGGTGCAGTTCATTGGAAACGAAGCTCATGCCGGTGACGGCAAGTCCCGAGGCGATGCCGACGACGGCGCCTGCCAGCGACAGGCCGACCTCGCTGCGGCGGGTCAGCGCGCGCAGCCGCCCCGGGTCGAAGAAAACACGCAGCGCGCGCAGGCGGCGCCGATCCAATTTCATAAGCATGGCTAGACAACTAGGCGGGGAGAGACCCGGTCAAGGGTGACGGTGCAGTCCGCTTGCAACGGAATTGCGGCGAAAAGCCGGCGCGCCGATCAAATATTCATAACGTAAGCCTCTGATAAAAGACGATATTTCCGGTAGAGTCAGTCGTATTGGCTTGGAAGCCGCAGGTAATCCGCGCCGAGAGCGGCTGCGAAGGCCGGTTGACTTCAATCCCCGGCTTGCCTAACCATCCTGACATAACGGATGGTTCCGGATCGGCGTTGCGCCCTTCCGGATGAAAAGGGAATGTGACGGGGTGGACCCAAACCGGGCGCCTTCATCACAGCCGACCCCGCGACTGTAGAGCGGTCAGGGTCTTCCATCCGGCATCGAGCCCTTTTCGCCGGCAGCCAGCAATGGTGCGGGCGGGCGAAGCGGAGGAGATGCCGGAAAAGCCACTGGACATGCATGGTGATCAACCGGGGCCGGACGCCTCTATTTCTACGAATCGTCCACCTCTTCGCCAATGCAGCCGGGAAGGCGAGGCAGATCCGCCGGCACGATCAGGGCGACCGGAAACGGTTTGCCCCGATCGCGGCCGATACCCGCGAGCCAGGAGACCTGCCATCCCGTGCCGGGCGAAAAGCCCACCCCTGGGCAAAGCGCCCGCTGCCAGCACGGAGGTTGTTTTGGCTGAACGACTGAATTCAGCGCTGCCTTGTGTGGTGCGCGCCTCTCTCTCTTCCCTCATTCCTGTGCTTGTCACAGGAATCCAGCCACCGCGCGTCTGCGCGGTGAATGAAGCTATAACGCTGTTGAATGAGTCTTTCGTGCCCAAGGACTTGGACACGCTGGATTCCTGTGACAAGCACAGGAATGAGGGAGGTCGAGGAGCACGCGCGCTTCCTCTACTGGCGGTGTTGTCATGACCACCACCCTCATCCTCGGAGGCGCACGCTCCGGCAAATCCCGCTTCGCCGAAAACCTCATCATCGCGACCGGCCTCGATCGTCATTACATCGCCACCGGCCGGGCCTGGGACGATGAGATGCAGGCGCGTATCGACCAGCACAAGGACGATCGTGGCCCCTCCTGGATCACCCATGAGGAGCCGCTGGAGCTTGCCGAGCGGCTTGCGGCCATCGATGGCGAGGGCAGGGCGATCCTGGTCGATTGCCTGACGCTGTGGCTCACCAATCTGATGATGGAGGGGCGCGATATCGCGGTTCAGGCTGCGGCGCTTGCCGCCTTTCTGCCGCAGGCGAAGGCGCGGCTCGTCATCGTTTCCAATGAAGTCGGCCTCGGCATCGTGCCGGAGAACCGCATGGCGCGGGAGTTTCGCGACCATGCTGGAAGGCTGCACCAGATGATCGCGGCGAAGGCTGCGGAAGTTTATTTCGTCGCGGCAGGGCTGCCGCTGAAAATGAAGGGTTAAGTGCATGAACCAGCAGAAAATCCCCGCAACCGTCATCACCGGCTTTCTCGGCGCCGGCAAGACGACGATGATCCGCAACCTGCTCACCAATGCCGGCGGCAAGAAGATCGCGCTCATCATCAACGAGTTCGGCGATCTCGGCGTCGACGGCGATGTGCTGAAGGGCTGCGGGGCGGAAAACTGCACCGAGGACGACATCATCGAGCTGACCAATGGCTGCATCTGCTGCACGGTCGCCGACGATTTCATTCCGACCATGACCAAGCTTCTGGAGCGCGACCAGCGCCCGGATCATATCGTCATCGAAACCTCGGGCCTTGCCCTGCCGCAGCCGCTCGTCGCCGCCTTCAACTGGCCGGATATTCGCAGCGAAGTCACCGTGGACGGCGTCATCACCGTGGTCGATAGCGCCGCCGTCGCGGCCGGCCGTTTTGCCGACGATCACGATGCCGTCGATGCGCGCCGCGCCGAGGATGAATCGCTGGATCATGAAAGCCCGATCGAGGAACTGTTCGAGGACCAGCTGACCTGTGCCGACCTGATCGTGCTCAACAAGACCGATCTGATCGACGCCGACGGTCTCGGCCGCGTGAAGAGCGAAGTCGCCTCGCGCATTGCCCGCAAGCCGGTGATGATCGAAGCCAGGAATGGCGAGGTGCCGGCCAGCGTGCTGCTCGGCCTCGGCATCGGCACGGAAGACGATATCGCCAACCGCAAGTCCCATCACGAACTGGAGCATGAGGATGGCGAGCCGCATGACCACGATGAGTTCGACAGTTTCGTCGTCGAGCTCGGCGCAATCGCCGATACGGCTGTGTTCGTCGAGAAGCTGAAGGGCGTCATTGCCGAGCATGACGTGCTGCGCCTCAAGGGCTTCGTCGACGTTTCCGGCAAGCCGATGCGCCTGCAGCTGCAGGCCGTGGGTGCCCGTATCGACCAGTATTTCGACCGCGCCTGGGCGCAGGGCGAAACGCGCGGCACGCGCCTCGTCGTCATCGGCCTGCACGAGATGGATCAGGGCGCGGTGCGCAAGGCGATCGAAGCGCTCGTCCGAGGATAGAGAATGCATCTGCTTCTGGCCCAGCAGGGAACGATCAGCGATGGCGACGAGGCGATAGACCTCGGTCAGTCGCCGGGCGATATCCTGTTCCTCTCGGCTGCCGATACCGAGCTTGCGGCAATTGCCGCGGCTCATGCCGGCGGGGCGACAGGGTATTCGCTGCGGCTTGCGAGCCTGATGAGCCTGAAGCATCCGATGTCGGTCGATACATACGTTGAACGGACGGCGCGGCATGCGAAGCTGATCATCGTGCGGGCGCTGGGTGGGGCGAGTTATTTTCACTATGCGCTGGAGGCGCTGCATGCGGTGGCGGCGCGCTGCGGTGCGCTGATTGCGGTGCTGCCGGGGGACTCCAAGCCGGATGCGGGGTTGACGCCGTTTTCGAATGTGGCGCTGGAGGATCTGAATGCGCTGTGGGGCTATCTGATCGAAGGTGGTGACGCCAATGCGCGGGGCTTTCTGGCCTATGCGGCGGCGATGCTTTCGGGCGAGGAGAAGCCGGCGCCGGCTGCGCCGTTGATGAAGGCGGGGATCTGGTGGCCGGGGCGGGGACTGGTTGGGGTTGAGGAGTGGAAGAGGCTGGTTTCTGGCGTTTCTCCCGCAGCCACGACCTCGACGGCAGACGGGAGCATTGCCTGTACGACAGAAGAGGTGGAAACCGAACCTACGATCCGCCCCGTCGTCGCCATCGCCTTCTACCGCGCCCTTGTCCAGAGCGGTGAAACCAAACCCGTCGAAGCCTTGATCCAAGCGTTGCAAGCAAGAGGCCTTAATCCCCTGCCGGTCTTCGCCTACAGCCTCAAGGACCCCGTCTCCAAAGGCATTCTCGAATCCATCTTCACTGACCTCAAACCCGATGTCGTCATCAACACCACGGGCTTTGCCGTCTCCGCCCCCGGCGCGGATCGCGAGCCGACCGTGCTTGAGGCGAATGACGCCGTCGTGCTGCAGGCGATCTTTTCCGCTTCGTCGCGGGAGGCCTGGGCTGCCTCGTCGCAAGGGCTCTCGGCCCGCGATCTCGGCATGAATGTCGCGCTGCCGGAAGTGGATGGCCGGGTGCTGTCGCGCGCCGTCTCCTTCAAGGCGGCGGCCCGTTATGATGCTGATGTCGAGGCCAATATCGTTTCCAGCGAGCCGGATACGGGGCGGATGGATTATGTGGCTGCCCTTGCCGCCAACTGGGCGCGGCTGCGGCAGCGGTCGGAGGCGGAGCGGCGTGTTGCGCTCGTCATGGCGAATTATCCGAACCGTGATGGACGGCTCGGCAATGGCGTCGGCCTCGATACGCCTGCCGGCACCGTCGAGGTGATGCGGGCGATAGAGAGGGCCGGTTATTCCATCGCCGATATTCCCGCCGATGGCGATGCGCTCATGCGGTATCTGATGATGGGGCCGACCAATTCTGGCTTCGACGGTAAGGTGGTGCGCGAGAGGCTTTCCCTGAGTCGATACAAGAGCTTCTTTGCGTCTCTTCCCGATCAGATTCAGGATGAAGTGACGGCGCGCTGGGGCGATCCCGAGGCCGATCCTTATCTGCGGGATGGCGCTTTCGCGCTGCCCTTTGCGCGCTTCGGCGGGCTGCTCGTCGGCATCCAGCCGGCGCGCGGCTATAACATCGATCCCAAGGAGAGCTATCACTCGCCCGATCTGGTGCCGCCGCACGGCTACTTTGCTTTCTATGCTTTTCTCCGCGAAGAGTTCGGCGCCGATGCGGTCATTCACATGGGCAAGCACGGCAATCTGGAATGGCTGCCGGGCAAAGCACTGGCGCTGTCGGAGACGTGCTACCCCGAAGCGATCCTCGGGCCGCTGCCGCATCTCTATCCCTTCATCGTCAACGATCCCGGTGAGGGTACGCAGGCCAAGCGCCGCACCGCCGCCGTCATCATCGATCACCTGACGCCGCCGCTGACGCGGGCGGAAAGCTATGGGCCGCTCAAGGATCTGGAGGCGCTGGTCGATGAATATTACGAGGCCTCGGGCGGCGATCCCAGGCGTATCCGATTGCTGAGCCGGCAGATCCTTGAACTTGTTGCCGATATCGGGCTGGACCGGGATGCGGGGATTGCCAAGGGCGAGAGCGAAGGCGAGGCGTTGAAGAAGCTCGATGCCTATCTCTGCGATCTCAAGGAAATGCAGATCCGTGATGGGCTGCATGTGTTCGGGGTCTCGCCGGAAGGGCGGCTGCTGACAGATCTCACCGTGGCGCTGGCGCGGGTGCCGCGTGGGCTGGGTGAGGGTGGGGATGCGAGTTTGCAGCGGGCGATTGCGGGGGATGTGTTGAAAAACCCCTCCCCAACTCTTGCTGATAAAAACC
>NZ_JARWKX010000025.1:0-89616 GCF_047445895.1 Rhizobium sp. BR 249 | reverse complement strand
GCGGATCATCTCTGCCAGAAGTTTGGGGTCCGAAGCGCATTTCCCCCGCCAGATCCGCTTACCTCCCTGCCGGATCGAGATCGCAGTCTCTTTCAATGAAACATCAAGCCCGATATATTGGTCCATGGTTGCCTCCATTCGATGTTTGGGCCCGGTTCAATCGTGAGCCCGTATTGCCATCTTACCGGGGGCAACCACCCCAGACAGCCATCATCTGATAAATATGACATGGGGTGATCGCGCCGCGATTACCCCATGTTTTGCGATAACGACATGCTTAAAAACAAAGACCTAAAGCGCAAGGAGCGAATCTGAAAGATCGCGACGCGCTTTAGGCCGGCCATCTCGCTCGCCGTTTCGATCCCGGCGAGCGTCAATCCTTGCGGGCGTGGCAATACGCCCGCAGCCGGTCAATCATCGACTGGCGGTTCCCAGGTGAGGAAGAAGCCGACGTCGCCGGGCATGCCGTCGGGGAAGTTGATGATCATCGCCTTGAGCCCGTATCCTTGCGGCTTGGCGACCTCCTCAAACAGTTCATAGAGCTCCTTCGCCTTTCCCTGCAGCGTTTTCTGCCATCCGGCGAGGTTGTTGTTGATGGCACGGCCGCTGTCCGTGCAGAAGGTCGATGGAAAACTGTAGATCAGCGCCTCGTATTTGCCGTCCGCCGCCGCTCTCATCACCAGCCGCTTGATGACGGCGCGTTCGGCTTCTCCGATCTGCTTGCGGAAGAAATCTTCGACGAAATCGGCATGTTTCTTTGCCTCACGCGCCTTGATCTTTTCGCTGCGCTCCATTTCCAGGAGCTGGAGTTCCAAAGCGCGTTTGCGCAGGTCCTCGGCGCTCGTCATGGGATGGGATGTGGACGTTTCAGGTGATGTCATCGCCGCCTCCTCCAGAATGCTTGGGCGATGATAGAGCGCGCGGCGAGACGAAGGCAGTAAAATACATGTCCGCTGCGGTAGGATACGGTATCCTACGCCGATGCGGGCCTATGCGGATCTGTATTGGTGTCCGGCGGCCTGTGAATAAGGTAATTCTTAATTAGATTATTCTTCTAAATCGCATTGCCGACATGTCGATGGAGGTCTATCGTCCATGACGTATGCTGCAGGTTGTTTGCAATCGGAGTCTGGGGGAGCCGATGCCAAATGCAGGCGTTGACAGGGCTGGCGGCGACGTTTCTTCACCCGAAGAGGTGCGGCAGCAACTCGACCGCATTCTGTCCAGCCCGGAGTTCCGTCTTCCGGAGCGGGCGCGGAGGTTCCTCGACTTCGTAGTGACCGAAACGCTTGCCGGCCATCGGGACTATCTGAAGGCATTTACCATCGCCCAGGCGGTTTTCGGTCGGGATGCGAGTTTCGACGCGCAGCAGGATCCGTGCGTCCGTATCGAAGCGGGACGGCTGCGCAGGGAGCTGGAACATTATTATCTGACCGCCGGCGCCGCGGACCGGATCATCATCACGATTCCCAGGGGCGGCTATGCGCCTGTCTTCGAGGTGAGGCAAGGCGCGGAGCCTGCGGAGATGCAGCAAACCGGGCAGTCCGCTCCGCCGCCGCCCCCGGGAGACGATGGGCCGCAAGCCGCCGCCCCGGCAGGGGATACGGTCAGCCGGGACAAGGCGATCCGGCGCTTGCCGTGGTCCCGGTACTGGCTTCTTGCGGGAGGTGCTGCGGCCGCCTTGGCCGCCGCCGCGATGTTGCAGCATGCGAGGTCGGTCGATACCGGGAATGAGACGCCGCCGGGAAGCGTCGGCCGCCCGACCATCGTCGTCGAGCGCTTCGAAAGCGCCTCCGGCGGCGGAGCCGCATCCGACATCTCCCAGGGCATCACCGACGACATCATCGAAAAGCTCGTTCCCTTCAATGACATCGTCGTCGCCGCCGCTTTACCGGGCAACAGGGATGGCGAGATTTCGTCGCAACCGATCTATGCCCTGCGGGGAAGCATCAGGCTGGAAGGCGGAACGCTGCGCTCTACGGCGAGGCTCGTGCGGCGCGCCGATGGGATCGTCATCTGGGCGAACAATTACGATGCGGACATGGAAGTCCAGGGCATCCTGAAAACGCAGGCAAGTCTTGCCGAGGAGATCGCGACGGCGGTCGCGCGCCCGTTCGGCGTCATTTTCCAGGCGGACACCGCCAGCATCGCCGGGAGCGCGGACGCTTTTTCCTGCATTCTGGCCTACTACAGCTACCGCAGCGAAATGACCGCGCAGGCGCAGGGCGCGGCAAAATCCTGCCTTCAGCAGGCGGCCGAGCAAATGCCTGACGATTCCAACGTCGTGGCCTTTCTTTCGCTCACCCATCTCGACGAATTCCGCTTTCCATATCAGCTGAACACGAAACCGACGGCTGCCACGCTCGCCACCGCCCGGGAGCTTGCCGAACGCGCCGTGCATCTCGATCCGAAGAATGCGCGTGCGCTTCAGGCGCTGATGCTCGCCAATTTCTTCGGCAACGACCCGGCCGAGGCCCTGCGCGCCGGCGAAGCCGCCTATGCCAGCAATTCGAACGATACCGAAGTGGCGGGCGAATACGGCCTGCGTCTGGCGATGTCGGGAAAATGGGACAGGGGCTGCGAGCTGATTTCGGAGGCCGTCGGCAAGAATGCCGGACCGCAGGGATATTACGAGGTGGGGATGGCGCTCTGCGCCTTCATGCGGGGCGATACGCAAGCCGCGGAATTATGGTCCCGCATGTCGGACCTCAACTACAATCCGATGCACCGCCTCGTCCTGCTTTCGATCCTCGGCACCCTTGGAAAAGCGGCGGAGGCAAAGGAGCAGATCGACTGGATCGAGGCCCGGTCGCCAGGCTTGATCCCGAATGTCAGGCGGGAGGTCGTCCGGCGGCTGGCGCGGATCGAGGACCAGGAACGATTTTTCAACGGGCTGGAGGCTGCCGGTCTGCCTGTGCAAAACGACCCGCCGGGGAATTGACGGCGGCGTGGCCGACAGGCTGCGCTCGCCATCGGCCGAACCAAGCGAAGGGTGCCGTTACCTGTAACATACAGGAACATACATGCCTGCGGCTTCGTCTTTGGCTCAATCTCTTCGATGCGGGCAGGGTCCGACCCGGCAGTATGCGTCAGTGTGGGGAGCAGTGTGAACATCAGCAACATGCGCGGCAGGCAGGCCGCTTTTCGCCAGACGCTTCGACGGCTTCTGGTTTGCGTTACGGTGATCTGCCTGTCGGGCTGCGGCGGGCATCCGAAGGGTGTGCTGACCCCGGTCGCCGAGACCTCTCCTCGCGCCGACCGCGTCGACATGCTGGTCGCCACGACGCGCAGCCGCTCTCCCGTCCCCGGAGAGATGTTCAGCGGCGAGCGCGCCCGCGAGCCCACCTTCGCCGATATCACCGTCTCGATCCCGCCGGGGCGCAAGACCGGCGAAGTCGCCTGGCCGAAGAAGCTGCCGTCCAACCCCAAAACCGATTTCGCGACGCTCAAGGCAGCCGAGATGGATATCGACGGGGCAAAGGCCTGGCTCAGCGCGAGCGTGCGCAAGAGCCCCGACAGGAGCGTCTTCGTCTTCATCCATGGCTACAACACGCGCTTCGAGGATTCCGTCTACCGTTTTGCCCAGATCGTCCATGATTCCGGCGTGCACAGCGCGCCGGTGCTGGTGACATGGCCCTCGCGCGGCCGGCTGCTCGCCTATGGATATGATCGGGAGAGCACGAATTATACCCGCAACGCGCTGGAGAAGCTGTTCCAGTATCTCTACCGCGATCCGGAGATCAAGGAAGTCTCGATCCTCGCCCATTCGATGGGCAACTGGCTCGCCATGGAAGGTCTGCGGCAGATGGCGATCCGTAATGGCCGCCTGCCAGCGAAATTCAAGAACGTCATGCTCGCGGCTCCCGACGTCGATGTCGACGTGTTCCGCCAGCAGATCGGCGACATGGGAAAGCAGCATCCCCAATTCACGCTCTTCGTGTCCCGCGACGACAAGGCGCTCGCCGTCTCGCGAAGGGTCTGGGGCGATGTCGCCCGCCTCGGCTCCATCGATCCCGAGCAGGCGCCCTACAAGCAGGAGCTCGAGGAAAACGAGATCAACGTCATCGACCTGACGAAGGTGAAGACCAGCGACCGGCTCCACCACGCCAAGTTCGCGGCCTCGCCGGAGATCGTCCAGCTGATCGGCGCCCGTATCTCGGAAGGGCAGACGCTGACCGACAGCCGCGTCGGCCTTGGCGAGAGAATCCTCGTGGCGACGACGGAAACGGCAGCTGCGGCGGGCAGTGCCGCGGGCCTGGTGCTGGCAGCACCCGCCGCGGTCGTCGATCAGGATACGCGCGATGCCTACACCGCCGATGCCGGCGCGCGTGGCGGGCCTGGCGGCGGCCCGAAGCCGGCCTGCGGCAATGCTTTCAGGACGGAATGCCGGCCATAGGGCGCAGCGCCCGACACGCGGGGATTGGGAGGGATCATGCGGATGGTGTCATCAAGGAACGTTCTTCGAACGCTGCTGCTGGCGGTGATGGCATCTGTCGCCGCCGCGCTGATGACCATGCCCGCAATGTCGCAGACGCCGCCGGCCGGATTGCCGGCCGAACGGATCGAGCAGTTCATAGCGCTCTCCACCGATCCGGCGGTGCAGGACTGGCTGAAGCAGCAGGCGGCGGCGAAAGCCGCTGCCGCGCCCAGCGAGGCGAAGCCGACCGATCCCTCTTTCGCCGAATTCGCCACGCGCTTCCGCCGGCATTCTTCCGATCTGACGAACGCCGCGGCCTCGTTTCCAGCGGCGATGATGACGGCCGCGGCCGTGCTCGAACGTGATATCCAGGCGAACGGCGGCACCCGGCCTGTGGTCCTGCTGGTCGCCTTCATGGCGGCAGGCTTCGCTGCCCAATGGCTTTTCCGGCGGATCAGCGGCGGCTGGCGCGGCTGGATGGAGCGGGCGCCCTTTTCGACCGTCCGGGAGCGGCTTATCCTTCTCGGCGCGAAGCTTCTCTGGGCCGTATGCCACGTGCTCGCCTTTGCGCTCGGCAGCATCGGCTTCTTCCTCGTCTTCGACTGGCCGCCGCTGGTGCGCGAAATCGTCGTCGGCTACCTCTTCGCTTTCGTCGCCTTCCGCCTTGCGGCCGCGCTCCTGCGCGCTTTGCTCGCGCCTCCGGCCGCCACGGCGCAGCCGGGATTTCGCCTGGTACCGGTCAGCGATGCGGCAGCCACCCACTGGGCGCGCCGTCTCGGCTATCTCTGCGGTTGGTTCGCCTTCGGCTGGGTGACGGTGCGGCTGCTTGGAACGCTCGGCCTTCCCCCCGCCTCGCGGCAACTGGTCGCCTATACGCTGGGTGTCGTGCTCCTGGCGATCGCACTCGAAAGCCTGTGGCGCCGGCCGGTGGACGCGCCGGCCGAGGGTCAGGCGCCGCGCATCGGCCGGGCGATCCGCAACTGGCTGTGGACCGCCTATTTCATCGGTCTCTGGGCTCTCTGGGTCGTCGGCGCGGTGAAGCTCTTCTGGATCGTTGCGGTGTGCGCGGCATTGCCGGCCATCCTTGCGCTCGTCCGCGTCTCTATCGCCAATATTCTGTCCTCTGCCGCCGGCGAGGAAAAGGCCGAGCGGGCAAGCATCGCCTCCGTGCTGGTGGAGCGCGGTGTGCGTGCGATCGTCATCGTCGGCACCATCCTCCTGCTCGCCCGTGCCCTCGATGTCGAGCTGACCCGGATGACGATGCAGGACACGCCGATGCTGCGCATCGTTCGCGGCATGCTCAGCGCCGGCATCATCCTTCTCGTCATCGATCTCGCCTGGAGCCTGGTGCGCGTCATCATCGACCGCAAGCTCGGCGAGACCGATACGACCTACGAGGCCGGCAGCGAGAAGGAGCGCCGCCGGGCGCGGGTCCGCACGCTGCTGCCGATCCTGCGCAACGTGCTGATGATCCTCTTTGCCGCAATCGCGCTGATGATGGCGCTGTCTTCGCTCGGCGTCGAGATCGGGCCGCTGATTGCCGGCGCCGGCGTCGTCGGTGTTGCGATCGGCTTCGGCGCCCAGACCGTCGTCAAGGACATCATCAGCGGCGTATTCTACCTGCTCGACGATGCCTTCCGCGTCGGCGAATACATCCAGAGCGGCAACTACAAGGGAAGCGTCGAATCCTTCAGCCTTCGATCGGTGAAGCTCAGGCATCACCGCGGCGCCGTCTACATCGTGCCGTTCAGTGAACTCGGCGCGATCCAGAACATGAGCCGCGACTGGGTGATCGAGAAGATGACGATCACCGTGGCCTACGACGCCGATGTCGAAAAGGCCCGCAAGATCATCAAGAAGATCGGCCAGGACCTGTTCGCCGACCCCGAGTTCAAGCCCGTCACGATCGAGCCCTTGAAGATGCAGGGTATCGACAGCCTGGGCGACTCCGGATTGCTGCTGCGCATGAAGTTCATGACGCTGCCCGGAGAGCAGTTCACGCTGAAGCGCCGGGCGCTGCGGATGATCTATCAGGCATTCAATGAAAACGGCATCCGGCTCGCCGTGCCGACCGTCCAGGTCGCCGGCGACAAGGCTGCCGATACGGCCGCAGCGGCGCAGCAGGCCCTGACGGCGCACAAACAGGCGCTGGCGGCAGGCGCCGGCTGACATGGCCCATGCGGCCGGCTGGCAAGCCTGACCACCATGGCGTTCAGGAAAGGAGATTTCGATGGAAGACTATCACTCCGCTCTCACCAACCACGTGCCCGGCTTCATCACCGGACCGGGCCAGACGGATTATTTGTTCGTCGGCGTCATCGTGTTTCTGCTCGTGATGATTCTCGTGATCGGCAACCTCTACTTCCAGCTTCACGCCGTTCCCGAACGCATCGCCCACCACACGAACAAGGTGCAGATGGAGATCGTCGCGGTGCTGGCGCTGATCTCGCTCTTCACCCACAATCATCTCTACTGGATCCTCGGCCTACTCCTGGCCTTCATCCGGTTTCCCGATTTTTCGACGCCGCTTTATTCGATCGCCCGGTCGCTCGCCAGGCTTGCCGGCCGTGATCCGGCCGAACTCGAGGAGGAGGCGCCGGCCGCAGCCGGTCATCCGGAACCGGCCCCTGCGCCTGCGCCGGAACCAGTGGCGGAAGCACCAGCCCGGGCTACCGCCAAGACGTTGCACGAAGAGGGGATCTGATCATGCTCGAATTGATGCTTTGCTCAATGCTGACCATCTTCCCCGACTATCTCTACCGGCGCTATGTCCAGGGCAAGCGCATCGGCCAGGAAATCACCCTTTACAGCATGTGGTACGAACTGCGCTGGGGCATCTCCGCCTGCCTGATCCTGACCGTTTCGCTGATCACCATGATCTTCTATTTCCATCCCTCGACGAAAACCGTCACGGCGGTGTTCCGCACCGTCACGATCCTGCCGGAAGCCTCCGGACGGGTCGATGAAGTCTATGTCGGCGTCAACGAAAAGGTCGCCGCCGGCACGCCGCTCTTCCGGCTCGACGATTCACAGCAGAAGGCGGCCCTTGAGACGGCGCGGCGGCAGATTGCCGAGACCGAGGCGGAAGCGAAGGTTGCCCAGACCGAGCTTGCGAGCATGGACGGCCAGATTCAGGAGGCGGAAGGCGCCCTGAAAGTGGCCGAGGACGAGTTGGAGATGAAGACGCAGCTCCTGAAAAACGATGCCGTTGCCCGCCGCGAGGTGGTCCGCCTCACCAATACGGTCGAAGGCCGCAAAGGCTCGCTCAGCGCCGCGCTCGCCAAGAAAGAGACGCTGCAAACCAAGCTCAGCGTTCTCCTGCCGGCGCAGAAGGCGAGCGCGGAGGCGGCCCAGGCCGAGGCCCAGGTGGAACTCGACAAGACGCTCGTCAGGGCGGGCGTATCGGGCACCGTCCAGCAGTTCACGCTGCGGCCCGGCGATGTGCTGAACACCATGCTGCGGCCTGCCGGCATCCTGGTGCCGAGCGAAGCGGGCCGCGGCACGCTGATCGCCGGCTTCGGGCAGATCGAGGCGCAGGTGATGAAACCCGGAATGGTCGCAGAGGCCGTCTGCGTCGGCAAGCCGTTCACCATCATCCCGCTCGTCGTGACCGAGGTGCAGGACGTGATCGCGGCCGGTCAGCTGCGCCCCACCGACCAGCTGGTCGACGTCCAGCAGATGGCGAAACCCGGCACGCTGACGGTGTTCCTGCAGCCGCTCTTCGCCGGCGGCTTGGATGACGTGCCGCCGGGCAGCAGCTGCATCGCCAATGCCTATACCAACAACCACGATGCGCTCGCCGATCCGAATATCAGCGCGCCGCGCTGGGTGTTCCTGCATGTCGTCGACACGGTCGGCGTCGTGCATGCGATGATCCTGCGCATACAGGCGATGCTGCTGCCGGTTCAGACCCTTGTTTTCACCGGGCATTGAACGGGCGATCGAAATGGAACGGTTCCGCTTGCTGCGGGTGAACGCCTCAGAATTGCGGGACCGATTGACTTGCAGCCGCGAAGCACTAAACTTTAAGCATCGCTAACATATTCCGGACGCCAATGGCTGCGGAAGGTGCGAGTGGCTGGGAAACCTTGAGGAGGATGAGGTTTGCCGTGGACGATCGTGTTGTTCTGCTGATTGCCATATCCATCATTGCCCTTTCCCCTGCCGGCGCGGGGGCACAGGAGGGCGATGCGACGGCGGGTGCTGCCGTTTTCAAGAAATGCGCGACCTGTCACGTCGCCGATACCGATACGAACAAGGTCGGCCCGTCGCTGAACGGGCTGTTCGGCCGCACGGCCGGAACGCATCCGGGTTTTGCCTATTCGAGCGGGATGAAGGCGGCCGGCGAGGGCGGCCTCGTCTGGGATGAGGCGACGCTGCGCGATTATCTGCACAATCCGAAAGCGAAGGTGAAGGGCACGAAGATGGCCTTCGTCGGCGTGAAGGACGATCAGGAAATCACCAATCTCGTCGCCTACCTCAAGCAATATTCCAAATGAGAAGCAATACTCCAAATGACGGGGTGCGGCGGTTTAGCGATGCCTAAATCGCCGTAATTGCCGATATTTTCTATCTGTGCGATAATAAATACGGACTTTTTACGGAATGCGGTTTCACGGGTCAACCTGCTCGAGGAGGAGCGGAAATGGCTGTCGTGCTGATCCTCGTCCTGATTGTCGTCGGCTCCGTGCTGTTCCATGTGCTGAGCCCCTGGTGGTGGACGCCGATCGCGTC
Organism: Rhizobium sp. BR 249; assembly: GCF_047445895.1. Lineage (NCBI taxonomy): Bacteria > Pseudomonadati > Pseudomonadota > Alphaproteobacteria > Hyphomicrobiales > Rhizobiaceae > Rhizobium > Rhizobium sp. BR 249. The sequence continues at coordinate 80,465 of NZ_JARWKX010000025.1, read as the reverse complement.
CAACTGGACCTATATCGACAGCACCCTCGTCATCACCTTCTGGATCACCGGCATCGTCTTCGTGGCGGTGGTTTCCTTCATGGCCTATTGCGTCTACCGCTTCCGCCACAAGCCGGGCAACCGGGCGCATTACGAGCCCGAGAACCGCAGGCTGGAGGTGATGCTCGCCTCGGGAACGGCGGTCGGCGTGGCGGCGATGCTGGCCCCCGGCCTCATCGTCTGGAACCAGTTCATATCGGTGCCGGCCGATGCCGCATCGATCGAAGTCGTTAGCCAGCAATGGCTGTGGAGTTTCCGCCTGCCGGGTGCGGACGGAAAGCTCGGCCGCGCCGAAACGCGCGACGTCACCCCGGAAAATCCGCTCGGCCTCGACAAGAACGATGCAAGCGGCCTCGACGACATCATCGTCGAAGGCGGCGAACTGCATCTGCCCGTGGGCAAGCCGGTGCATATCCTGCTGCGCTCCGTCGATGTGCTTCATGATTTCTACGTGCCGGAGTTCCGCGCCAAGATGGACATGATCCCCGGCATGGTCACCTATTTCTGGCTGACGCCGACACGCACGGGCACTTTCGAGATCCTCTGCGCCGAACTTTGCGGCGTCGGCCATCCGCAGATGCGCGGCACCGTCGTGGTCGACAACGACGCGGACTATCAGACCTGGCTCGGGCAGCAGCAGACATTCACCCAGTTGACGGCGTCATCGGGAGAGCCGCCGCCGGCAAACTGAACCGGCGGGGAAAGGGAGGAGATATCATGGTCGAGATTCCGTCCGGCGGCGCAGATGTCATCCCGCCCGCCGAAGTCGAGGATGTCGAGCTTTATCATCCGCATAGCTGGTGGACGAAATATGTCTTCAGCCAGGATGCCAAGATCATCGCCGTGCAATATTCGGTGACCGCCATCTCGATCGGCATGGTGGCGCTGGTGCTTTCCTGGCTGATGCGGATTCAGCTCGCCTTTCCCGGCACCTTCACCTTCATCGACGCCGATCACTATTATCAGTTCATCACCATGCACGGCATGATCATGGTGATCTATCTGCTGACCGCGCTCTTCCTTGGCGGCTTCGGCAACTACCTCATTCCGCTGATGGTCGGCGCCCGCGACATGGTGTTTCCCTACGCCAACATGCTGAGCTACTGGATCTATCTGCTCGCCGTCCTGATCCTGGTCGCGGGCTTTTTTGCTCCCGGCGGCCCGACGGGGGCCGGCTGGACGCTTTATCCGCCACAGGCGGTTCTATCAGGCACGCCGGGCGGCAAGGACTGGGGCATCCTGCTGATGCTCTCCTCGCTGATCGTCTTCATCATCGGCTTCACCATGGGCGGGCTGAACTATGTGGTAACAGTGCTGCAGGGGCGGGCGCGGGGCATGACGCTGATGCGCATGCCGCTCACCGTCTGGGGCATCTTCACCGCGACCGTCATGGCGCTGCTTGCCTTTCCCGCGCTCTTCGTCGCCTGCGTCATGATGATGTTCGACCGCCTGCTCGGCACCAGCTTCTTCATGCCCGCCATCGTCGAAATGGGCGAGCAGCTCAAGCACGGCGGCGGCAGCCCGATCCTGTTCCAGCACCTGTTCTGGTTCTTCGGGCATCCGGAGGTCTACATCGTCGCGCTGCCCGCCTTCGGCATCGTTTCCGACCTGATCAGCACCCATGCGCGCAAGAACATCTTCGGCTACCGCATGATGGTCTGGGCGATCGTCATCATCGGCGCACTGAGTTTCGTCGTCTGGGCGCACCACATGTATGTCAGCGGCATGAACCCGGCCTTCGGCTTCTTCTTCGCCACCACGACGCTGATCATCGCCATTCCGACGGCGATCAAGGTCTACAACTGGGTGCTGACGCTCTGGCGCGGCGACATCCATCTGACGCTGCCGATGCTTTTCGCGCTCGCCTTCATCGTCACCTTCGTCAATGGCGGCCTGACCGGCCTCTTCCTCGGCAACGTCGTCGTCGACGTGCCGCTGTCGGATACGATGTTCGTGGTCGCGCATTTCCACATGGTCATGGGCGTGGCGCCGATCCTCGTCATCTTCGGGGCGATCTATCACTGGTATCCGAAGGTCACGGGGCGCATGCTGAACGAGGCGCTCGGCCAGATCCATTTCTGGGTCACTTTCCTCGGCACCTATGCGATCTTCTTTCCGATGCATTACCTCGGCCTGCTCGGCGTGCCGCGCCGTTACTTCGAGCTCGGCGAGATAGCCTTCGTCCCGCCGTCGGCCCATAGTTTGAACGTCTTCATAACGGTCATGGCGCTCATCGTCGGAGCGGCCCAGATCGTCTTCCTGTTCAACCTGGTCTGGAGCCTTTCCCGGGGCAGGGAGGCGGGCGGCAATCCATGGCGGGCGACGACGCTCGAATGGCAAACGCCGCAGACGCCGCCCGCGCACGGCAACTGGGGCAAGGATCTGCCCGTCGTCTACCGCTGGGCCTATGACTACAGCGTGCCCGGCGCGGCAGAGGATTTCATTCCGCAGACGGTGCCGGCAAGCGGGAGCGTAACCCGGGAGAGCCCGGCATGAACGTCACGCTGATCTTCCTCGCGGCAATCGGCGCCATCATCGTCTGGTGGCTTGCCGGACAGCGGCTGACCTCGAAGCCCTGGCTCGAAACCGGCTCGGTGCATCTGCCGGCTCATGACGGCGCCGACCGGCCGCCGGTGCCGGCGGTCAAGATCGGCCTCTTCGTGTTTCTCGGCGTCGTCGGGGCTCTCTTCAGCCTTGCCGTCAGCGCCTATTTCATGCGCATGGCCTCGGCCGACTGGTGGGGGATGCCGGTTCCCCGCCTCCTCTGGGTGAATACCGCGGCCCTGATCCTAAGCAGTGCCGCGCTGGAATGGGCGAAAGGCGAAGCGCGGCATGGCCGCATGGAACGTCTGCGGCCGGCGCTTGCCGCGGCATTGGCCCTTGCCGTCTTCTTTCTCGTCGGACAGATCCAGGCTTGGCGGGAGCTGGTGGCGGCCGGCTACGTGCTTGCCGACAATCCCGCCAACAGCTTCTTCTATATGCTGACCGGCCTGCACGGCCTGCATATTCTCGGCGGGCTTGCCGTGCTTGCGCACACGACCGTCAAGGCATTCGCGAGCGAGGCTGCGACGGACAGGCTCAGCCTCCGCGTCGATCTATCGGCCGTCTATTCGCATTTCATGCTTGCCGTCTGGCTCCTGCTCTTTGCGCTCTTTGCCGGGTGGGCGAACGATTTCGTCGATCTCTGCCGCACATTGCTGAGCTAGCGGGTTGAACCGGGAGGTTTGGACATGACACGGATTATCCAGACACATGGCGATGCCGGCCTCGGGTCGGCGGGCCTGCGCGGTGTCGCGGCCGATTTCAGTTCGGATCAGCGCGCCTTCAAGACCGCCTCCTGGGGCAAGGCGATGATGTGGATCTTTCTCTTGAGCGACACCTTCGTCTTCGGCTGTTTCCTGATCGCCTACATGACCGCCCGCATGTCGACGCCCGTCCCGTGGCCCAATCCGAGCGAGGTCTTCGCGCTCCATATCGGCGGCCAGGACGTTCCGCTGATCCTGATCGCCATCATGACCTTCGTGCTGATCTCGAGCAGCGGCACCATGGCGATGGCGGTCAATTTCGGCTATCGCCGCGACCGCGGGAAGACGGCTGTCCTGATGCTGCTGACGGCGCTTCTCGGGGCGACTTTCGTCGGCATGCAGGCTTTCGAATGGACGAAGCTGATCACCGAAGGCGTGCGCCCCTGGGAAAACCCATGGGGGGCGGCGCAGTTCGGATCGACCTTCTTCATGATCACCGGCTTTCACGGCACCCATGTCACGATCGGCGTCATCTTCCTCCTCATCGTCGCCCGCAAGGTCTGGCGCGGCGATTTCGACGTGGAGCGGCGCGGCTTCTTCACCAGCCGGAAAGGCCGCTACGAGGCCGTCGAGATCATGGGTCTCTACTGGCACTTCGTCGACCTGGTCTGGGTCTTCATCTTCGCATTTTTCTATCTGTGGTGAGGTCGTCATGAGCGAGACAACGGCACACGCCCAAACCCAAGCGGTGCATGCACAGGCGCATACCGGGCAGCAGCACCCGATCCGGCTCTATTTCCTCGTCTGGGGCCTGCTCTTCGTGCTCAGCGCCTTTTCCTACATGGTCGATTATCTCGGGATTCAGGGCTATCTCAGATGGACGCTGATCCTCGTGTTCATGATGCTGAAGGCCGGCCTGATCGTCGCCGTCTTCATGCACATGGCCTGGGAGCGGCTGGCGCTGGTCTACGCCATCCTGCTGCCGCCGCTGCTGGTGCTGGTCTTCGTGGCGCTGATGGTTTCGGAAGCGGATTATACGATCTTCACCCGGCTCGCCTTCTTCGGCGCTGCGCCCTGAGGCGGGGCTATTCACCTTGGCGAACCCGCGCGTCCCAGCCATTCGTCGTCAAGCGGGCAACCGCCTCCAGGTCGGCGCGGTTGGCGCCGTCTCTTGTCTGCAAGACGATCCCGCGCCGACCTCGGCAGCCGTAGGACAGACGTGAATCAATCTTGCGGCCGCCGTTCAACGAAGCCGGCGAAGTTGTCGTGTCGTTCAAGATACAGTAACCCGCTCGTTCGGGGGTGACGCAGTCAACAGGCCGTCAAACTCCTGCCATACGCGCTTCATTAACTCCTGGAGCGATGATCCTGTCGATTGGAGATCTGATGCCCGCCATCTCTCGAAAGAAAGTTCACGGCGCCCATACGCAAGGGCAAGTCATCGATGGCGCCGAGGATATCGGCGTCGCTTATCAGGTGTTTTCCGACACGGTGATAGAGGACGTCGTTGTCAAGAATTCTCCCCGCGGCTTCAAATTTCACAACGGCACGAACCTCCTCATCAGGCGCTGTGAAACCGAGAATGTGAAGGGCGACGGCATCTATCTCACGAAGACGGTGAACGTGCTGCTGGAAAACAACCGGTTCGGAGCGGCGCCGGGAGAGGGAGCCGACTGCTGCCAGTTCGCCTACCAAAACAGCGATACCAATATCAGCTCCGATGTCGTCATCCGCGGCAATCTCTTCCTTCAGTCGCCGGTCAGCGCATCGAACAAGGGCGCGCTGGTCTGCGACAAAACTCGAAAATACCGCGTTGAATACAACTTCATCGGCGGCAAGAACTTCTCCTTTTCATCGATTGGCGATGATGCCGTCGTGCGCAGCAACATCATGCGCGACGGCCGGATGAACGACTATTCCTTCGGCTACGGCATTGGCGACAAGGCAGACCATGCCGGGCATCATGTTTATGACAACTGGATCGAGAACAACAATCGCGGCATTGCCCTGAGCGGTTTTTCGGATCAGGAACAGGCATTCCGCAAAGACATCGATATCCACGACAACGTGATCAGCGGATGCGACATCGCCTTCTTCGCCAACCGCGCGTGGTCCGGGAGCTTCCGGCGCAACATATTCCTGCGGTGCGGGCAGGATATCGTCCTGAAGGGAAACGGCAAAGCGACCGCCGGGGAGGTCGATGACAATTATGCCAATGACGGCAGCTTTCTCAATATCACGCCGCCACCGCTTCGCCTCGGCCCCGACGGAAAAGCATCCGTCGCTTCCGGAGAATGGACATCCGAGCCGGATGAGATCCGCATCCAGTGGCGCAACAAGGGGATCGATATCCCTGGCGCCAACCGGCCCTCCATTGCCGCCGAGCCCGGCATGGAACTCTCATGCGTCCTGCTGGCCCGCAAGGACCAGAATTGGATGCTGGCGATAGCCGAGACCGCTTACGACGAATTTACGCCGCGCGCATGGCAGGAGAAAATGCTGCCATGGCAGAAGCGATATCTTTCGATCTAAGCGGGGATTGTCCGGCCTCGCTGAAGGCCGGTGAAGCATTTTGCTGTCGATCGCGCGTTGCCTTCAAGGTCGGCGCAGTGTTGGGTTCGTCCGTAACCTGGGACGCAGTTCCGAGAGCGCGATGACCATGTGCGGCCAGAGAATGAAAGGCGCAAGCATCATACCTGCCTCGGTCATGGCCCCAAGCATGATGAGGATGATGATGACAATCTCCTTTCGCCTGGCGCCGGATTCGGCAGGATCGGGATCGACGATTGTCATTTTCCTGAATAGGCGGGTCAGCAAGAACAACGTCCATGCTGTGACGCCGGGAATGCCGATGTTAAGCGCTAGCTCAAGATACGTGTTGTGGGTCGAACGTGCATCGAAGGTAACCTTGACATATTGCTCCATGACCTCGGGCTGTCGAAACATCGCAAACCCATAACCTGTCACAGGCCGATCCCATATCAATGGCAGTAGCTGTTCCCAGATATTGGTACGCCCTGAGAAGGTAATGTCTTTGCCGAATGCTTCTGCAACGGCTGAGGCTACTCCGAGATAAACAAAGCTGGCGCCGAAGCCGACGATCACGAACAACAGGAAAACGACGAAGGAACGGAAAAGGCGGTTCGGATAGACGTGAATGACACGGACCGCATACAGCATCACGCTGCCGAACATCGTCAGGACGACAGCTGTCGAGGACTTTGTTGCCACGATCAATGCGAGAAGGCAGAGCATCGCAGCCCAGCGGATGAGGGTACTGTAACGAAGCCGCCCGAGCTTTTCCGTCGACAGCAGGCAGACAAAGCTGACCGAGCAAAACTGTCCCAACGTGTTCTTATGATAAAAAGCACCTTTGACCATGCCCGCATAGCTGCCACGCATGATGGCGAATTGGGGAAAAGCTGCTGTGTAGAGAACGTTGATAAATGCCGCCGCTATGGCGAAACGCCCGAGTATTTTGAATGCTTCGACATTCCCGTAGCGTGCGCGGTATAGAAGAGGTGGGATGGCTAGAACAATGACCGCAGCCAATCCCTTCAGAGATGCGCCTCTGTCGATTGAGAAAACAATCGATGTCAGGCAGGAAATGCCAACAACCACGATGAGCGGCGAAATCCTTGAGAAAACCCTCAGGAACTGCCGCTGCTCCAGCAGAAAGTATAAGCCCGACAAAGGGATAAGGCTGTAGAGCAGCAGCTTCATCGGGAGCGGGTCGACCGATGCCCCGTCTTCGAAATTTGCTGGAAGGCCGTACCACATGCTCGTGGCCCGCCAAAGAGCAGCATAAAATGCTATCGTCAGAACAAGCTTTGCCAGGACATCGCGTCTGACGCGCCATCGGGGTACAGACCGCCGATGGTAGCCTGGTGGATAGTAGTTTCTTGCCGAAGCTGCATCTTCTATCGTCATTGAAGGCTCTTATAAATCAATCTGGGAGAAACCCGGCTGCGCGTCATCGAACGAATGGGAGCTTCGATCGAGCGGCGCCGAGAATTGATTTTTGCATCCATCGGATTCTGCTTGCTGGGAGTGAATTCATTTGGCCGTTTCGATAACCGTATCACTGGCTTGCAAACTGCCCGCTCCGGCGGGCGATACAGCCATGGTGAGTTTTTCTAAATGACTTCAACAGCTTATTGTTTCAAGTGGGATGTCTCATCGCCACGCCGGGCGACTTTAAGCGATCTTACTCCCTGAATCCAGCCGCTAAAGACATTCCATGATGTCGCGCTGGGCGCTCGTTCGTCCATCCGGCACGGAAAACTGTGCCTTAATGGGTTTTCAATCTATCTTGCTGTCTCGGCTGACGTTCCAAGCGGCTGGAACCACAATGTCACAATTTGTCCAGAATCCCCAATTCTCGGAACCAAAGCCCCTGTCCCGCCGTTCAATGCCATGTCCAACGGCGTTTGCAGGTGGGAACACTCATGGCGCGTCAGACCTTCTGGAAAGGCTATCTCAAACTCTCGCTCGTCACTGCCGCCGTCTCGCTGACGCCGGCGACGACGGAGAGCAACAAGGTCCGTTTCTATGTCCTCAATCGCCAGACGAAGAACCGCGTCGAAAGCCGCTATGTCGACAGCGTTACCCACAAGCCGGTGGCCGAGAGAGACCAGGTGAAGGGCTATCCGCGTGGCGAGGACGATTATGTTCTGCTTGAGGACGAGGAGATCGAGGAAGTCGGGCTCGAAAGTACCCGCACCATCGATATCGACAGTTTCGTGCCGCGCGGCTCGATCGACTGGATCTGGTACGACAAGCCGCATTTTCTGGCACCGGAGGATAAGGTCGGTGTGGAAGCCTTCTGCGTCATCCGCGAGGCGATGAAGGCGAACGACGTCGTCGGCATCGCCCGGCTGGTTCTCTATCGCCGCGAGCGCGCCGTGCTCTTGGAGCCGCAGGGCAAGGGCATCGTCCTTTGGACCTTGCGCTATGGCGACGAGGTACGCGAGCCGGTGGCCGAGCTCGACAGCGAGACGGAGATTGACGGCAAGCTGCTGGCCCTGATGAAGCAGCTGGTGAAGGAAGGAACGAAGGATTGGAGCCCGACCATGGTGCAGGACCCGGTCCAGAAACGCCTGAAGTCGATGATCCGCGGCAAGCAGAAGAGCTTGAAGAAATCAGCGCCTGCCAAAAAACCGGCGCCGGTGAAATCGACCGGCAATGTCATCAACATCATGGATGCGCTGAAAAAAAGTTTAGCCGCGGAAGGCGGTCGCAAGCCGCGTTAGAACTGCTATCGCTTCTTCTTTTCCAATGGTTTGGCGGCCGCGAAAAATCCATCCCACGGGTCTTTCGGCAATGCGTCGAGCCGCGTCGGCGTGTTGTCCACGGTGAAGTAGGCCGGCCCTATGTCGGCGCGGAGCTCATCCCATTCCAGCGGCATCGAGACCGCGGCTCCCGGCCTTGCCCGCGTCGAATAGGGAGCGACCGCCGTGTTGCCGCGGCCGTTGCGGAGATAGTCGATGAAGATCCTCCCCTTGCGCTTGGCCTTGGTCGCCGTGGCGAGATAGCGGTCGGGGTCGTCGGATGACATGCTGTCGGCAAGCCATTTGGCAAAGGCCTTGACCTCCACCCAACCCGCCTTCGGCGCAAGCGGCGTCACCACATGCAGGCCTTTGCCGCCCGACGTCTTGACGAAAGCGGCGAGGCCTTCGGCCTCCAGCCGTTCCTTCAGCCCGTAAGCGGCCGTGATGACATCTTCCCATTCCACGTCATCGCCGGGATCGAGGTCCATGGTGATCATGTCGGGCTTTTCCCAATTGTCGGTCGTTGCACCCCAGGGGTGGATTTCCAGCACGGCCGATTGCACCAGCGCCACCACGCCGTCGAAATCGGTGATGCGCAGCAGCTTCTCTCCCTGCTTGTCCTTCGGGTCGATGATCTCGCCGATATGCGGGTTCATGCCCTTCCAGGCATGCTTTTGGAAAAACCGCTGACGGCCGTCGATGCCGTCGGGCAGGCGCAACAGCGCCAGCGGCCGATTGACGACATAGGGCGCCATGAAGCGCCAGACCTGGGCGTAATAGTTTGCCAGCCCTTCCTTGGTCACACCCTCGTCCGGCCAATAGATGCGATCGGGATGGGTGAGGGCCACCGCCGATTTCGGCAGGTCCCGCCGTGTCGTCGTTTCCGTCTCGCGCGTCACGCCCTTCGCCGGCTTGTCCTCGCGCAGGCCGCGAAAGGCGGCATGGCGAAGATTGCCGTCGGCCGACCAGGCGCGGAATTCCACCTCGCCGACCAGCTGCGGCTTCACGTAGATCAGCCCGCGCCGCTCCTCGGCCGTGAGCTTGTCGTCAAAGGAGTTGTTGTTTTGCTGAAGCCGCGACAGCCTCTCATGGAGCATCTGCGCCGTTGCCACCGTATATCCGGTTCCGACGCGGCCGACATGCTTGAGCTCGCCACCTTCATAATAGCCCATGGCCAGCGAGCCGATCGCGTTCTTCATCGATGTCGAGGGCACATAGCCGCCGATGACGAATTCCTGCCGATGCGAGCATTTCGATTTGATCCACTCGCCCTTTCGCCCGGAAGTGTATTTACTGTCGCGCTGCTTGGAGATCACGCCTTCGAGGCTGAGCCGGCAGGCATGGTCGAGCACCAATCCGCCGCTTTCGTTGAAATGCGCGCTATAGCGCAGCTTGCCGTTATCGCCTGGCAGAACGGTTTCGAGCAGATGCTTGCGGTCGATGAGTGCGGCGTTCAGAAGGCTGTGGCCGTCGAGATAGAGAAGATCGAAGGCATAAAAGACGAAGCGATCGTAGCGGCCCTCGCTCAGATCGTGCTGCAGCGCCGAGAAATCCGAAGCGCCGGTATCGCGTTCCACGACGATCTCGCCGTCGATCACCGCCGACTGCACCGGCAGGGAGGCAAGGGCAACCAGCACGTCCCTGCCGAATTTTGCCGTCCAGTCGAGTCCGCTGCGGGTCAGCATTTTGACATCGCCGTCGTCGATCCTAGCCTGCAGTCGATAGCCATCGAACTTGATCTCGTGGATCCAGCGGTCGCCGGCCGGCGGTTTCGGCTTCAGCCTGGCAAGCGCCGGCTCGATGAAATCGGGCATCGCCCCTTTGCGCGCACCTTTCGGCCAGTCCTGTTTCCGGAGTGCCGGGGCTTTTACTTTCCGCGCCGGTCTTTTGGTCGGAGCCGCCTTGCCGTCCTTCGCGTTGGAATTCCAGGTCGCATCGGGATTTTCCGCCACCTCTTCGATCTGCCGACCGGTTTTGGCTGATTCCGGCCTCTCGTCGAGAATATCGCCGTCATGGCGTGCCTCGGCGTCATCCCCCTTGATCAGCAGCCAGTTTTCGCGTTTTTCGCCGGGACGGCCGTGCATGCGCACGAGATGCCAACGGCCTTTCAGCTTCTCGCCGTCGAGTTCGAATTCCATATGGCCCTTGCGGTAGGCCTTGTGAACGTCCCCATGCGGCCTCCAGGTGCCGCGATCCCAGACGATGACGGTGCCGCCGCCATATTGTCCCTTGGGGATGATGCCCTCGAAATCGCCATAGGATAACGGGTGATCCTCGACATGTACGGCAAGCCGCTTGTCCTCGGGATTGAGGCTCGGCCCCTTCGTCACAGCCCAGCTCTTCAGCACGCCGTCCATTTCCAGCCGGAAATCATAGTGCAGCCGGGTCGCATCGTGCTTCTGAATGACGAAGCTGTTGCCGCTGCTGTGGCCCTTTCGTCCGCGCGGCTCGGGCGTGATCTTGAAATTGCGCTTCGCCTGATAGGTTTCGAGAGCCATCTCAGCTTGCCTTCTTCCTGCCGCTGTCGCTGCGCGCCGGCGCCTTCTTCCTTGCAGGCGGTTTGCCGCTCATCTTCGCGCTTTGGCGCAGTGCCTCCATGAGGTCGACGACCTTGCGTTCGGGCGGCGCTTTTTTCTTCGGCGGTGCGCGGCCCTCGATCTTGGCTTTGACAAGCTCGACGAGAGCGGCCTCGTAACGGTCCTCGTATTTGCTCGGATCGAAGCTGCCGTGCTTGGTCTCGATGATATGGCCCGCGAGTTCGAGCATTTCCTTGTCGAACTTGATGTCGGGGATATCCTTGAAGACGCTGTCGGCCGAGCGAACCTCGTAGTCGAAGTTCAGCATCGTCGCGACGATATAGTCGTCATGGGGACGGATGAGCAGCGTCCGGTTGCGCCGGAAAAGCACGGCTTCGGCGAGTGCCACGACCTTGCCGTCGCGCATGCCCCGGCCGATCAGCGCCAGTGCTTCTTCATCATGGGGGTCGGCGGGCGCGAGGTAGTAGGGGCGGTCGAAGTAAAGCTTGTCGACGGCGTCGCAACCGATGAAGGCTTTGACATCCAGCACCCTGTCGCTTTGCGGCATGAGTTCGGCAATCTCGTCGCCCTCGATGACGATGTAATCGCCACTCTCCATCCGGTAGCCCTTGACCTGATCGTCCCGTTCGACCGGTCTGCCCGTCTCGCTGTCGATGAATTGCCGTTCGACCCGGTGCCCGGTCCTGCGGTTGATGATGTTGAAGGAGACGCGGTCGGAGGAGGAAATGGCCGTGTAGAGCCCGACGGCGCAGGCCAAGTCGCCCACTTTCAGATGACCTTTCCAGCTTGCCCGCGCGGCCATTCCATCCTCCGTCGCAAATCAGAGCCGACTGTTGCTCTTGTCGGTTTCGAGTTCTTGAAATGCCCAGCCGCCATCGGGTGAGGGATAGGCGAGCAGCGCATCGCCATCGCCGATTTTCTGGCGTGACGCGGCGTCCTTGGCGTGGACGATCGCCTCGTCCGCAGTAGCATAGGTTTCTGAAAGCGTGTTGCCGAGCTTGTAGGCCCAGCCATTGTCATGCGGCACGACCTGATAGGTGATATCGGCCATTTCGGATCTCCTCTCTTAATTCAACAATGGAAGCACGATGTCGTCCGAAAGCCGCTCACACTTTTCGGCATCGTGCTCTAGTTCCGATTTGGCTTGCGCCTTTCGTCGAGCGCGATGATCTTCTCGAGCGATGCGATGTCCTCGCTGGTGACGACGGGGACGGGATCGGCGGCGATCGCCTCCAGCACCTCCTGAGAGATTGCGCCGTTGCGGATTGCCCATTCCAGCGTCTCGCGCGTTTCCCGCTCGGCCTTCAGCTGTGCATAGAGCGCGACGATCAGCCGATCGCGGGCATCCATGCCCCGGCCCCGGCGATCCATGCTGCGGACGTGCGCCATCGCAATCCACCTTTGTCACTGATTTCGTTCAGGTGTAATCAACTGATGAAGGATCGAAAGGTTCCGTCGCCGATGGGCTGCCGGCACCGTTGCGGGGCAGGGCGGAAATCATTATCCGAAGGTCTGTTGTCAGAGGATTTCATCATGGCCGATCTCAAGGCTCGTCCCCGTCCGACCGGCGCCACCGCCGTTCTCGGCCGTGTGGGTTTTCCGCATGTCACGTCCACCACCAAAGGCGAGATCGATATCGTCACCGCGCCCTCGCAGCCGGGTTTCAGCCCGCTCGATCTGCTCTATGCCTCGCTTTCGGCCTGCCTCGTGCTCAGCGCCCGCATTGCCGCCAGCCAGATGGGCGTTCTGGACAGGATCAGCAGGATGACGGCCGATGTCACCGGTGAAAAGGCAGCGGAAGGCCCCTCGCGCGTCGCAAAGTTCAACATCGCCTTTTCGATCGAGGGCGATATCGATGATGAAACGCGTGGCAAAATCGTCCATGCGGCAGAGGATGAGATCTGCACGGTGAGCAACACGATCCGCGGCAATCCCGATTTTTCCACGACGATATCGGGCAAGGCAGACTCTACATAATAATTATAGACAATTGCGGCCGGAGGATTGCGCGACCAATGCCCGGCTTCTATGCTCGGCCATCGAAAGCGATGATCCGGCCACCATGCAGCCCAAGCCAGTTCCGAAGTCTCAGCAGCCTGTCGTCGCCATCATCGGCGGTGGCGTTTCGGGGGCCGGCGTTGCCTATCATCTCGCCAGGGCAGATTGCGGCGGACGTCCCGTCATCGTGGTCTTCGAGCCGCGGGCCGAGCTCGGCCGGGGCCTCGCCTATGACACGGCCGATCCGGCTCACCGCATCAATGTCCCCGCCGCCAAGATGAGCCTGCAGCCCGGCGACATAGGCGAATTCCAGGCCTGGATCGAAGCGCGCGACGCCGTCGCCGACGATCCCGATGCGAAACGGCCCGATGGCATGCTTTTCCCCCGGCGCCGGCTCTTCGGCGAATATGTCGCCTCCCTGCTGAAGCCGCTGTTGGACGACGGCGCCGTGCGTCATCGCCGTGCTGCGGTGACAGCGGTCGAACGCCGTGGCGGCCGCTGGTCGATCCGGGATGACAAAGGCGGCGTGACGGAGGCCGATATCGTCGCGATCGCCACCAGCCATCCGCCGCCGGCAGCTCCTGGCCGGCTCGCAGCAAGGCTTGCGGCCCACCCGCGTTTCGTCGCCGATACCACCAGGCCGGGCGCGCTCGAGGTGATCCGCCCGCATGACCGGGTGCTCGTCATCGGCAACGGCCTGACGGCTGCCGACGTCATTGCCTCGCTGGCGCAGCGTGGGCACGACGGCCCAATTGCCGCGATCTCGCGGCGCGGCCTGCGTTCGCGCGGCCACGCGCCAGTGCCGCAGCAGCTTTTCGGCGATTTCGTCTCCGATGCCTCTCATTCCGCCGTCTCGCTGCTCGCGGCCATCCGCGTGGCGATAGACGCGGCGAAGATGCAGGGCATAAGCTGGCACGGCGTAATCGACCAGGTCAGGGCGCAGGGGCATGACCTCTGGCAGGCGCTGCCGATTACAGAACGATGCCGTCTCGTCCGCCATCTGCGTCCTTATTGGGATGTGCACCGGTTCCGCATTGCGCCGCAGGTCGAGGCCGTGCTCGATGCAGCGGTAGCCGCGGGTCGGCTCGAAATCCTTGCCGGTTCGCTCGCCGATGCACGTATGGAAGGCGAGCTCATCCTTTGCACCCTCCAGCCGCGGCATCAGCGTCATCAGTTGGAGCGAAGCTATGACGCCGTCGTCGTCACCACCGGCCCGGCGCATGGCGGCATTCTCGAAACCCAGCCTTGGCTTTCCGCGCTGGCCGCGAACGGCCACCTGGCGCTCGATCCCACGGGCCTCGGTCTTGCCTGCACCGAGCGGTCGGAAGCGATCGGCTCGTCCGGGACGGCCGACCCGTCGCTGCTGATCTCCGGTCCCCTGGCGCGCGGCACGTTCGGCGAGTTGATGGGGCTGCCGCAGGTGACGGAACATGCCTTCTTCGTTGCGAGCGAGATCGCCGCGAAGCTGCGGGTGGATGCGCCAAATCCGCATCCCGCCTGATTTCTCAATCCGAATGTCGTTCTCCGGCTGTCGGGCGTGATTGACTTCTGATAATCACTCGGCGGCCAGCATCCCGCTTCGGCCGAGCAAAATATCGAAATCATGTCGCAGGCTGCCTCTACCGCTTCCGAAGCTTCGCCTTCCCGTTTCCCGCTTGCGGTCCTCCTCCTCGGCGGGGCGGCGATCGGCGGCTCGCCGATCTTCGTCAGGCTTTCCGAGGTTGGCCCGATGGCCACGGCTTTTTGGCGCGTGGCGCTGGCGCTGATCCCGATCTTCATCGTCTCGATGCTGAAGAAGGATGCGGGACCGAAGCCGCAAAGCCTTTCCGACTACGGCTTGCTCATCCTCCCGGGCGTCATGCTGTCGCTCGACCTTGCTGCCTGGCACCTTTCGATTACGATGACGTCAGTCGCCAATGCGACGCTGCTCGCCAACCTCGCGCCTGTTTTCGTCACGGTGATCGGCTTCCTCTTTTTCAAGGCGCGGATCAGCGGCGTCTTCATGGGCGGGCTTGCTCTGGCGCTGGCCGGCGTCGTCATCCTGAAGGGCGGGCCGGCGGCCTTGGGCAATGGCGACCTCCACGGCGACGGCCTGGCGATGATCGCCGCCTTCTTCTATGCCTGCTACATCCTTGCGCTCGGCAGCCTGCGCAGCCGCTTCGATACGATGCGGATAATGCTGTGGAGCACGGCGTCCGCTGCCGTCTGCATCTTTCCGGTCGCCTTGTTGTTTGAGGGCCATATGCTGCCGCTGAGCGTCTATGGCTGGTCGATGGTATTCGGCCTCGCCTTCATCAGCCATGCCGGCGGGCAGGTGGCGATCACCTATGCGCTGGCCTATCTGCCTGCGGCTTTCTCTTCGCTGACGCTGCTGCTGCAGCCGGTCGTCGCCGCAATCCTCGCCTGGGCGCTGCTCGGCGAGGCGATCGGCACGATGCAGGCGCTGGGCGGCGCCGTCGTGCTCGCCGGCATTATGGTTGCCCGAATGTCTCGCGCATCGGCTTGACCGCCTGCTGTTCCAGTGGCGGCGGATCATCACCCATTCTCTGCAGCAGCCACTTCTGGATGATCGGCACATCGGCATCGCCGAGGTCGTGTCCGCCGGGGATGACGTCGGAATCGACGGTGGCACCCGAACTTTTCAGCCTTTCCTCCAGCTCGCTCGCATATTTGCCGTAGGCATCCGTCTTGCCGCTGATGACGAGCAGGTCCGTGCCCTTGAGATCGGCGTGCGGATAGTCGCTGAGAACGGGCATGGAGCGCAGCAGCACCGCCTTGTGAACAAGGTTCGGGTGCAGATAGAGCAGCGAGTTCAACAGGTTCGCGCCGTTCGAATAACCGACATAGACGACCTTCTTGGGGTCGAGCCCGTAGGATTTGACGGCGCCTTCGATGAAGGCGGCGAAAGCCTCCGCCTCGGTCTTGATGTCATTCTGGTCGAAGGAGAAGGGGGTAATGCGCTTGTACCAGCGCGGAAAACCTTCCTCCGTCGCCCGTCCGCGCACGCCGAGCAGCGTCGCGCGCGGCGCCGCCTTGTTCAGGAGCGGCATCAGCGTCGTCTCGTTGCCGCCGGAACCGTGCAGAAGCACGAAGACGCTGCCGTCTGGATTCGGCGGCGTATAGAAGCGATGGACGAAGGGCAGTTCGCGGTAATTGATGCGCGGTTCGCCGGGCATCGAAAATTGCGGCAGCACCACCTTCAGGTCGCCGAGATCGGTGATGGCGTCGGGCGGCGCGAAGAGCTTTGTACCGAGGGCGGCGTGCTCCTCATCCACGATCATGCCGGGCTTGTCGGTGGCAAGCTCGATCAGCGTGCCGCCGGGGTCCCGGGCATAGAGCGAGCGGAAATACTTGCGGTCGTGCATATTGGTCGGCGACGCGTCGGTCGTCTCCAATGCCTTGCGGACGGACAGCAGCGTTTCCTCGTCCGGAGCGCGGAAGGCGACGTGATCGACCGTGCCGGTGCCCGGCGCGCCGGACCAGAAGCCGCGGGCATCGCGCACGTCGATGATGTCGCCGGATTGCGAAACCAGCCTGTCGATCGTGCCGCGATTGGCCTGGAAGCGATAGCCGAAATAGGTCTCGAGGAAGCTGCGGCTCTCGGCGGGCGTCTCGGTCAGCATGGTCGCGCCGCGCACGCGCTGGATCGCATGCTCCACCGGGATCGGGCCGCCGTCCCAGACGGCTTGTGAGGTGAGGTTCTTTGCGCCTGCGAGCTTGAGGATGATGTTGTCAGGGTCCTTCATCCGCAGCACCGGCTCGCCGAATTCGTCGGCCGGTCCCTCGGAGCGCAGGCCGAAGCTCATGGCCCGCGTCAGCCAATAGCCGATGCTTGCGGGGTCGATTGCCAGCGAAATTTCGCTGATCTGGCCATAACCGGCCCGTCCCGGCGAACCGTCCTCCCACGAGAGGAAGGTGAGCAGCGAACCCGGGGTTCCCGCTGCATCGCCGTAGAAGAGATGAAGTTGCGTCGCATCCTCGTAACCGGCCGTCTGCTTGACCAGCCGCATGCCGAGAAAGCCCGCGTAAAAATCCACGTTCGCCTGCACCTTGCGGGTGACGGCGGTGACGTGATGTATGCCAGATACCATCGAGAGCAGTCCTGATTGAAGCGGCGTCAGGAGCGCGAGTATGAGAGCTGCGACAGTCATACCGTTGCCAATGACCATCGCTTAGTTTTGTTCCGCACAAAGCGCAAGCGAATCGCCGCGCTGCAGCAATTCCAAATGATCGACATCCTCGAGTGCCTCTTCCAGTTGCTGACGTGTCGGTGGCTTGACCATATAGGCGAGCGCGCCGAGATCCCTGGCCCGCCGCATATCGGTCTCGTCGCTCGATGTGCTGAGAATGCAGACGGGGATCTGCTTGAGGCGGGCATCGGCCGAAAGCGCATGCAGAACCTCGAAGCCGTCCATGATCGGCATGTTGATGTCGAGCAGCATCAGGTCGATCTGCGGTACATCGGCAATGCCGGCCCGTTCTTCGAGCAGCCGCATCGCCTCGCGACCGTTGGTGGCGACATGCAGGTTGAAATTCACTTTCTCCCGGTGCATCAGCTTGATCTTCAGAAGCTGGATATCGGCGGGGCTGTCTTCCACGAGCAGCACCTCGGCGAGCCGGCCGGAGCCTTCACCCGGGTGCTCGGCCAGTTTGGCGTTGTGCGCCACGGGCGATGCGGCGGGCGCCGCGGACCTCGCCTCGGCGAGCGGCACTTCGACGACGAAGGTGGCGCCGGGCCCGCTTCCTGCCTCGCACCAGATCGAGCCACCGTGCAATTGCGCGATGCGGCGGCAGATGGCGAGGCCGAGCCCGGTGCCCTCGATGCCGCGGCCGACCAGGCGCTTGAACGGCTGGAAGATCAGCTCGCGATGCTGCGGATCGATGCCCGGCCCGTTGTCATGCACGTTGAGGCGGCAGAGATCGCCCTGCGGCTCGCCCGAGATCCTGATCTCGGGAACCTTCTGTTCGCAGTAACGGATGGCGTTCGACACCAGGTTCTGTAGGAGCTGGACCAAGAGCGTCGCATCGCCCATCACCTCCGGCAGCGCTCCGCGGATGATGACGGCCCCGCGGCTTTCGATCTGCTGGCGCAGATTGTCCTCCACTTGGCCGAGCACATCGGACAGCGACACCGGCTTCAGCTCCGGCCCGCCGGAAGCCTCGAGCTTGGTGAAGCCCGAAACCTTGACGATCAGGTCTTCCATATGGTCGGCCGCACTCAGCACGTAATCGAGCAGTTCCCGGTCTTCGGCGGGAAGTGCTGCAGAGCCGTGCAGGATACGGCTGAACGATTTGATCGTCCGGAGCGGCTCCTTGAGGTCATGGGCCATGGCGCGGGTGAAGATCTCAAGCGATTGCCGCTTCTGCTCCAGCTTTGCTTCCAGAACACCGTGCATGATGGCGTTCTGGATGCAGCGATGCAGCGTCTCGGGTGACAGCGAATCCTTGGTCAGATAATCGCGCGCGCCGCTCTTCATAACCTCGACGGCGACGGTTTCGCTGCCCTGGCCGGTCAGCACGATGACGTTGGCGGTGGGATCGTCCTCGAGGATGTCGGTAAGAACGCCGAGCCCGTCGCGCCCCGGCAGCGAATAGTCGAGCAGGATGCAGTTCGGCCGCCTCTGGGCGTTCAGTGCACGGCCCTCTTCGCCCGTCTCGGCCTCGACCACCCTATAGGCGGTGCTGGAGACTCGGCCCAAGATCCGCCGATAGACCTCGCGGTCGTCGATATTGTCGTCGATGATGAGGATAGAGCAGTCTTCCGCCAATCTGTCAGTCCTCGAGCGGCAGGATTGCGATTTCGAACCAGTATTCCTTCAGCCGCTGGATGGCGGCGAAGAGCCCGTCGAGATCGACCGGCTTCTGCACATAGGTATTGGCGCCGAGCGCATAGCAGCCTTCGATATCCCGCTCGTCGTCGGAGGTCGTGAGAATGACGACGGGGATCTTCCGCCAGCCGGCGTTCGACTTGATCGCCTCCAGCGTCTTGCGGCCGTCGAGGCCCGGCATGTTGAGATCGAGCAGGATCAGCCCCGGTTTCGGCACCATCGAGGCGAGCATGTCGAGCGCTTCCTGGCCGGAGGCAGCCCATCGGATCGAGTTGCGCAGATTGGTGCGTTTGAAGGCGCGCATCGTCGCTTCGAAATCGTCCTCGCTGTCTTCGACGATCAGGATCGGTTGCGTATCACGCTGCTGCATTCTGCCCCTCGCGCTTTTTTCCCAAGGTGAAATAGAATGTCGTGCCGGCGCCGACCTCCGATTCCAGCCAGATATCGCCATTGTGCCGCGCGATGATCTTGCGGACGAAGGTGAGGCCTGCTCCGGTCCCGTCGTCGGAATCCTGCGACTTTTCCAGCCGCTTGAAAATGCGGAAAATATCCTCGTGGAACTCCTGCGGGATGCCCTTGCCGTTATCCTTAACGAAAAACACGTTGCGGGCAACCGTGCCGTCCTGGCCGACATAGCGGTCGAGATAGCCGATCGACACGAGCGGCGCAGGCTTGTCGTTGTATTTGATCGCATTGGTGATGAGGTTGCGGAACACTTCGGTCAGCCGCGGCGCGTCGCAGATCACCTCCGGCAGCCGGCCGTCGATGACGACTTTCGCATGCCGCTCCTCCAGGAGGAGCTCCATCGTCGAGACGACGTCCTTGACGATCAGGCCGATGTCCGTGCGCTTGACCGCCAGCTGCTGCCGCCCGAGCCGGGAGAAATACAGGAGGTCGTTGACTAGTTTCTCCATGCGCTGGCTGAGGCGCACGAGCCGGTTCAGCCGGCGCACCCCATCGCTGTCGAGCTTGTCTTCGTAATCCTCCAGCAGGAAGCGGGAGTGGTTGTGCAGGCCGCGCAGCGGCTCCTTGAGATCATGCGAGGCGATGTAGGCGAATTCGTCGAGGTCGTGGTTGCTGCGCTCGAGATCGGCCGTATAGGCTTCGAGCTGGGCAAGCGTGGTCTTCATCCGCTCTTCCTGCCGGGCGCGCTCGCTGATGTCGCGCACGATGCCGACGAAGGTCTTCGTGTTGCCGGTGACGACGGCGCTGATGGAAACGTCGATCGGAAAGACGATGCCGTTCCTGCGTCGCCCCGAGACCATGCGCGTCGTCCCGATGATGCGCTCCTCGCCGGTTTGCCGGTAATGGGAGAGATAGCCGTCATGCTCGGAATGGTAGGGTTCGGGCATCAGCATCTTGATGTTCCGGCCGATCGTCTCCTGCGGCGTGTAGCCGAACATAATTTCGGCTGCTGGATTGAAGCTTGCGATCGTTCCGCGCTCGTCGATGACGATGACGGCATCGGGCGTGCTGCGCACCAGCGCGCCGAAGCGGATACGCTCGCTCTCCAGGTGATGGGTGTTGCGCATGAAATAGAAGATGAGGATCGCGATCAGCCAGAGCGTGGCAGCGGTGATGGCGCGGTTGGCGATCTCCTGCCAGAACGAGGCCTCGTCATGCTTGACGGCGAAGAATCCGAGCATGAGCAGCACGGTGCAGACGAAGGCGAAGAAAAGCGGCGCGTTCCTGTTGCCGAACCACAGCGCCGTCAGCACCAGCGGAACGTAAAGAATACCGTTGGCGACGCCGAGCGGCGTATAGAGATCGACGAGAAGGCCGGTGAAGCAGACAGCCGCCGGGATCCAGAGCGGGATCTGCGCCCGGTTCGCCGGCTGCATCAGCCAGGACCGGGCAAGAAGCCCCGAGCCGAAGGTCACCATGCCGACGGCGGTGTGCAGCGCCATCGCCGCATAAGGCCCCCAGC
This sequence comes from Rhizobium sp. BR 249, assembly GCF_047445895.1. NCBI lineage: Bacteria > Pseudomonadati > Pseudomonadota > Alphaproteobacteria > Hyphomicrobiales > Rhizobiaceae > Rhizobium > Rhizobium sp. BR 249. Next base: position 59,621 of record NZ_JARWKX010000025.1, on the reverse strand, counting down.
GATAGCCTTGTTCGGCCGATGTGACATAACTGGCCAGCGCGATCATGCCGAGCGTGATGACGATGTAGCTCGCCAGTTCCTGTACCACCTGGCTTCTCGGTTTCTCCATTCGAAGCGAGAGCAGCAGTGAAAGATTGCCGATCAGGAAGATCAGCGCGGTGTTCGGCCCCATGCCGCCGCCGATCTGCGCGGCGAAATCGGATGGGATCAGCAAACGCGTCACGAGCGTGTCGACATAGTGGAAGGTTCGCCCGATCGTAACGATCTCTAAGAGCCGCGCGGCCGCGATTGCCGCCGCCAAGCCCGCCGTGATCGCCGCCACCACCCGGAAGCGGCGGGCGGCCAGTGTCGAGGTGACAAGGCCCGCGCCGGAGAGCATAAAGCCGAGCGCCGTGTTGAAGGCCATGGAGGGAAAGCCGGGAATGACGGAAAGGATCATCTCGACCTGGAGCAGCCAGCCTGCCAGGACAGTCATGCCGAGAAGGAACATCAGGCAGCCGACGGCAATCGCGAAGGCACGGTAGCGCCACCGCCTCCGCTGGTCCTGCAGGTCCACGTCGTTCCTATCCTGCACCCGCGTATCCTCCTCGGTTCGCGCGGTCACTTTTTTCCGAAATCGAGGAATACTCAATAGGCAAGCCGAGGCTGTGCCGTGCTTTTTGCGAAATGATCTGCGGCAATGTATATCGAATTTTAGCAAAACGGCGTTATCGTGATGTGCACGGGCGGCAAGGATCATTCCCAACAATATCGAAGTTGCGGTGCTGGATGCCTACTTTATTTTACGTCGACGACAGCAGGGATGACCTCTTCTACCTCGACTATATCAGCAGGAAGCGGCAGATAGACGTCGATCTATTCTGTTTCTCGACCGTCGAGACGGCGTTCGACGCGCTGGAGCGACATTTAGCGGACGGCAAGAGCATGCCCGACCTGCTGATCGCCGATCTCTACATGCCGCTCGACAGCGGCATTGGGCTGATCAACCGGTTGCGCGGCGACGGCCGTTTCAAAATGATGCGGCTTGCCATCTGCAGCGGATCGGATGCCGACGAGGACCGCGCGCGCGCACTGGAGGCCGGGGCCGATTTTTATCTCGAGAAGCCGCTTGATCTTGTCACGATTCTTCTCAATCTTTAAGTGTGGAAAACGGTGGAAGCCTCAAGGCCCATTCTCCGCCGTTCGTCCGTTGCCGGTGACAAACCGCAATTGACAAGGTCGAGGACGCATCCCAAGATGCAGCCGAAGCGAAGACAACGTAACGCAAAAATAAGCGCTGAGAGAACCGATTTACCCGCGTTCGCCGCCACGAACAACAGCCAACCCCTTAGCCGAATGGGCCAATCGGCTCTCCCGCGCTTACGTCTGGCACTGCCTTCTCGCATTCATGGATGTTGAGCACGAGAAGATTTACGATACCCAGGTAAGAACTACTGCCCCCAGTAAAATCTGCCCGTGCATCACCTGTAGTTGAGATAATTGATGATATCCGCCTTTCATATCGAAGTCCCCGTTCGATACTTGTCATCAACTGTCTCGCAATTTTTGTAGCTGTTCGCGTCTAAGACGTATATCCCAAGATTTCGGGATCGTCGGCATTGGGCGGGAGGAGAGGAAGAGTGGGAATGAACAATGCTCCGGCAATTCCCTTTCATGCCGGACCCGAGCTTAGCCGGGCGATCAATCGCACCGATTTTTTCCGCCTTTTGAAGGCGGCGGCGCAGCATTACAACTTCGACAGTTTCGCGCTTGCCCGTATTTCCGAGGCTTCGGCCCCCTTCGGCGAACGCGATATCGTCATTACCAACGTTGCCGAGCGGCGCGTCGGCCTTTTCATTGCGACGCTGAAGGAAGCGCTCGGGACCGTCCGTGCAAAGTCCGCCCAGTTTCTGGCGACGCCGGTCCACGGCCGGAGCGCGCAGCCGGATGGCTTTGCGTCCGATCTCGTTTTCAACGAGTTCCGCAACGGCGTCTTTCTCTTCATCCCGCTGTTCACGCCGGAGGGGCGGCGATACTGCCTCGTTCTCAGCGGCGAGCGTCAGGAGCCGGATCAGGGCGAAATTGCCGATATGCTCCTCGATGCCATGCGCATTTTCGACAAGCTTTACGAGGAAATTCTGACGCCTGAAATGTCCGGGCGGTTGACACAGCGCGAGTCGGAAATCGTCAAATGGACGAGCGAAGGCAAGACCTCGGCGGAAATCGCCATCATCCTCGGCCTGTCCGAACATACGGTCAATTCGCATATCACCGCGGCGGCCCGCAAACTCGACGCCGTCAACCGCGTGCACATGGTAGCGATCGCATTGAGAAACGGTTTGGTGTCGTGAAGTTGGTTTCGGGACTGAGGAAGTTGGGACGATGAGCACCGAAACAACTCGAAGGAGTGCTGTCAAAGTTCTCTTTGTGGACGACGAATTCATCGAATTTCGCGCGCTCAAGAAGAAGATCGCCGACCTTTCGGAGCCTGCCGTCGAGCTCGAATATTCGCCGTCGATCGGCGATGCGCTGGAAAAGATCGGCGCGGGGCGCTTCGATCTCGTCCTGCTCGATAACCGCCTTCTGCCCAATGCCGACTTCCGCGAAACGGTGCCCGAGCTACGCGGCATCGGCTACACCGGCCCGATCGGCGTCGTCTCGACCGATATTTCGGGGGGATATTTCCAGGAATTCCCGGAATACGGCGTCGATTTCCGCATCGGCAAGGACGAGATCGACGTCCAGACGCTCCAGCACATCATCCGTGAATATGTGACCTATGACGTTCCGGATTTCTGGAAGGACGATTACAGTATCTAAGCGGCGGTTTTTGCCGGGGAAAGGTGAAGCCTAAAGCATGTCGCGCAAAAGTGTGCAGCGGTTTTGCGGCAACGACATGCGTAAAACAAGGACCTAAAGCGCAAGGAGCGAATCTGAAAGATCGCGACGCGCTTTAAGACGCGGTTCTGCCTCAGGCGACGGGCAGGCGGATGGTGAAGCGGCTGCCGGTTTCATCCGAATGTTCGAGGCTGACGTCGCCGCCAAGCGCCTTCAGAAATTCCCGCGCCGTCGTCAGCCCGAGACCGGCGCCGGGGATGGCTCCTGCCTTCGGCAGCTTCCAGAAAGCTTCGAATATTCGCTCGCGATAAGCGGGATCGATGCCCGTTCCATTGTCGGAAATTCGGATGAACCAGTCCACTCCCTCTCGCTCCGCCGTGATGGTCACGCCGGGCGGCGCTTCGCTGCGATAGGTCAGGGCATTGGAGATGAGGTGCCGCAGCGCCAGGCCGAGCAGGGCAGGGTCGGTGCGGATAGAAGGAAGCCCGTCGCTCGTGAGCGTGGCGTTGCGGATCGACGTCTCGTCGGTCAGTTCACCCCAGATATTTTCGACAAGCGCCTGCAGATCGACCTCTTCGGGCGTCACCTGAGGCGTTCCGCCGGCGAGGCTCATCAGCGTCTTGGTGAGGCGCTGCGCGGTCTGCGCCTTTTCCATGATCATCCGCAGGCTTTGAAGATGTTCGCCCTCGAGCGTCGCCTCGAGATCGTCGAGCAGCAGCTCGGCATACATGGCAATATGGCGCAGCGGCGATTGCAGGTCGTGCGAGGCGGTCGCGAGGAAACGCTTGATTCGCTCTTCGTTGTCGCCGGCTGCATTGGTTTCCGGCGGTCTCGTCGGGTTGGATGACATTGGCGGCTCTCGATCTCTATTCGCCGACAATAGAAAGAGGGCGCCGGCTCTGCAACCGGCGCCCTCTTCAAGGATGCGTTAACAACCGATTTTAGCCGGCGGACTTGCGCGGGCGGCCCTGTTCCGGCGGGATGATGTCCACGCCCGCATCGGTTGCCGATGCCTTGGCATGGCGGCGGCGCCAGTCGCCAAGGAAGAGCAGGATCGGAGCCGCGATGAAGATCGACGAGGCGCCGGCAACCAGAATGCCGAAGACCATCGGGATCGCGAAGCTCGAGACGGCACTGCCGCCCCAGATCGCCATCGGCACCAGGGCGAGGAAGGCCGTCGCATTGGTGTAGAGGCTTCGCGCCAGGGTCTCGTTGATCGACTTGTCGATGATCTCGCGCAGCGGCATCGATTTGTAGAGCCGCATGTTTTCGCGCATGCGGTCATAGACGACCACCTTGTCGTTCACCGAGTAACCGACGAGCGTCAGGATGGCGGCGATGGCCGTCAGGTTGAAGTCGAGCCCGGTGATCGCGAAGAAGCCGATCGCCTTGGTGACGTCGAGCACCAGGGTGACGATGGCGCCGACGGCGAACGGCCATTCGAACCGCACCCAGATATAGATGAGCATCGCGAAGCTTGCGATCACCACCGACAGGATGCCGGCCGAGGCAAGCTCGCCGCTGACCTTCGGGCCGATGACGTCGGTGCCTTCGACGGTGGCGGTCGGATCGATCCTGGCGACTTCGGCCTTCAGCTTGGTCACCGCTGCCGTCTGCGCCTCTTCGCCGCCTTCCTGCCGCTGAGCGCGAACGAGAATGCTGTTCTTGTCGCCGAAGGACTGAAGCGTGATTTCGCCGAGGCCGAGGCTATCCAGGCCTTCGCGGAATTTCGCAAGATCGGCTTCGCCTTGGGTCTTGACGGACATCTGGATGCCGCCGCGGAAATCGACGCCGTAGTTGAGGCCGGGATGGAGGAAGAGCACGACGGAAGCGATCGACAGCAGCGCCGAAACGGTGACGCCGAAGAAGCGCGCCTTCATGAACTGGATGTGCTTGTCGTAAGGGCTGAAGGGGATCAGCGGCCGGATGTTCAGCACCTTGAACTTGCGGCGGCGGGTGATCTCGATCATGGCAACGCGCACGAAGGCGACCGAGGTGAACATCGAGATGATGAGGCCAAGCGCCATCGTCACGGCAAAGCCGCGAACCGGTCCGGAACCGAAGTAGAACAGGATGGCCGCAGCGATCAGGGCCGTCATGTTGCCGTCGATAATTGTGGAATAGGCACGGTTGAAGCCGGTATCGATGGCGGCGAAGGCGCTCTTGCCCTTGCGGGTTTCTTCACGAATACGCTCGTTGATGAGGACGTTCGCATCGACCGCGAGGCCGATGCCGAGAACGACACCGGCAATACCCGGCAGCGTCAGCGTTGCGCCGACCAGTGTGAGCGCCGAGAAGGTCAGGATCGTGTGGATCAAGAGCGCGATGTTCGCCAGGATGCCCCAGGTTCCGTAGAGAACGAAGATGAAGGCTGCGACGAGGATAAAGCCGACGATACCGGAATAAACGCCCATCTTGATGGCATCGGCGCCGAGGTCGGCGCCGACGGTGCGTTCCTCGATGACGGTCAGCTTGGCGGGCAGGGCGCCGGCGCGCAGCATGGCGGCAAGCGTCGTTGCGCTGTCGGCCGAGAAGTTGCCGGAGATCTGGCCGGAACCGCCGGTGATCGGCTCGCGGATGACAGGTGCGCTCAAGACCTTGTCGTCGAGAACGATGGCGAAGGGATTGCCGACGTTCTGGCGGGTGATATCGGCAAAACGGGTGGCGCCGGCGCTGTCGAAGCGGAAGCTGACGACCGGCTCATGCGTGTTGGGGTCGAAGCTGACGCGGGCATCTGAAAGGCGGTCGCCCGAGATCTCGACGCGGTCGAGGACCGGATAGGAGTTTCCTTCGTCGTCCTTCAGCATGGTGACGCCGGGGCCGGGCTGGTTGTTCGGCGCCAGCATGTGGAACGACATCTTGGCCGTGGAGCCGAGAAGTTCGCGCAGGCGCGATGGGTCCTGCGCGCCCGGAAGCTGGACGAGCACGCGGTTGGCGCCGATACGCTGAATGGTCGGCTCGGAAACGCCGACCTGGTCGACGCGCTGACGAATGACTTCAAGGCTCTGCTGGACGGCATTGTCGACATTGGCGGAGATGCCGGCCGGCGAGAAGCCGACGGTGATGGTCGCTCCGTTCGCGGTGACATCGAGATCCGCCTGGCCGGCGCTGAGGCCGGTGCTGATCGGGTTGGCGAGCGTCTTGAGATCGGTAACGGCTGCATCGCTCTGCGCGGCATCGGCGAGCGTCACGACGATCTGGTTCTGGCTGCGTACGACGGCCTTCGGCTGGATGCCCTTTTCGCGCAGGACGCGGCGAGCGTCCTGAAGCAGCGATTGCAGCCGCTCCTTGGTCAGATCGGCTTCGTCGACTTCCAGAACGAGGTGCGAGCCGCCGCGAAGGTCGAGGCCGAGCGACACCTGCTCATGCGGCAGCCATGCAGGGATGCGCTGGAGGGTGGATTGCGGCAGGACGTTCGGCAGGGCGATGAATAGGCCGAGAACGATGATCACCGTATAGGTGAGCACCAGCCATGGTGAAGTACGCATGTTGTATTCCTTGATAATCGGGAGGCCGGCGCTCGGGCGCTGGCGGCATGTCGTCAAATATCGGAAGCGCTTGGCGCGACGTCAGGCAGCGACCGGCGGCGCGCGGGCCTGATGGGTCCTGAAGGCTGCGGCATGAACCGGCGCTTCGGATGCCGGAAGAGGGGCTGATATGTTCCAGCCGAAGAAATCGACAACCGGGGCGGTGGCAACGGTAAACGGTCCGGCGTCATGCGCCGCCTGCTTTGGCGCAAGCTTGCGCTCGGCGGCAAGCACGCCGCGCACCGCATCACGGGCGGTCAGCTGCTGCGGCTGCGGATCCCGGCCGGAAGAGGAAAGGGTATTGCTGACGGCCGCAGCCGGGGAAATGACCAAGTTGCCGCCGAGGAGCAGCCCGAGATAGGCAAAAATGGCGATGAGGATGGAAGCGGCGATACGGCCCGTCAGACGGTGCCGGTCCAGCTCCATCTTCTGCGTTCCGGCGATGTCACTCCCGTATCGGCTCAAAAGCGCGCCAATCTCTCATTCTTTTTCCAGCGGTGCAGTGCCCGTCGGAATGATTGTATCAGGCTCCTGCCTGTCTTCATAGGGAACACTCTCATGATGCACTTGGGCGAGCCGGTCAACCATGCCAAGCGCGATTTCGCGCTCGCCCATGATGACGGTGTCGGCGCCGTATTGCTTCAGTTCGTCGACCTCGGCGTCGGAATGGGCGCGCGCGACGATGAGGATCGATGGATTGACGGCGCGCGCCTGCTCGGCGATGCGGCAGGCCTCGAAGGCGTTCGGAATGGCGATGGCGAGGCTGCGGGCCGTTGCAAGATTGGCGAGATCGAGCGTCTCGCGCGCCACCGCATTGCCCATGAAAGCTTCGATCCCCTGCGCCTTCAATTCGCCGATGCGCTTGTCGGAATCTTCGATGACGAGGAAGGGCGTACCGGATGATTTGAGGTTCTGCCCGACGATCCGGCCGACCCGGCCGTAGCCGATCAGGATGGCGTGGCCGGTAAGCACGGTCGGGTGCACGTCGTCGTCCTCGGGCAGCGCCGGCTCCTGAGCGGCGCCCGTATCCGCGGCGGAGGAAGCGGGATCGGCCGCGGTCTCCTCGCGTCTTGCCCCTTCGAGAAGGGGCCGCATGCGGTCGCAGAGGAAGAACAGCAGCGGATTGAGGACGATCGATATGATGGCGCCGGCAAGGATGAGGTCCCTGCCTTCCTCCGGCAGCAGCCCGAGTTCGACTCCGAGCGCCGCGAGGATGAAGGAGAATTCGCCGATCTGGCCGAGGCTCGCCGAAATCGTCAGCGCCGTGCCGAGCGGCTTCTTGAAGGCGAGCACGATCAGCAAGGCGGCGACCGATTTGCCGATGACGATGATGAAGATGGTGGCGAGGATCAGCAGCGGCCGGTCGATCAGGATGTTCGGATCGAACAGCATGCCGACCGAAACGAAGAAGAGCACGGCGAAGGCATCGCGCAGCGGCAGGCTTTCCTGGGCGGCGCGGTGGCTGAGCTCGCTTTCCGCAAGCACCATGCCGGCGAAGAAGGCGCCGAGCGCCAGCGACACGCCGAAGAGCTTCGCCGCGCCGAAGGCGACGCCGAGAGCGATGGCGAGCACCCCGAGCCGGAAGAGTTCGCGCGAGCCGGTGTGGGCGATGCGGTGCATCGTCCAGGGAATGAGCTTGCGCCCGAAGACCAGCATCAGCGCCACGAACAGCGCGACTTTCACCAGCGTCATCGCGATCATGGCGCCGATGCCGAGATCGAAGCCGAGCAGGCGGCTCAACCCGGCCGAAAGCGGCTCGACGGGCCCGTGGCCGTCACCGCCGATGCTGGCTGCGGCCGGGATCAGCACCAGCGCCAGCACCATGGCGAGATCCTCGACGATCAGCCAGCCGACGGCGATCCTGCCGCGTTCCGTCTCGACGAGCCGCCGCTCCTGCAGCGCCTTCAGGAGCACGACGGTGGAGGCGACCGAAAGCGCCAGGCCGAAGACCAGGCTGCCGCCTGTCGGCCATCCCAGGAAGGCGCCGAGCCCCCAGCCGAGCAATGTGGCAAAGGCGATCTGCGCGATCGCGCCGGGCACGGCGATGCCGCGCACGGACAAAAGGTCTTTCAGGGAGAAATGCAGCCCGACGCCGAACATCAGCAGGATGACGCCGATTTCGGCAAGCTCCGGCGCAAGGCTCTGATCCGCCACGTAACCCGGCGTATGCGGCCCGACGAGCACGCCGGCGATCAGATAGCCCACCAGCGGCGGCATGCGCAGCCGGTGGGCGAGGGCACCGAAGATGAAAGCCAGCACGAGGCCGCCGACGATTGTCGAAATCAAGGGCGTATCGTGTGGCATCGCTGTCTCCCGCTCTGGAAATCCCGTTCGTATTATGACATATATGGTCTATATCGACCAATATGGGTAATTTGAAATCATGGGTCAAGGCGCCAGGGAAACAATTCTGAGCCCCGCTCTCTGCCGGGCTGCACGCGGTCTGCTCGACTGGACCCAGACCGATCTCGCCGAGAAGGCGGCCGTCTCGCGCAGCACCATCCGCGATTACGAGGGACGCCACCACGACATCCACCGTGCGACCGAGGCGCAGTTGCGCCTCGCCTTCGAGGAAGGCGGCGTCAGGTTCGTGGAGGTCGAAGGTGCGGGCACCGGCCTCTGCCTGCCCAATCGAACAGGCTGAAACCGGCTCAGGGCGCCAGGCAGGCGGAGGAGACTTTGTAGATATAAAGCGTCTTGCGCTTGTAGTAGCCGTCGGCCGGCTGCCAGGTCTTCAGCACCTCGGGCGTCTCGGCGGCGCAGGTGAGGGGGGTGTCCGTCAGGAAAAGCACCTTGCCGGTGATGTCGGCTGGCAGGGCGAATTCCTGCTCGTAATAGCTTTCCGGCAGGCCCGCGGGTGCCCGCGCATAGATCCCGTAGGATGCATCACGCAGCGTATAGAAAAGATCGGCGACCATGTCGCGGTTGTCGGTGACGATGATGTCGGTGCCGGCCTGACCTGTCAGCGCGGCCGCCTCACGGCTGACCTCGGCGCGGCCGAGATAGCGCTTCATGAGCTCGTCGCCGTTCGGCAGCAGCAACTGATGCGGAAAGATCGTCGCCAATGGGAAGAGCAGGCTTGCGATGCCGTTGATGGTGAGCGACAGCCTGAGCCCCTTGGGCCACAGCCGATGGAGCAGCCAGACGGCAAGGATGGTCCCGGCGACATAAGCGGTCACGGCCCAGTTGGCATAGGCCTTGGCGACCGTCGCCTGCAGGGTGATCAGCACCACCACCGGCATCGACAGCCAGACCAGCATCTTCTCCCGGTCGTCGCTCCTGCCCTTGATCATGCGGTAGACCGCCCAGAGCATGGCGAAAAATATGATCGGCCCGACGACGCCGAACTGGGCGGAGAAAAATTCGAGCCCGCGGCGCAGATTGATGCCGAGGTCGCTCCAATGGGCGATGTCCTGCGTATGGCGCACGGTCGTATTGTCGTGCTGCAGGTTCCACCAGAGGTTCGGCAAGGCGACGACAGCCGCGACCGCGACCGCGATGATGAAATCCCGGATGGCGATGCGCGCCGCCGGGATGAGGAGGAGGGCAAGCGCGCCGCCCGGAACGACGAACAGCACCGCATATTTCGTCAGGAAGGCGAGGCCGACGGCGAGACCCATGACGAGCGCCAGGCCGACGGAGCGCCGCATCGTCAGCCCGAAATAGGCGAGCAAGGCGATGGCGATGAAGAACAGCAGGATCACATCGGTCGAGAAGAACACCGAAGACAGCGCGACGCCCGGCAGCGAGATATAGGTGGCGCCCGTCCAGCCCTCGATCTCCGGCCCGACGAAACGCTTCGCCACCTTCATCAGCACCAGTGCCGCGGCCATGTGGATCAGCGGCCCGAGCAGCCTGATCCAGTAGATGGCGTTGGAGCCGGAGAGTTCGGTCATCGCCCGGATCACCCAGGCGATCATCGGCGGCTTCGAATAATAGCCGAGATCGAGATTCTGCGACCAGAACCAGTATTGCGCCTCATCGACGAAAAGGTCGGTCGCATCGAAATGAAGCGAAACGACGCGCCAAAGCGTGAAGCCAAGGACGATGAGGAGACCAGATCTGGGAGACATGAACCGAGTGTTCCGCTGACATGAAAGGCGCGAGTGCGATTACACCAAAGGCGCCGGACTGCCAACGGGAAAGGGCGAGGATACGGTTTAGAATACCCGAAGCGCGCGGATGTCGCGATTTGCGGCGAGGAAATCCAGGCGGGCAACGGCGGCAAGTACGCCCATTGCGATCAAGCAGGAACCCAATCCGAGAACAATCATTGCTCTGTCCTTGTCGACGTCATGTCTTGGTAGTCGACCGGCATATAACACGGAGCTTGCGTGTGCCTTGTAGCAGCCGTGCAACTCCGCGGGAGTATTTGTCACGAACTGCTTTGAATTGCTTCAAAAGCCTGCACTGCGAAAGGCTTATTAACCTTCAAGCAAGGAATTAACCATAAACATTGGGTTACACGTCGGAATGGGAAGATGCACTCGTTCCCACCAGGCATGACGCCGTACCGCCGTACCGGGTCGATCCGGTATCCATCTCTTCAGACAGCTCCGAAACATAGCTGATCAGGGGGCTTCGATCCGCCGGTGTAACCGGTGGTGAGAAAGGTCTCCACGCTTCGCGCTCATCGGATGCTGTGAAAGTTTTTGGCCGGGCATTCGCCCGGAAAGTGGTTGGGGACAGGCGTTGAGGCAGGACATGCCATCAGATCAGGCTCGTGGAGCGCAGGCAGGCAGCTTGCGCGACCGCCTGCGCTTTGCCGGTCTCGATGCCGATCAATGCGAGCTGGTGCGTCGCAACCGGCCGGCCCTCGAAGCGCATCTGAAGGCCGGGCTGCGCGATCTCTTCCACAGGTTCCAGTCCTTCCCGGACGCCGCGCGCAATTTCGAGAGCGAGCGCCAGGTTGACCGCCTGCACGATCTGCAGTCCTCGCATTGGGACGTGCTGACGGATGCACGGTTCGACAGCCTCTATGCCGAGCGCGTCAAGGTTCTCTCCGACACCGAAAGCAAGATGGGGCTCGACCCGCGCTGGCACGTGGCCGGTCACGGCGTCATGCTCGAGCACGTCGTTTCCGGCCTTGCCGAAGAGATCGCCGGCCGCCCGCTGCTGCCGTCCGCCAAGCGCCGCACGCGTGAAATCTCCGATCTGATGACGGCGATCATCCGCATCGTCATGGTCGATGTGGAAATCGCCGTCTCGCTCCGCTTCAATGCGCTGCGGGCCGCCCAGAGCCGCGCGCTCGCCGATCAGCGCACCGATAGCGAGGCGGAGATCGCGCGGATCTTTGGCGATGTCATCGAAGGTCTTTCCGCCCGCGACCTGACGCGGCGCGCGCCCGTCGAGGGCGACAGCGCCTATGCAGGGATTGCCGCCGCGTTGAACGGCGCGCTCGACGGCCTGCAGGCCGAATTCACCGCCATCACCGACCGAACGGTCAAGGCCGAAGCAGCAACAGGCTCGCTTGCCGGCCTGTCGCGCCAATTCGCCGGCACTGCCTCCGGCCAGGCCGACCGCCTGCAGCTTTCCGCCGCCGCCCTTGCCGGCATCGCCGGCAGTGTCCGCGACGGTGCGGCCGAGAGCCGTGCCGCCGAACAGGCCGTTGCCTCGACACGTGCCGCGGTCGAAGAAAGCGGCGACGTCGTCGGCCGCGCGATCAGCGCCATGGCGGACATCGAGCAGTCGGCCGAAAAGATCGGCCAGATCATCGGCGCGATCGACGAGATCGCCTTCCAGACCAATCTTCTGGCGCTGAATGCCGGCATCGAGGCCGCCCGCGCCGGCGATTCCGGCCGTGGATTTGCCGTCGTTGCCCAGGAAGTCCGGGCTCTTGCCCAGCGCTCCGCCGAAGCCGCCCGCGAAATCAAGACGCTGGTGACGACGACCAAGACGCAGGTCGATGCGGGCGTGCAGATGGTCGGGCGCACACAGGATTCGATCGGCAGCATCGTGCGGCAGGTCACCGACATCAACGCCGCCATCGCCGGTATCGCGACGAAGACGGGCGAGCATGCCGCAAGCCTCGACAGCGTGTCGGCCGACGTCAGGGGCCTGGGCGCTGAGGTGGCGGACAATGCCGGCTTTGCCGAGCGCTCGGCTGAAGGCGCCGACGATCTCCATACCGTCATTGTCGAACTCGGCCAGACGATTCGCGAATTCCGGATCGCCCGCGAAAACGCCCATGCCGGGCGCTCGGGCCCGGCTCGTGTGACGCCCTCTCGCGCCATTGAAGCGGCCGCCCGTCCGGCACCGGTCGAAGACGCATATGAAAATGACGATTTTGGCCTTCCGCAGTCGTTCGCAAGCGTCGGAGGTGGGCGGAATGTTTACTAACCTATCGGATTATCGCCTCAGCTCGTCTTCTCGGGCCGGGGACAAGGGGACAAGGAAAAGCTGATGGTAGCAAAGAAGAGTGGCAAGACGCTGAATCTGACAGCGGTGCTCGACCTCAACGAGGCTTCCGCCTTGCGTGACAAACTCCTTTCCCTCAGGGGCAGCGGTCTTTCGATCGACGCATCCGGCGTCGAACGGATCGGTGCTCTCTGTGCTCAGGTTCTGATGTCCGCCGAGAAGACCTGGGAGCAGGACAAGCAGCCGTTCACCTTCTCCAAGGTGTCCGATGCATTTCAGAAAACCATGCAGCTGGTTGGCGTCAATATTGACCACCTGCTCGCCAAGGAGATTCGGCAATGAAGAAAAAAGTGCTTACCGTGGATGACTCCCGCACCATCCGAAACATGCTCCTCGTGACGCTGAACAATGCCGGCTTCGAGACGATCCAGGCGGAAGACGGCGTCGAGGGCCTCGAAGTTCTCGAAGAGTCCAATCCCGACGTCATCGTCACCGACATCAACATGCCGCGCCTCGACGGTTTCGGCTTCATCGAAGGTGTCCGCCGTAACGAAAAGTATCGGGCAATCCCGATCCTGGTCCTGACCACCGAAAGCGACGCGGAAAAGAAGAACCGCGCCCGCCAGGCCGGTGCCACGGGCTGGATCGTCAAGCCTTTCGACCCGGCCAAGCTGATCGATGCCATTGAGCGTGTAACCGCTTAAACCCAGGATTTCTCCTATGGATATGAACGAAATCAAAGAGATCTTTTTCCAGGAGTGCGAAGAACAGCTCGCCGAACTGGAATCCGGTCTTCTGAAAATGAACGATGGCGATCGCGATCCGGAAACCGTCAATGCGGTGTTCCGTGCCGTGCATTCGATCAAGGGGGGCGCCGGCGCCTTCGGCCTTGACGACCTCGTAGCCTTCGCCCATGTCTTTGAGACCACTCTCGATTGCGTTCGTTCCAACAAGCTTGAGCCGACCCAGGACGTCCTGAAGGTGATGCTGAAGTCGGCTGACGTGCTCGCCGACCTGACGAATGCTGCGCGCGACGGCGGCAGCGTCGATGAAAGCCGCAGCCGCGGCCTCGTCAAGGAACTCGAGGCTCTCGCCAACGGTGAATTGCCGTCTCCCTCGGCCGCCGCAGAGGCTCCCGCGCCGAAGGCTGCCGCAAAACCCGCGCCGGTCGCCGCAGCGCCCGCTCCCAAGCCGACCGACGACAGCGGTTTCCAGCCGATCCCCTTCTCCTTCGACGATTTCGGCGGCGAGGGCGATGCAGATTCCGGCCTGCCGGCCTATGAAGTCATCTTCAAGCCGCGCTTCGAGCTCTATTCCAAGGGCAACGACGCCACCCTGCTGCTGCGCGACCTCTCGCGTCTCGGCGAGATGAGCATCTATTGCAACACGGACGACCTGCCGGGCCTTGAGGAGCTCGATCCGGAAGGCGCCTATTTCTTCTGGAACGTGACGATCAAGACGGACAAGGGCGAGGACGCCATCCGCACCGTCTTCGAATTCGCCGAGTGGGATTGCGACCTGACGATAAAGCCGGTCGACGACGCGGCGGGCGATGTACGCGCCAATGAAGAACTGCCGATGGTGCCGGTTCCCTTCGACCTGTCGATCCTGGACGAAACGAGTGCAGCGGAAGAGGTTTCCGCCGGCGCACGGGCTGACGAGACGGCCGCAGCCGTTGCCGCAGCCGAAACCGCTTCCAATGTGACGCAGATGGCCGCAGCCGCCGCCCGTGTCGAAAAGAAGGAATCGGCCGCTGCCGCGGCGGCCGCCGCAAATGCCGCCGCCCAGAACAATGCCGCCGGCGCCGGCCAGACGATCCGTGTCGATCTCGACCGCGTCGACCGCCTGATCAACCTCGTCGGCGAACTGGTCATCAACCAGGCGATGCTGTCGCAGAGCGTCATCGAGAACGACACGACCGGCACCTCCTCGATCAACATGGGCCTGGAAGAGCTGCAGCAGCTCACCCGCGAGATCCAGGACTCGGTCATGGCGATCCGCGCGCAGCCGGTGAAGCCGGTCTTCCAGCGCATGTCGCGTATCGTCCGCGAAATCGCCGACATGACCGGCAAGTCGATCCGCCTGATCACCGAAGGCGAAAACACCGAAGTCGACAAGACTGTCATCGACAAGCTCGCCGAGCCGCTGACCCACATGATCCGCAATGCCGTCGACCACGGCATCGAAACACCGGAAAAGCGCGCCGCCGCCGGCAAGAACACCGAAGGCACGGTCCGCCTCACCGCCAAGCATCGTTCGGGCCGCATCCTGATCGAGCTTGCCGACGACGGCGCCGGCATCAATCGCGAGAAGGTGCGCCAGAAGGCAATCGACAACGACCTCATCCCGGCCGATGCCAACCTGTCGGACGAGGAAATCGACAACTTGATCTTCCTGCCGGGCTTCTCCACGGCCGACAAGATCTCCGACATCTCAGGCCGCGGCGTCGGCATGGACGTCGTCAAGCGCTCGATCCAGGCACTCGGCGGCCGTATCAATATCACGTCGAAGCCGGGCCACGGTTCGGTCTTCACCATGAGCCTGCCGCTGACGCTCGCCGTCCTCGACGGCATGGTGGTCACCGTCGCCGGCCAGACTCTGGTCGTGCCGCTGACCGCGATCGTCGAAACGCTGCAGCCGGAGGCTGCCGCAATCCACTCCTTCGGCGCGAACCATCGCCTGATCTCGATCCGCAACTCGTTCTGCCCGCTGGTCGATGTCGGCCGCATCCTGAACTTCCGCGCGACCCAGGCCAATCCGGTCGAAGGCGTGGCGCTTCTGGTGGAATCCGAAGGCGGCGGCCAGCGCGCCCTGATGGTCGATGCCATCCAGGGACAGCGCCAAGTGGTCATCAAGAGCCTGGAAGCGAACTACACCCACGTGCCGGGCATCGCCGCCGCCACCATCCTCGGTGATGGCCGCGTGGCCCTCATCCTCGATGTCGACGCGGTTGTCGGCGCTTCGCGCGGCCAGTCGCTCAAGGCGGAAATGTCGTTAGCAGCGGTAGGATAAGGCGATGTCGTACACCGTAAAAAGTCTGAGCGAAGGGGACCGCGAGCTGATCGCGTTCCGCATCGGCGATCAGGAGTTTTGCGTGAACATCATGTCGGTTCGCGAAATCCGGGGCTGGACCCCGGCGACCGCGATGCCGCACTCGCCGGCCTATATGCTTGGAGTCATCAACCTGCGCGGCGCCGTGCTGCCGATCATCGACCTTTCGGCCCGGCTCGGCATGAAGCCGGCCGATCCCACAGCCCGTCACGTCATCATCGTCGCCCAGGTCCGGCGCAAGGTCGTCGGCCTCCTGGTCGATGCCGTTTCCGACATCCTGACGGTGACCGACGAGATCATCCAGCCGACGCCCGAGATTTCCTCCGACCTCGAGCGTCAGTTCGCCCGCGGCATCCTCGCCATCGATAAGCGCATGATCTGCCTGATCGAACTCGAAGCCCTCTTTTCCGAAACCGAAAGCGAAGCCGCATGAATGCAATGGGCGCAAAAGATCAGAGGCAGGGAGCCGACGAGGTCCTGGCGAGCGGGGAATACCCGCTGACGCGCCGCGATCTCACGGAAATCGCCGCGATGATCTATTCGGATGCCGGCATCTTCCTCAACGAGACGAAGGCTTCGCTCGTCTATTCGCGCCTGTCGAAACATATCCGCAATCTCGGCCTGTCCGGTTTCCGGGAATATTGCGCCCTCGTCGCTTCGCCGGCCGGTGCTGCGGCGCGCCGCGAGATGCTGTCGCATCTGACGACCAATTTCACGCGCTTCTTTCGCGAAAACCATCATTTCGAGCATCTGCGCGATCACGTCCTGCCGGAACTTCTGCAGCGGGCGAGGTCCGGCGGCAGGGTGCGCATCTGGTCGGCCGCCTCCTCCGACGGGCAGGAGCCCTATTCGATCGCGCTGACGGTCTTGTCGCTGATGCCGAACGCCGCCGACTACGACTTCAAGATCCTGGCGACCGACATCGACCCGAAGATCCTCGCGATCGCCCGCGCCGGCGCCTATGACGAAGCCGCGCTCGAAACCGTATCGCCCGCCATGCGCAAGCAGTGGTTCAGCGAAGTCGAGGTGCAGGGCCGCCGGAAATTCCAGGTCGACGACCGCGTCAAGCGGCTGATCACCTATAACGAGCTGAACCTGATGGCGCAGTGGCCGTTCAAGGGCAAGTTCGACGTCATCTTCTGCCGCAACGTCGTCATCTATTTCGACGAGCCGACGCAGATGAAGATCTGGCAGCGTTTCGCCGGCCTGCTGCCGGAAGGCGGCCATCTCTATATCGGCCATTCCGAGCGTGTGTCGGGCGAGGCGAAAAACGTCTTCGACAATATCGGCATCACGACCTATCGCTACACGACCAAGGGTCTCGGGAGGAAGGCATGAGTGCGCCGGCAAGGGTTCTCGTTGTTGACGACTCGCCGACGATGCGCGGTCTGATCACCGCTGTCCTGAGTTCGGACCCCGAGGTCAACGTCATCGGCCAGGCCGGCGACGCGCTGGAGGCGCGCGAGGCGATCAAGCGGCTGAACCCCGATGTCGTAACGCTCGATATCGAGATGCCGAACATGAACGGCCTCGATTTCCTCGAAAAGATCATGACGCTGCGGCCGATGCCGGTCATCATGGTATCGACGATGACGCATCGCGGCGCCGAGGCTACCCTTGCGGCGCTGGAGATCGGCGCTTTCGACTGCGTCGGCAAGCCGGCGCCCGGCGAACCCAGGCCCTTCGGCGACCTTGCCGAGAAGGTCAAGGCGGCCGCGCGCACGCAGCGCCAGTTCTCTCAGCCGGCCGCCGTCGTCGCGCCGCCGCCCTCCGTCGCCGATTTCCGCGTCGGCCGCAAGATCGTCGCGATCGGCTCGTCGACCGGCGGGGTCGAAGCTTTGATCGCCGTGCTGCAGAAGTTTCCGGCAAATTGCCCGCCGACCGTCATCACCCAGCATATGCCGCCGACCTTCACCAAGAGCTTCGCCGAGCGCCTCAATCGCCTCTGCGCGCCGGTGGTGCAGGAGGCGACCGACGGCGCCCGCCTCGAGATCGGCAAGATCTATCTGGCGCCCGGCGGCGAGCGTCATCTTCAGGTGAGCGGCGCCTCCGCGCCGTGCTGCCGTCTTATCGACCGGCCGCCGGTCAACGGGCATCGCCCATCGGTCGACGTGCTCTTCGATTCGGTCGCGGAACTGGCGGGCCGCAACGCCGTCGGCGTGATCCTGACCGGAATGGGCCGCGATGGCGCGGCCGGATTGTTGAAAATGCGCCACGCCGGCGCCAGAACGCTCGGCCAGAACGAAAAAACCTGTGTCGTTTACGGAATGCCAAGGGTTGCTCATGAACTTGGCGCCGTTGAGCAGCAGCTGCCGCTGTCTGCCATCGGTGAGGAAATATTGAAAATGACAGCCGCCCGAAAGGAAGGGACCGAATAATGTCGATCGCGGAGAAAATCAAAGTTCTGATCGTCGATGATCAGGTAACGAGCCGGTTGCTGCTCAGCGATGCGCTGACCCAGCTCGGTTTCAAGCAGATCACGTCCGCAGGCGACGGCGAGCAGGGCATGAAGATCATGGCCGAGCAACCGCACCACCTGGTAATCTCGGACTTCAACATGCCGAAGATGGATGGCATCGGCTTCCTTCAGGCCGTGCGCACCAATCCCAACACCAAGAAGGCGGCCTTCATCATCCTCACCGCCCAGGGCGACCGCGCGCTGGTGCAGAAGGCGGCCCAGCTCGGCGCCAACAACGTGCTCGCAAAGCCGTTCACGATCGAAAAGATGAAGGCGGCTATCGAAGCCGTGTTTGGAGCCTTGAAATGATCAATGAGGGGGCAGCCCGCCGCGTGCACATCATTCAGGGCGAGTACAAGGTTCTGAGCGACCCGAATGCGGTGCTCTCGACCATTCTCGGCTCGTGCGTGGCTGCGTGCCTCCGGGACCCCGTCGCCGGTGTCGGCGGCATGAACCACTTCCTGCTGCCCGGTTCGGCCATATCGCCGATGTCAGGCGGCGATGCCACGCGCTACGGCGTGCATCTGATGGAACTGCTGATCAACGGTCTCCTGAAGCAGGGCGCCCGGCGCGACCGGCTGGAGGCGAAGATCTTCGGCGGCGCGAAGACGATCTCGACATTTTCCAATGTCGGTGAGCAGAACGCGGCCTTCGCCATGCAGTTCCTGAGGGATGAAGGCATTCCGGTGGTCGGCTCCTCCACCGGCGGAGAACATGGACGCAAGCTTGAATATTGGCCGGTCTCCGGTCGTGCCCGGCAATACCCCCTGACCGGCGCCGAAACGCAGAAAACCGTCGCTCTCGAGCAGCGTCCCGCCGCTCCGCAGAAGCCCGCCGAAACCAGTATCGAATTTTTTTGATGGCGAGGATTTTCATATGACCTTTACCCCGGTGATCGAGCCGCCAGCGCCTGTCGAGGCGCTGAGCGACATCCTGATGCGCATCGTTTCCGAACTGCACGATGTCGCCTACCTCATCGAGCGTATCGAACCGCAGCTTCTCGACCTCGGCGGCGCCGAGATCCTGAACTCGCCTGACGCCATGAAGGTCATGCAGGGTATCGATCTGGCCGTGCAGAAGTCGCGCGGCATTGCCGAATTCATCGACACCATCACCGGCGAAATCCCGCATGGCTGGACGGTCGATGTCGCCACCGCCCTCAGCCTCGTCAAGCTGGCGGAGATGCAGAAGGCTCTGGGCGGCGCCCTGCGCCACGGCCATTCCCAGCCGCTGAGCAAGGCCGCCGGCGACTTCGATTTCTTCTAATTCATGTCGCCCGGAAGCGTGCCGCGGTTCCGGGATGACGGCCTGCATGAAAACAAGGAGCTTTCCGCTCCGCTCGCGCTTCACGAAACGCTCGCACAAGTTTCGCCGATTATTCGTCAGATGAGGCAATAAGCCTGCTTTGTCTTTGACGGATCGTGCGAGAACAGAATGAATCTGTTAAATCAATTAGTTCAGATTTTTAAGAACTTTGGCGCCCTAGGCCGAACACGGCTGATGATTCTCGGAGGCGTCGGCGCCGTTTCCATCGCAATCGTCCTTGCGGCTGCCCTTTTCGTCAACAAACCGGCACAGGAAACGCTCTACGTCGGCCTGGATTCGCCGGATCTCAACCAGATCAGCATGGCGCTTGCCGAAGCCAATATCAATTTCCAGGTCGGCACGGATGGCTCCAGCATCACCGTCCCGGCAGGGATGACGGGCAAGGCCCGCCTGATGCTTGCCGAGCGCGGCCTGCCGAACAGCGCCAATGCCGGTTACGAACTCTTCGACAATGTCGGCTCCCTCGGCCTGACCTCCTTCATGCAGGAAGTGACGCGGGTTCGGGCGCTCGAAGGCGAAATCGCACGCACCATCCAGTCGATCTCGGGCATCACGGCCGCTCGCGTCCATATCGTCATGCCGGAAGTCGGTAACTTCCGGAAGGCCGAACAGAAACCGACCGCCTCCGTCATGATTCGCGCAAGCGCTGCCACCGGACGCGGCGCGGCGACGTCGATCCGCCACCTCGTCGCCTCGGCCGTACCGGGGCTTGACGTCGACGACGTGACGATCCTCGATTCCGCCGGTCAGTTGCTCGCGTCCGGCGACGAGACGAGCAACAGCTCGCTGAACCGCTCGCTCAACATCGTCCAGAACGTCCAGCAGGAAGTCGAATCCAACATCGACAAGGCCTTGGCGCCCTTCCTCGGCATGGACAACTTCCGCTCCAGCGTCACCGCCGATCTCAATACGGACGCCCAGCAGATCCAGGAAACGGTCTACGATCCCGAATCCAAGGTCGAACGCTCCGTCCGCTCGACGAAGGAAGCCCAGCAGTCGCAGCAGAAGCAGTCCGACAGCGCCACGACCGTCGAGCAGAACATTCCCCAGGCCGCTCCCGATGCGGGCGGCGCCGGCGGACCGGAATCGCAGGACAAGTCCGACAAGCGCGAAGAGCAGACCAACTACGAAATCAACAGCAAGACGACGGCGACGACCCGCAACAGCTACAAGGTCGAGAAGCTCTCGATCGCCGTGGTGGTCAACAAGGGCCGCATCTCGAAAATGGTCGGTGAACCCGCCGATCAGGCCAAGGTCGACGCCTATCTCGCCGAAATGCAGAAGATCGTCGCTTCGGCGGCCGGCATCGATGCCAAGCGTGGTGACGTCGTCACCGTCACGGCCATGGACTTCCTCGAGAACCAGCTGCTCGAAGAAGCCAGCGGCGGCGTCCACGTCATGGACATGCTGAGCCGCAACCTCGCCGGCATCATCAACTCGCTCGCCTTCGTCGCAGTCGCCTTCGTGGTGGTCTGGATGGGCCTGCGGCCTCTGGTGCGCAGCGTCAGCGGCAACGGTTCCAGCTCGGTGCTCGGCGATGCCACGCCGGAAGCGGCCGGCCTCGAACTGCCGGACTTCGCCCCGGCGGCCGGAGCGCCCGGAGGGGCACTCATGGACGGCTTCGGATCCGACTTCGGCTTCGACAGCACCGAGGATCTGCTCAGCCTCGGCGACGACGACGGCAACTTCAATCGCCGCGTCAAGGAAGGCCCGGAACGCAAACTTTCCCGCATGGTCGAGATCAACGAGGAGCGCGCAGCGAAAATCCTCAGGAAATGGGCAATCGACGACGCAGCGTAAGAAAGAGGCCGGGCAACCGGCCTTTTTTCATGTTCGCGCTGGGCTTAGCCCGGCCGCGTTGAAACGCCGTCCTGGAGAAGCTGGATAAAACTGTTGAGGATCACTCGCGTAAAACGCGAATCAAGTTGCGATACAGCCAGAATCATCTTAGCTTTCCCTGTATTCTGAGGGGCGCAATTGGTCCTCGAATCACGGCACGAGCGGCAGCGAAAGTAAATCCCTAGAAGTCGGAGATGGTGATTTACATCGGCTGACTTACCCTTAGGTGATTCGAAATGGGATTCGAGCGGGGCTTGAGTTGAATCCTTTACAAAAAAAATGCTGTTGCACCGAGTTTGATCGTTCCTCAGCCGCAGGAAATTGCCAGTGGAAATGACGATATTTCAGGCGAGCAAAGGCGAGAGGCAAATGGCGAATTTCGCGAGCGTGGTGGCACCGGCTTTATTGCCGCGCGACGAGCTGATTCAGCGCCTGCACGGTGTCGCCGACACTGGGAGGTTGCAGTCCGGTCTGCGTGCGCTGACCGAATATGTCGGTGCTTCGCACTATCTTCTGGCGCGCTGTGATCTCATCCAGGAAAACGGCCTTGATTTCATCGTTTCGTCGGATTGGCCGTTCGATCTGGTCAAGGATATCGCCAACGATCTGGTCAGCGGCTATGCCCGTTCGACCGAGCTGGAAAAATGCATGCAGGTCTTCCAGCCGAACTTCGCTCTTCTGCCCGATGACGCCGATGTGCCGGATGGCGCCAGCCGCCAATATTGTTCATTGACCTTCAATGTCGGCCGGTC
This sequence comes from Rhizobium sp. BR 249, assembly GCF_047445895.1. Taxonomy (NCBI): domain Bacteria; kingdom Pseudomonadati; phylum Pseudomonadota; class Alphaproteobacteria; order Hyphomicrobiales; family Rhizobiaceae; genus Rhizobium; species Rhizobium sp. BR 249. The sequence goes on along the minus strand of NZ_JARWKX010000025.1, from coordinate 37,494 downwards.
GCGGCTGGCTTTGATGTTCCTGTTCGGCGAGGGGTTCATCCTTTCGCCGGAGCGCCTGCGGGACGTGGGGCTGCTTGCGGGTTATGTCGCCAGCTTCCTCCGCTGCGGCGGCACGCGGGTCGATCGCGATTTCGAACTGACGGACCGGGAGCTGGAATGCCTGTTCTGGATCGCCGAGGGCAAGACCAGCGATGAAATCGCGATGATCCTCGGAATCTCCCGTAATACCATCAACAATTACATCACCAGCGTGATGCGCAAGACGGCGACCAAGACCCGGTCCGAGGCCATTGCCTTCGCCGTCCGCAACAATCTCGTATAGGGGGCTCCATGGCGCATCCATCATCAGGCAGGACGATGAGCAGCGCGGAGCAACTGCGCATGGTGCGTGTGAACAGGATTTCCAGCCGGTCCGACCTGTTCCCGCGGCTGATCGCGATGCAGAAGCTCGCCGATGCCCAAGGCTTTGCGATCTTTCGCGTCAGCGGCTCGGGGCTGCCGGCAAAGCAGCGCCTGGTCTGCGAGCTCGAGAACTGGGGCTCAGCCAATGCCGGGTTCGGCAAGGCCTTCACGGATGCCTACGGCGATATTCTTCTCGATCATATCGATAAATCGCTGCTGCCGCTCTCATGGGCCGGCGGCTACGATCGCTCGGCACCAGGCTCGGCGGATTTCTCACCGTTCATGACGCGGCTGCAGGACGGTATCCTGCCTTTTTCCGGCCTCGCCTTTCCCGTGCGGCTCGGCGCCGTCGGCAACGGCTTCATCCTTTTCACCGGCGATGAGATCGACCCCTCGAGCGATACGATCGTCGAATTGCACGGGCGCTGCTGCCATATCATGATGGATCTGCTCTCGCTCGACGAACGCCGAACGGCTGCCGCCGAGGCGCTCAGCGAACGCGAGATCGCCTGTCTCCAGCTTGCCGGCGACGGCCGCATCAGCGAAGAGATCGCCGAAAAGCTCGGCCTGTCCGTGCACACCGTAAACGCCTATCTCGGCTCGGCGACCATCAAGCTCGATTCCGTCAATCGCATTCAGGCGATCGCCAAGGCGATCCGGCTCGGCTACATCAGCTGAACCGGATGGATCGGCTTTTTCGAAAGAGCCGATGAAAGCTTTCTTGTCTTGAAGACGTCAGCTGGCCAGGGCCTGCGGCGGCTGGTTCACGTTGTAGCGCGATTCCCGAAGGCTCTTTGCCAGGAAGCGGGTATTCTCATCGGGATCGGCCGAGGGATCCTGAAACGCGATGTGGTTGATCTCGATGCCGGCGTGGTCTTCGGCAAGGGTGAGCTGCGCGTAGACGGTGACGCCGCGCGGCTTGATTTCCAGATCGAGAACGACCTCGGGCTTGCCGCCCCACTCCAGCGTATAGTTCCCGCCAAGGCCGAAGTTCACCGTGCCCGGATGAAAGAAAAGCTCCGCCGCCGAAGCGACGAGATCGGAAAGATTGCCGTAATACTCGAAGCGCAGCAGTGAAATGAGGTCAGAAGCATCCAGAAGGCGACAGTTCTGTCGCGACCGGGCTGATCGCGTTGGCGAGGATCTTTTCACGTTGGGCAGAGTGAGGGCATTTTTTCATTCGGCTTATCTTACCCGTTTGTTCTTGGCGTCTGCGGCGTAGACCCGATGGATCAGCTCCGCAACGGCCTTATAGAAGACTGACGGTATGACACTATCGACCGAGACTTGCGCAAACATGGAGCGGGCAAGCGGCGGATCTTCGAACACCGGTATGCCGTTTTTCTCGGCGATCTCCCTGATCTTCAGCGCGATGAGGTCCTGGCCCTTGGCCAGCACCACCGGCGCGTCGTTTTCCTCGCGCGCGTAGCGCAGCGCCACCGCATAGTGTGTCGGGTTGGCGATGACGAGCGTCGCACGGTGCACGTTGGCGATCATGCGCCGGCGCGCGCGGTCGCGCATCAGCGAGCGCTGCCGGCTCTTGACGAAGGGGTCGCCCTGCGCCTGCTTGTTTTCTTCCTTCACCTCATGCCGCGTCATCTTCAGTTCGGTGAACCAGTGATGCCGCGACCAGAAAAGATCGGCGATCGCGACGATCGCGGTGGCGATCAGCATGACGATGATGATCTTGCGCATCGCCGTCGTCATCCGCACGAGGATCGTCTGCGGATCGGAGAACATCGCGTCGATCGAGCTGAAATATTCGCTTCTCAGCACGAAGAACAGAATCACCCCGACGATGACGACCTTGAACAGCGATTTTCCGAATTCGATGAGGCCGGGCAGGCTGAAGAGCCGCGACCAGCCTTTGACGATGGAGATGCGAGAGGCCTGCGGCCGGATACGCTCGAGCACGGGCGTCGGCAAATTCTGGAAGATGGAGGAGGCGATGCCGAACACCATGAACAGGATGAAGGCAGGCGCCAGCAGCGCAGCGCTCGCCCAGCCGAGCCGGATGAAGAGCGCCAGAATGTCCGGCCCCGTCTCGATTTTCCACTGGTCGGGCTGCTCGAAAATGTCGCGCAGCGTCTCGTTCATGCGCCCGACGGCGTCAGGAAGGAAGAACACCAGATAGATGAAGGTGGCGAGGATGGTCGAGAAGATCGACAGCTCGCGCGAAAACGGCACATTGCCTTTCTCCGCGGCATCGCTTCGTTTCTTCGCGGTCGGGGCTTCTGTTTTGCTGTCCTTGTCATCATCTGCCAAGTCGCGGCCCTCCGTCAAAGAAACAGGCCGCAGCCGATGCATGCCGCCCGAAAGCGTGCAGCGGTTTTGGGATGACGATATGCATCAAAGCAAAAACCTAAAGCGCCTCGCATGATTTAAGCATACGAGGCGCTTTGGAGCACGACCTATCATTGGAAGGGTAATCGCCCGTGGCACGGCGATCAACAGCCGCCTTGCGGCATGCTTGATTTGTCAACAGTCTCGAAGAGTTAGGCGGCCGCCGAAGCGTCGCCTTCCTTCTCCTTGAGCTCGATCTGGCCCGAGTTGGCCAGGCGAATCGCTTCCTGCGCCACGGCGCGGCGAGCGATGGCGATCTCGCGCGGATTGACGCCGCCCATGCCGCTCTGCAGATCCGATTCGATCATGCGGCGCTGGCGCGGGCTGATGGCGGACAGAACCGATTCGCGGATCTCGGGGGGCGCACCGCGCAGCGCGACGGTAAGCACATCCGTCGAGATGTCGTTGAGCAGCATGACGCGGCTGCGCTGCGGCATGTACATGAGGTCTTCGAAGAGGAAGATCTTCGGACGGACCTTGTTGACCGATTCGCGGCTGATCGATTCGAGTGAGGTGAGCAGCGTGTCGACCTGCGGCTTGTCGAGCTCGTTCATCAGGTCGGCGACCTTCGTCGAGCCGGCCGCATTGCGCTCTGCCTCGACTTCGGCGAGCAGCGTCATGACCTGGTTTTCGATGATCTGCGCGGCCTTCGGGCTGACGGTCTTCATGTTGACCGTGCGGTTCATGATGTCGGCGCGGCGATTGTCGGGAAGCTGCAGCAGCACCTTGGCGCCGAAGGAGGAGGGCATCATCGAAAGAATATAGGCGACGGTCTGTGGATGTTCGCGCAGCAGGAACTGTGCGACGAACCCGGGCTCGGCTTCGCTCAGACGATCCCAGATCGAAGTCTCGTAGGCTTGGAATGCGGTGCGGCGGCCGAGCAGGCTGTCGACTTCGTCGGGCGTCAGGCCTTCTTCCAGAATGGCCTCGATCGCCTTGGCGTTGTCCATCAGGCCGGCGCCCTCGGTGAAGAGGTCTTCGAATTCGCCGACGAGCGACAGCAGTTCGTCCGGCGGAATGGCGCGCAGCGACTGGGCGGATGAGATAATGGTCTGCAATTCGGCCTGGGTGAAATATTTCAACAGCCGGCCGGCGACTCCCTTTCCCATAGCGAGAAGAACAGCCGCCGCCTTTTCAGCCTGGGTCAACGGTTTCCCGGCTAGCGCGCCGCCGAAATCGTCAAAGTCCATCATGGTCTAACCTCTCCGTCCCACACAGGGATCAGGCTTTCTTCGTGCTCAAAACTTCTATCAGTTTCACACCGAATCGCGTGTCGTCGTTATCAAGCACCGTAATCTCGCCGCGTGCAATCCTGCGGCCGTTCACCATAATCTCGACCGGTTCGCCGATCTTCTTGTCGAGGGCGATCGTCGCCCCTTCGTTGAGATTCATCAGGCCGGAAACCTGCATCCGGCTGGTGCCGAGCATGATCTGGACATCGATCGGAATGTCCATGATCAGTTCGAAGTTCGAACTCAGCGCGCTGCCGAGCGGAGCCGGCGACGCCTCGAACGATGAGCTGCCGCCGAAATCCATGCCTGCAGCCGGGCTGGCATTGCCGGCGCCGAAATCGCCGCCGAAATCGTCGCCGCCGAACGGGGAATCCGAAACCTCGCCGCCAAAGGCGGCCAGATCCGTTCCTGCTGCGAAAGCATCATTCTCGAGGTCGCCGCCAAACTGCGACAGGTCGCCATCGGCATCCTGCTTCAGCACGCCGCGCAGATCGTCGATCGCCTGGTCGAGATCGGCCTCGCTGCCCGGAACGTCCAGGGGGAAGTCGCTGTTCTGCTGTGTTTTCTTCGTTGCCATGAAATCACTATTCCAGTTGAAACTTGCCTCAAACTGCCTTTGCAGCCCAAAAGCCAGAGAACCGATTAATTCATTAAATGACGGATGAGTTCGTCATCCGAATTCATCGTATCCTTGACGCGGACCATGTAGTTTTCGCCTGAACGTCCGAACTCGCACACGTAAAGTTCCTTGCTGTTGGCGCTGACCTCGACACGAACGTCTTCGCGGTCGCGGAACGGAATGACGTCGCCGACCATCAGCTTCGATATAGTGCGCAGCGTCAGATCCTGTAGCCTGATCTTTGCCTCGAGCGTGACATGCGAGCGGCGGACCTGGTCGCCGAGCTGCTCGGTCCATTCAGGCGATTTGTTGGCGGCCTGGCGCTTCGGCTTCGGCGGCGTCACGTTGGTCTTGAGCAGCGCCGTCTGAGGAACGATCAGCGAGAATTCCGAAACGATGCCGGCCAGCGTGATCGACATGTTGATGGCGGCGGCGAACTCATCCGGCCGGTCTTCCGGCGGCCGGGCGCGGGTGTCATGGGCGTGCGGAGCCGACAGGCTGAGTTCGAAACCGCCCGGCGCGTTGACGGCGGACCGCAGCACCTTGGCGATCTTGTCGAAGATCATGACCGCGAGGTCGAGTTCGATGACCGACAGCAAACGGTCGGCCGGTTCCTCGATCGTATCGGCCGTGGCGCCGAGCAGGTGCTCCATCAGCGTGATGACGAAACCGTTGCCGCAGGCGAAGGTGATGTTCTGCGACCAGTTGCGCAACACCGCGTCGACGAGCGTGACGTTTGCGCTCAGGTCGTCGATCAGGTGGTTCTTGTAGCCGATCTCGCAGCCGAGATAGTTGACCGTCACGTCGAGGCCGGTCTCGCTCTTGATGACGTCGGGGAAGAATTCGCTGTAGACGTCCCCGAAGGAGCTGCAGATCTTGGCGACCCTGCCTCTGTCGCCGAGCCCGCCTGTCAGCTTGGCGAGAAGGGCAGGATCCATTGCCGGTTTGTCATGCGAAGCATTGCTCGTAGTCATTTAAGCCGCCTTGTTTTCGCCACCTGGGTTCATCATTTCCTGCTCGACTGCATCGATCGACGGACGCTCGTAGGCCGAGATCGTCTTGCGGCCGTATTCGAGAGCGACCTGCGGCACCGAGCCGTTCATGTAGGCAAGCAGCGTCTGCTTGACGATGACGTAGAGGCGGTGCTGCTTGTTGCGCACGATCTTGATCTGGGAGACCAGCGGCGAGCAGAGGCAGTAGGACAGGAGAATGCCGAGGAAGGTTCCGACGAGCGCCGAGCCGATCAGGTGACCGAGTACCTCAGGCGAATCGTTGATGTGGGCCATCGCCTTGATGACGCCGAGAACAGCCGCGACGATACCGATCGCGGGGAAGGAGTCGCCCATAATCTGGATCGCGTGGTACGGCTTCATCTTGTCGTGCATGATGGTGTTGAGCTCTTCGTCCATCAGCGCCTCGATCTCGTGGCTGCGGGCATTGCCGATGATGATCAGGCGCACGTAGTCGCAGATGAAGGCGGTCAGTTCCTTGTTTTTCAGAACGGTCGGAGCCTGCTGGAAGATCGTCGATTCGGCCGGATTGTCGATATGGGCTTCGATTTCGTTTCGCGACTTGGTGCGCAGGTCGCGCATCAGCGAATAGAGCACGCCGAGCGTATCGAGATAATTGCGTTCCTTGGGAACGGCGTGCTTGAAGGCTTCGCCGAGCGCCTTGCCGGAATCCTTCACCACCTTCATCGGGTTGGCCATGATGAAGCTGCCGAGGCCGGCGCCGCCGATGATGACGAATTCGAAGGGCTGGAACAGCGCTTCCACGTGGCCGCCCATCGCCATGAAGCTGCCGATGACACAGCCGCAAGTCACTATAAATCCGATAATGATGTTCATCGTCAGCCCAATCTGAACGTTGCTTTTCTTTGAGACCGATAGGGTTTCTGCCTTGCGTGAGGCTGATGAAAGGGCCGCTCGCGAGGCCATTGCGCGTGCCAGCTTCGCGCAAGCATCTGCCGTCAGGCTAAAGGTGACGAATGGGTGTCCGCACCCGTTTCTGAGATGCCGCCTCAGCGAATCCCGGCCGAACCAGATCAAACGACGCCCGGTTTTTCGTTCCGTTCATCGCCAATGCTTGGAGCTTACCGACATGCAATCCGGTCTTTATGTTTCTCTGTCGTCGCAGATGGCGCTCGAAAAGCGCCTGAACACCATCGCAGACAACATGGCGAACGTGAACACGACCGGTTTTCGCGGCACCGAGGTGAAGTTCGACGAGATGGTAACGAACACCAAAAACAAGCTGAATACCAAAATCGCTTTCGTTTCACAGGGCAACGACTATCTGAACGAGCAGAACGGCGAATTGCAGCACACCGGCAACATGCTCGATTTCGCCATCAAGGGCGATGCCTGGTTTTCGCTCGATACGCCGGCGGGCCGCGTTCTGACGCGGGATGGCCGCTTCACGATGAAAGAGACCGGCGAACTCGTCTCGATCCGGGGATATCCGGTTCTCGACGCCGGCGGCGCGCCGATCCAGCTCAACACGACAGGCGGCGAGCCGGCCGTCGGCACCGACGGCATCATTTACCAGAACGGCCGTCAGGTCGGCTCTCTAGGCCTCTTCGAAGCGGATATCAGCAAAGGTTATCTGCGGTACGAAAACAGCGGCATCATGACCACCGAGCAGCCGCGCGCCGTCGTCGACCGCTTCAACATCGGCGTCGAGCAGGGTTATCTCGAAAATTCCAACGTCAACGCCATGCGCGAGATCACCCAGCTGATCGAAGTCAACCGCGCCTTCGAAAGCATTTCGTCGCTGATGCGTGACAGCGAGGATTCGTTCAAGGAAGCCGTCCAGACGCTCGGAGGCAGCCGCTAGGGCGGGGTTGAAGAATGAGCAGCACGCTACTGTCCGAAGATAGTCTTTCCCCGAAGCTGACGCATCTGGCGGGCCTCGTCGATCGATACGTGTCGCCGGAGTTCGCCGTCGCCCATGGCGGTCGCGTGCAGACCATTGCCGCAGGCCATTACACGGTGCGCGGCCTTTCCCGCCATGTACGTCTGGGGGAATTCGTCGCCCATAAATCGGCGACCGGCATCCATCTCGGGGAGGTCGTGCGCGTCGAGCCGGATCTGATCTATGTGTGCCCGATCGAACCCGGCGAGCCGATCGGCATCCACGATACGGTCATCCGCAAGGGCGCCTTCCGCATTTCGCCGTCGGACAGCTGGTGCGGGCGCACAATCAATTCGCTCTGTGAGCCGATCGACGGGCTGGGCCCGATCACCGAAGGGCTCGACCGCCGCTCGATCTCCAATACCGCGCCGCCTTCGATGACGCGCCAGCGCGTCGAAACCGGCTTCAAGACCGGCGTGCGCGCGATCGACATCTTCTCGCCGCTCTGCCTCGGGCAGCGTCTCGGCATCTTCGCCGGTTCCGGCGTCGGCAAATCGACGCTTCTATCCATGCTCGCCCGCGCGGACGCCTTCGACAAGGTGGTGATTGCGCTCGTCGGCGAACGCGGCCGTGAAGTGCGCGAATTCATCGAGGATACGCTCGGCAGCAATATGAAGAAGGCGATCGCCGTCGTCGCAACCAGCGATGAAAGCCCGATGCTGCGCAAGATGGCGCCGCTGACGGCGGTCACTATCGCCGAGCACTTCCGCGACAAGGGCGAGAACGTCCTTTTCATCGTCGACAGCGTCACGCGTTTCGCCCATGCCATTCGCGAGGTGGCGACGGCTTCCGGCGAGCCGCCGATCGCGCGCGGTTATCCCGCTTCCGTCTTCACCGAGCTGCCGCGCCTCCTGGAACGCGCCGGTCCCGGTCCCGAAGGCGCCGGCACGATCACCGCGATCATTTCGATCCTCGTCGACGGCGACAATCACAACGACCCGATCGCAGACTCCACGCGCGGCATCCTGGACGGTCATATCGTCCTGCAGCGCAGTCTCGCCGAAGAAGGGCGCTATCCGCCGATCGATCCGCTCGCCTCGATCTCGCGTCTCGCCCGAAAAGCCTGGACGCCGGACCAGGAAAAGCTGGTGTCGCGGCTGAAGGTGCTGATCCACCGGTTCGAGGAAACGCGCGACCTGCGCCTGATCGGCGGCTACCGCCAGGGCGCCGATCCCGATCTCGATATGGCGGTCAAGCAGGTGCCCATCATTTACGACGTTCTGAAGCAGTCTCCCGGTGATCGCGAATCGGCCGATGCCTTCGCCGATCTCGCCGGCGCGCTCAAGGCTGCGGCCGGCATGGGCAATCAGGGCGCACCCATCCAGAGGAGATAGACGTGGCTGAATTCGACGACGAACGCATCGCTTCCCTGAAGCCGCGCAGGAAGGCCGTCATTCTGGACCGGCTTCTGACGTTTGCCGGCCTGGCGCTCGCCGGCGCGTCGGCCTTCTTTCCCTGGTACGTCTTCTTCAACGAGGACAAGTTCGGCATCAACGTCGCCACAAGCGACAACGCCCGCGAGCTGCCGGATTGGCCGGCCCGCAACGTCTTCAGTGTCTCGCCGCTTGCCATGGTCAACAAGAACGAGGCGGACAAGAAGGTCCCGCCGATCGATACGCTGACGACGGCGACCGTCTCCAATCTCGGCAAGGAGCGTGATGGCGCCATGCTGAAGGAGGATCAGCCTTTCCCCGGCAAGTCTTCCTTCCGCCTGCTGCACGTTTCCAACGGCCGGGCGCTGATCGAGGACCCTTCGGGCATGTATGTGGTGCGGATCGGTTCGATCCTGCCCGACGAGAGCCGTCTCGCAACGCTCGAGCAGCGCGACGGCAAGTGGGTGATCGTCACGTCAAAGGGCGAAATCTACCAGAACAACTGACGCCGTTTGCAGAAGCATGAGGCAACAGGGGCTCCGCCGCGAACCGGCCGGAGCCTCTTCCTTTTAGAGGCCGCTTTCACTGAGCGCCCTCAAAGCCTGAATTCCCGTAAGTCCCACGCAAGATTACCCCACTAGGTTCGGGACAGTAAAAACGGAGAGTTCTCATGCAACCGATCCAACTTTTCGACTTGGCTTCGCGGCAGGCGGAATGGCTGACGATCCGTCAGCAGGTTGTTGCCGGCAACATCGCGAATGCCAACACCCCGAAGTTCCACGCCAAGGACGTCACGCCCTTCGACGCCGTGCTGGATAAGTCCGAGATCACCATGGCGCGCACCAATCCGGCGCATCTGAGCGGCAACGATTTCAGCGAGAGCGGCGATATCGACGTCAAGGATGCCGCGCTCGATCAGGAAATCGGCATTCAGGAATCCGGCAACACCGTCGGTTTGGCCGAAGAACTTTCCAAGTCCGGCGATATCAAGCGCCAGTACGATCTCAACACCTCGCTGGTCAGCTCCTTCAACCGCATGATGCTGATGACCGTCAGGAAGTAAAAGTCATGGATCCGCTTTCAGCAGCAATGAAAATCGCCGGTTCGGGGCTCGAGGCACAGTCGACGCGCCTGCGCATCGTCTCGGAAAACATCGCCAACGCCCGCTCGACCGGCGATACGCCCGGCGCCGACCCCTATCGCCGCAAGACGATCACCTTCGGCCAGCAGATGGATCGCACCAGCGGCGTCGAGACGGTCAACGTCAAGAAGGTCGGTGTCGACGAAGGCGATTTCAGCACGGAATTCGACCCCAGCAACCCGGCTGCGGACCAGAAGGGCGTCGTCAAGCTGCCGAACGTCAATATCCTGGTCGAGATGGCCGACATGCGCGAAGCCAACCGCTCGTATGACGCCAATCTGCAGACCATCAAGCAGACCCGCGACCTCATCTCCTCCACGATCGATCTCCTGAAGAGCCAATAATAATGATCAGCAGCGTCCAGAATGTCAGCAATCTTTCCATGACCCGCGCGCTCGGCGCCGTCGACGCCGAAAATTCCACGTCGTCGTCTGCCGCAGCCACCATGCCGGGCACCGCGGGCGCAGCCAACGGCATGAGCTTCGCCTCTGTCATGGGCAACATGGCGACCGACGCCGTCAACAGCCTGAAGGGCGCGGAAAGCATGTCTTTCGCCGGCATCAAGGGCACGGCGACGACGCGTGAAGTCGTCGATTCCATGCTGCAGGCCGAACAGACGCTGCAGACCGCGATTGCCATCCGTGACAAGGTCGTCTCGGCCTTTCTCGACGTCACCAAGATGCAGATGTAACTGATTTGAGGACGAACACATGAGAGCGCTCGCCATCGCAGCAACGGGCATGGATGCCCAGCAGACCAATCTGGAAGTCATCGCGAACAACATCGCGAACATCAACACGACGGGCTTCAAGCGAGCCCGCGCCGAGTTCACAGACCTTCTATACCAGACCGAACGCGCCAAGGGTGTCGCCAACCGCGCCAACCAGGCCGTCGTTCCGGAAGGCGCCAATATCGGCCTCGGCGTTCAGACCTCGGCTGTCCGCAACCTGCATCTCCAGGGCGAACTTACCCAGACCGGCAACGACCTCGACGTGGCGCTGATCGGCAAGGGCTTCTTCCAGATCCAGTCGACCGATGGCACCACGCTCTACACCCGCGCCGGCGCGTTCAACAAGAACGATCAGGGCCAGCTCGTCACCATCGACGGCTATGAGGTCCTGCCCGGCATCACCATCCCGCAGGGCTCGACAGAACTGACGATCAGCCGCTCCGGCGAAGTGACCGCCAAGCTGCCAGGCCAGACCGATCCGACCACGCTCGGCCAGCTGACGCTCGCCGATTTCGTCAACGAGGCGGGCCTTCAGCCGATCGGCGACAACCTCTTCCAGGAAACGCCGGCATCCGGCGACGCCGTCATCGGCAATCCCGACGAGGAGGGCTTCGGCTACATGAAGCAGGGCTACCTGGAATCCTCGAACGTCGACCCGGTGAAGGAAATCACCGAGCTGATATCGGCCCAGCGCGCTTACGAAATGAATTCCAAGGTGATCACGACAGCTGATGAAATGGCCTCCATCGTCAGCAAGAACCTGAAGTAAGGGGAAGGGCCGAAACATGATGTTTTGCCGGGTAGGACGCATCTCAGGATGGGTGGCGGCAGCCACGATCGCAATCGCGGGCATCGTTTTGCCCGTGAATGCGGATGCCGGCATGGGTTATGCCGTCGTCCCGACGACGATCATCTACCCCGGCGACACATTGTCGGGCAGCCAGCTTCAGGAAGTCGAGGTCACCAATCCCAACCTCGCCGGCGACTATGCCAAATCGATCTCGCAGGTCGAAGGCATGGTTTCCAAGCGCACGCTGCTGCCGGGCCGCACGATTTCGGTTTCGGCGCTGCGCGAGCCCTATACGGTGACGCGCGGCTCTTCGATCCGCCTGGTCTTCTCTCTCGGCGCAATGACGATCTCCGCCGCCGGCACGCCGCTCGAAGACGGCGCGACGGGGCAGCTCATCCGCGCACGCAATATGGATTCCGGCGTCATCGTCAGCGGCACGGTGCTTGCGGACGGCACGGTCCATGTGAGGGCAAAATGAAATTGTTCTTCCGTTTCCTTACCCTTGTCGCGGTTCTCGCCATGAGTTTGGCCGATGTCGCGCCCGCCTGGGCGCTAACGTCCCGCATCAAGGACATCGCTTCCCTCCAGGCCGGCCGCGACAACCAGCTGATCGGTTACGGCCTCATTGTCGGCCTGCAGGGAACCGGCGACGGTTTCCGCTCTTCGCCCTTTACCGAACAGTCGATGCGGGCGATGCTGCAGAACCTCGGCATCTCGACGCAGGGCGGCCAGTCCAATGCCAAGAACACGGCAGCCGTGATGGTCACCGCCAACCTGCCGCCCTTTGCAAGCCCCGGCAGCCGCATCGACGTCACGGTGAGTTCGCTCGGCGACGCGACGTCGCTGCGCGGCGGCACGCTCGTCATGACCTCTCTCTCTGGCGCCGATGGCCAGATCTATGCCGTCGCGCAGGGCGCCGTCATCGTTTCCGGCTTTCAGGCGCAAGGCCAGGCGGCGACTGTGACCGAAGGCGTCACCACCGCCGGCCGCGTGCCCGGCGGCGCGATCATCGAGCGCGAACTGCCGTCCCGCTTCAAGGACTCGGTCAACCTCGTCCTGCAACTGCGCAATCCCGACTTCTCCACTGCGATTCGCATTGCCGACATCGTCAACGGTTACGCCTCGGCGCGCTTCGGCGGCCCGGTGGCGGAGGCGAAGGATTCGCAGGAAGTGGTGGTCCAGAAGCCGCGCGCGGCCGATCTCACCAGGCTGATGGCCGACATCGAAAATCTCATCGTCGAAACCGACACGCCGGCCAAGGTCGTCATCAACGAGCGCACCGGAACGATCGTCATCGGCTCGGACGTTCGCGTCTCGCCGGTCGCCGTCAGCTACGGCACCTTGACGGTCCAGGTCACCGAAACGCCGCAGATCATCCAGCCTGAGCCCTTCTCGCGCGGCCGGACCGCCGTCCAACCGCAGACCGATATCGCGGCGGAGCAGACCGGCGGACGCGTCGCCATCATCGATGGCCCCGACCTCAGAACCCTCGTCGCCGGCCTCAACAATATCGGCGTAAAACCGGATGGCATCATCGCCATTCTCCAGGGCATCAAATCGGCGGGCGCCCTCCAGGCGGAGCTTGTGCTGCAATGATTGGTATCATCAACCTTGATATGACGGTCCTGCAGCTGCTGCGCCGGCTGGCGCTGCCGGCGGCAGGCCTCGTTCTTCTGTCGATCCCCGGCGCCTTCGCGCAGGAGCATCCGGAAGGCGCGATCACCTCTCAGGACGAGATCAAGCAGTTCTGCACGAACATTGCCGATCCCGCCCGCGACCAGCGTTATCTCCTGCAGAAGCAGGAACTGGAAAGGCTTCGCGCCGACATCGACGCCCGCATGGCCGAGATGGACAAGCGCAAGGCCGAGTATCAGGACTGGCTCAAGCGCCGCGACGATTTCCTGAAGCAGGCGGAAGCCGGCCTCACCGAAATCTACAAGAAGATGAAGCCGGACGCGGCGGCACTGCAGTTGCAGGACATGAAGATCGAAGTGGCCTCCGCCGTTATCATGCGGCTCGGGCCGCGCCAGTCGAGCCTCATCCTCAACGAGATGGATCCGCAGAAGGCTGCGGTCATCGCCAACATCATCGCCAGTGCGTCCGATCCCAATACGTCGAAGGATCCTTCATGAATATGCGTCTCACGGCTGCGATCGCCGCCCTCGCACTCCTTGCAGGCTGCCAGACTCCGACGGCGGTCAGCGAGATCGGCCGCGCGCCTGCCATGAGCCCGATCGGCAGCGGCCTGGCTTACGGCCAGACGCCGCAGATGGCGCTCTATCCGAAGCAGCCGCGCGCCGTCGCGCAGGGCTATTCGCTGTGGAGCGATTCGCAGGCCGCTCTTTTCAAGGATGCGCGCGCGCTTAACGTCGGCGACATCCTGACCGTCGACATCCAGATCAACGACAAGGCTTCCTTCGACAACGAGACCAACCGCAGCCGCTCGAATTCGAGCGGCATGAATTGGGATGTCAACGCCCAGATCTTCGGCTGGACACCAGAGTCCAAGACCGACCTGACCTACGGTTCCGACACCAGCACTGACGGCAAGGGCAAGATCGAGCGCACCGACAAGATCACCCTCCTGGTCGCGGCCGTCGTCACCGGCATCCTGGAAAACGGAAACCTCGTCATCTCGGGCTCGCAGGAGGTGCGTCTGAACCAGGAACTGCGCATCCTGAACGTCGCCGGTATCGTTCGCCCGCAGGACGTCAATGCCGACAACCAGATCTCCTACGACAAGATCGCCGAAGCCCGCATTTCCTATGGCGGCCGCGGCCGTCTGATGGAAGTGCAGCAGCCTCCGCGCGGCCAGCAGGCCGTCGACCTTTTCTCGCCGCTTTGAGGTTGAACGACGATGGCAGAGCCAGACGCAGCCGCAGGTCAACCGAAGAAATCGGGCTCCCTGATGACGATCATCGGCGTGGTCGTTCTGACCCTCCTCGGCGCCGGCGGCGGCTGGGCGGTCGGCACGATCGTCGCGCCCAACATCAAGGGCGCCAAGGACGCCGAGCTGGCCAAGGACACCGAGGCCAAGAAAAAGGCCGAAGAAGGCCTGGCGCGCATCTCGACCGAAGAGAACAACGTCGTCCAGCTCGAGCCGATCACGTCGAACCTCGCTTACCCCTCGGAGAACTGGGTGCGACTCGAAGTCGCGCTGCTGTTCAACGGGCCGCCGGATGTCAAGATTTCCGAGGATATTCACCAGGATATCCTCGCCTATATCAGAACCGTTTCCCTTCAGCAGATCGAGGGGCCGCGGGGCTTTCAATATCTCAAGGATGACCTGCAGGAACGTGTTGACCTTCGCTCGAAAGGGCGGGTATCGAAGGTCATGTTCAGGACATTTGTCATCGAATGATTCGATTCATAGTTTTCCTTGCCGCCATGATGGTGGTACCGGAACTGGCGGTGGCCCAGCAGCTGCCGACTGATTTGTTAAACGTGCCGGTCGACGGCTCCGTCGCCGCCTGGATCATCCGCACGTTCGGCCTGTTGACCGTCCTTTCGGTCGCGCCGGGCATCCTCATCATGGTGACGAGCTTCCCGCGCTTCATCATTGCCTTTTCGATCCTGCGTTCCGGGATGGGCCTCTCCTCTACGCCCTCCAACATGATCCTTCTGTCGCTGTCGCTGTTCATGACCTTCTATGTCATGTCGCCGACTTTCGACCAGGCCTGGCAGAACGGCGTGCAGCCGCTGCTTGCCAACCAGATCAACGAGACCGAGGCCGTTCAGCGGATTGCCGAACCGTTCCGCACCTTCATGACGGCAAATACTCGCGACAAGGATCTGGCGCTCTTCGTCGATCTGGCGCGCGAGCGCGGCCAGAATATTCAGACGACTGATCCGGTCGACTATCGCGTGCTGATCCCGGCCTTCATGATTTCCGAGATTCGCCGCGGCTTCGAGATCGGCTTTCTCGTCGTGTTGCCGTTCCTCGTCATCGATCTGATCGTCGCCACCATCACCATGGCGATGGGCATGATGATGCTGCCGCCGACTTCGATCTCGCTGCCTTTCAAGATTCTCTTCTTCGTGCTGATCGACGGCTGGAACCTGCTCGTCGGCAGCCTGGTGCGCTCGTTCAGCTGACCGGTTGCCGTCCATTTTCATCGCGAATAGAAAAACCCGCCGGAGCGATCCGGCGGGTTTTTCGTGCGGATTGAAAAGTCTCACTCGGCAGCGAAGGGCGCCGTGCGCGGCGGCAACGCCGGAATGTCCAGGTGATCGGGTGCGAGGCCCTGCTTGGCGCGCTCGGCCATGGTTTCATAGGCCTGCTCGAGATGATGGCAGAAGCGCTCGGCGTCGAAGAGCGGCGCGATGTAACGCTTCTCCTTCAGATGCGCCTTGTATTCGGCGATCCGCTCCGGGTTCTGCGCCAGTTCCACGGCAAGGTCCTCATAGGCCTGCAGGTCGGCTGCGACGAGATCAGGCAGGTCGATTGCCCTGAGCAGGCTCTCGCTGACGCGTGAGGCGAAGTTTGTGCCCTTGACGGTCAAGACAGGCAGGCCGCCCCAAAGCTGCTCGGAGGTGGTCGTATGGCCGTTGACGGGGAAGGTGTCGATGCCGAGGTCGGCTGCCTGCTGGCGGCTGATATGGTCTTCGTAGGGCGCGCGCGGGCAGAAGATGATCCGCTTGGCGGAGATGCCCGCCGTCTGGAACTGCTTCAGGAGGTTCGCCTGGTTGCGCGGTGTATTCGCCATCAGCCACAGTACGCTGTTCGGCGCCCGCTTGAGAATCCGGCACCAGCTGTCGATCGTCTCCGGCGTGATCTTACGGTTGCCGTTGAAGGACGCGAAGATGAAAGCTTCTTCCGGCAGGCCAAGCTGTTCACGCGTGACCGGACGCGGCTTCGGGCGATGCATTGGATCGTTCGGCTGGTAGCTCTCCGGAAGCCGGCAGAACTTCTCATGATAGAACGGCTTTGCCATGTCGGGCAGCACCGAATGGTCGCCGATGACATAGTCGAGGTCGATATTGACGGTGCTGCCCGGAAAACCCAGCCAGCCGACATGCACCGGTGCGAGCGGCAGATTGAAGGCCGTCGCGCGGCTGCCTGACGTATGGCCCTTCAGGTCGACCATGATGTCGATATTATGCTCACGCACCGCCTCCAGCATTGCCTGATCGGAGAAGCCGTGAACGTCCACGATCCTGCCCCAGCGGCTGCGGTCGGTATCGTTGTGCTTCAGGAATTCCGGGCCTGTATGGCAGAATAGCGTGACCTCGAAACGGTCTTTGTCATGCAGTTCCAGGATGCGCTGCAAGAGCTTCATCGTTGCGTGGCGATCCCAGAAGTCGGATGACATGTAACCGATCCGGATCTTGTCAGACCATTTGTGCGGCTGGTTGCGGCGGAAGGCCACCCGTTCCTGGTTGAGGGGCGTGGTGCCGATCGTCGCATGCTGATTGTGTTCCTCGTTCCCGCACCAGTGCAGATGATAGAACGGATTGTCCTTGCGCAGGATTTCGATATCGCCTTTCGCAAGGGCTTCGTCGATCATGCCTTGATGCTTGCTGGCTTCTTCGAACTCATTGAATTCGCGGAGGAAAACAAGATGGAGGAAACGGAACGCGACGTTGCCGGGAAAGCGCTTGAAGAGGCTGCGCGCGAGCTTCTGGTTCGTTGGGTCATGGAGATCGTCGCCGAGCAGCAGGGCTGCCAGGCGGACGTGGTCGGGATTCATGCTCTCCGCCAGCACGGTCTTGAACGGGCTGATGATATCCCGCTGCTGGCGTTTCAGATAGATCGCGGTGATGATGAATGCGAGTTCCGCATCTTCCTGCGCCTTGGTCAGGTTGCGCATGGCGATCAGCAGCGCCTCATCCTCGTTGCCGGTCTCGTAGTAGAGCTTGGCCGCCTGCTTCAGATATTCGTAGGAATTCGGTCCTTCGCAGTTGCCGGCCAGGCCATAGGCTTTCGCGGCATCGGCTTTGAAGCCGAGCTGCACGAGGTTCTTGGCCAGCAGCGCATAGGTCTTGGCATCCTGCTGGATATCCATCAATTGGTTGAGCGTCGCCAGGGACTGTGTGTAGCGGCCCATCTGGTAATCCTTGGATGCCGCAGAGAACGAAACTTTGCTGTTCAAAACCCAACTCCGTGAAGGAAATGTTCTGGCGTGGCTGCCGATTGCCGACGCGCGCACGGGCCGTCCTCCCCGAAAATGGGGGATCGGTCCGATAATGCTATCCCGGCATCTGCCACACTCGCATTCGAAGCTTGCTTGAAACCGGTGGCGCGGTGAGCGCCCGCTCGTCCTGGAGGCTTCGCTTGTCCCAGAAAAGCGCCTACTCTTGCCGGTAAAGGTTGCTTTTCAGCAGCCATTAACTACGCCTTGTGAGGAGCCATTAACTATGCCGTGTGAGGGCAGGTAGAGCACCCGTATTTTTAAGAAGTTGGCAAGCATTGGCTGCGAGATTGCCTTGGACATGACGGGTTTGGGCCAAAACAAACAGGCGCCGAGTAGCATGAAGCTGGTCCGTCATCGCCGGTATTACAGTCCGGTATGTCCTCCTTTTTGTATCTAGTTTTCCAGGGGACAGACTTATGACAAGCATTAACACGAATTCTTCCGCACAGGCCGCTCTCCAGACGCTGCGTAGCGTCAACCAGGGCCTCAACCAGACGCAGAACCACGTTTCCTCCGGTTACCGCGTTGAAAAGGCCTCCGACAACGCTGCTTACTGGTCGATCGCAACGACCATGCGTTCGGACAACAAGGCTCTCTCGGCCGTTTCCGACGCTCTCGGCGTAGGCGCTGCGAAGGTCGACACCGCTTACACTGCCATGGACAGCGCCATCGATGTCGTCGGCGAGATCAAGGCCAAGCTCGTTGCTGCAACGGAAAGCGGTGTTGACAAGGCCAAGGTCCAGGAAGAAATCGGCCAGCTGCAGCAGCAGCTCCTGAGCATCGCTCAGTCGGCTTCCTTCAACGGGGAAAACTGGGTTGCCGGTGCTGCCGGCACCAAGAGCGTCGTTTCCTCTTTCGTCCGCGACGGCTCCAACGCCGTTTCGATCAAGACGACCGACTATGTTCTCTCGAGCGGCTCTTTGGGCAACGTCCTGTTCGGCATGAGCGGCGGCTCGGTCGAAACCTCCACCGGTATCCTCGGCACTTCGACGGGCGCGACCGGCTCGATCTACGCGATGAGCATCACCAACTTCACCGCCGGCCAGATCCAGACGGCTCTGACCAACGTTGAATCGGCTCTGAAGGCCATGACCAGCGCCGGCGCTGCTCTCGGCTCGCTCTCCAAGCGTATCGACGCCCAGGACGACTTCGTCAACGCGCTCAGCGACTCGATCGACTCCGGTGTCGGCCGTCTCGTCGACGCCAACATGGAAGAAGAATCCTCCAAGCTCAGCGCCCTGCAGACTCAGCAGCAGCTGGCGATCCAGTCGCTGTCGATCGCGAACTCCTCTTCGCAGAACATCCTGTCGCTCTTCCGCTAAGAGCGGCCGGCACAAGGTTTCCAAGTTTCGCGGCCGGGTCATCCCCGGCCGCGAAATGTTTTAAAATAAGGTTAACAAAAATCTCCCTAAGTATCGGATATTTTTACGAAATTTTGATTTCAAGTTTAGCTTTCCTTAACCATCTTGCTGTTTTCTAGGCCCATCGAAACGGCGAGTTAACCCTAACAGAGATGGTTAACAGGCATGATGCTGATCGCTGTGGGCCGGCCAAAATCCGGAATGTCCCTTTTTAAAATCTGCCAACAAGGGGCAAGCAAACTATGACGAGCATCAACACCAATAACGCTGCAATGGCAGCCCTCCAGACTCTCCGTGGCATCAACCAGGGCCTCCAGGAAACCCAGGCGCACGTTTCGTCCGGCTATCGCGTCGGCAAGGCTTCCGACAACGCTGCTTACTGGTCGATCGCAACGACCATGCGTTCGGACAACAAGGCTCTCTCGGCCGTTTCCGACGCTCTCGGCCTCGGCGCCGCCAAGGTCGACACCGCTTACGCCGCCATGGACAGCGCCATCGATGTCGTCGGCAACATCAAGGCCAAGCTCGTTGCTGCAACGGAAAACGGCGTCGACAAGGCCAAGGTTCAGGAAGAAATCAGCCAGCTGCAGCAGCAGCTCCTGAGCATCGCTCAGTCGGCCTCCTTCTCAGGCGAAAACTGGGTTGCCGGCAGCAACGGCACCAAGAGCGTCGTTTCCACCTTCGTCCGCGACGCCTCGAATGCCGTTTCGGTCAAGATGACCGACTACGTCCTCTCGAACGGCTCCATGGGCAACGTCCTGTTCGGCATGAGCGGCGGCTCGGTCGAAACCTCCACCGGCATCCTCGGCACTTCGACGGGCGCGACCGGCTCGATCTACTCGATGAGCATCACCAACTTCACGCTCGGCCAGATCCAGACGGCTCTGACCAACGTGGAATCGGCTCTGAAGGCCATGACCAGCGCCGGCGCTGCTCTCGGCTCGGTCTCTACGCGCATCGGCCTGCAGGAAGACTTCGTCAATGCGCTCAGCGACTCGATCGACTCCGGTGTCGGCCGTCTCGTCGACGCCAACATGGAAGAAGAATCCTCCAAGCTCAGCGCCCTGCAGACCCAGCAGCAGCTGGCGATCCAGTCGCTGTCGATCGCGAACTCCTCTTCGCAGAACATCCTCACGCTGTTCCGCGGCTAATAGCCCGCGCAAACATCGGCCCGCCGGTCATCCGGTGGGCCTCCGGAATCAAGCCGCGCTTCGATGGAGCGCGGCTTTTTTATTTTCATTAACTATTGATTAACCATAATGCTGTTTTCTCGGGTCAACGAGACGGCGAGTTAACCAAATTTAAGAACCGGTTAACAGGCATGAGGCTGATCCCCGTTCCCGGTGGCTTTCCGGAATGTCCCTTTTCCCATCAGCCAACTAGGGGCAATCACTTTCATGTCCAGCATTTTGACCAACGTTGCGGCAATGGCCGCTCTTCAGACGCTCCGCGGCATCAACGGCAGCCTTGAAGATACACAGAATCACGTATCGTCGGGTTACCGCGTCGAAAAAGCAGCCGACAACGCCGCCTACTGGTCGATTGCGACGACCATGCGTTCGGACAACAAGGCTCTGTCGGCCGTGTCCGACGCGCTCGGTCTCGGCGCCGCCAAGGTCGATACCGCCTATTCCGCCATGGACAGCGCGATCGACGTCATCAGCGAGATCAAGTCGAAGATCGTGGCAGCGACCGAAAAGGGTGTCGACAAGACCAAGGTGCAGGAAGAGATCAAGCAGCTGCAGGCGCAGCTGATGAGTATCGCTCAGTCGGCCTCCTTCTCCGGCGAAAACTGGGTTGCAGGCAATTCCACGAAGAGCGTCGTTTCGACCTTCGTTCGTGACGGCAACGGCAATGTTTCAGTCAAGACCACGGATTACGTCCTGAGCTCGGGTTCGATGGGCAACGTCCTGTTCGGCATGACTTCGGTTGGAGCGATCGAGACGACCTCCGGCATTATTGGCACATCAAGCGGCACGATCGGTTCGATCTACACGATGGATATCACCAGCTTCGGCTCGACCGAAATCTCCATGGCTCTGACGGCGATTGAAGCCGGCCTGGAAGCAATGACCAAGGCGGCCTCGCAGCTCGGCTCGATTTCCACTCGCATCGACCTGCAGGAAAACTTCGTCGCTTCCCTCAGTGACTCCATCGACTCGGGCGTTGGCCGCCTCGTCGATGCCGATATGGAAGAGGAATCAAGCAAGTTGACGGCGCTGCAAACACAACAGCAGCTGGCCATCCAGTCGCTGTCGATCGCCAACTCCAGCGCTCAGAACATCCTCACGCTCTTCCGCAGCTAAGTCGGACACTGAAGCTGGACCGAATCTTGCGCCCTCGTCCGGGGGCAAACGAAAAGCCTCTCGAACCGCGCCCGAAAAGGCGCGGTTTTTCTTTTTATTACAATATGTTAGTTGGCGGTGGAATAGGCGCGGCACGTTCGGTCCTCCGCTCTTGCCGAACAGGTTGATATCGAGTTAACTTCGCTTTGAGTTGATTTGCTCTTTTGCGACAAGCCGGTGGAACCTGCCGGAGGCATGACGCCACTTCCGTCGCCGCCGGCAATCCGGCCTGCCCTTTCATCTTATTCCGAGACCCTGTCGATGACCGTTAAGATTACCAGCGCGGCCGCGGTGAATGCGCTTGCGGTGCTGCGCAGCATCAACAAAGAAGCCAGCCAGACCCAGCAGCAAGTTTCCTCGGGATATCGTATCGAAACGGCCGCCGACGATGCGTCTTACTGGTCGATCGCGACCGTCATGCGCTCGGACAGCACCAATCTCGGCACGATCGGAGATGCGCTCGGCCTCGGCGCCGCCAAGGTGGATGCGACCTATACGGCGATGAATTCAGCGATCGATCTCATCACCCAGATCCGCACCAAGCTGGTTTCGGCAAGAGAGCCCGGCACCGACAAGGATAAGATCAATGCCGAGATCAGCGAATATAAGCAGCAGTTGCAGACGGTCGTCGAATCGACATCGTTTGCGGGTGAAAATTGGCTGTTGAATGGTGATGCGGCCGCCCCGCCGACATGGTCTGTAATCTCCGGCTTCGTGCGCGCGCCGACCGGCGAGTATCAGGCCCAGAGCATCGATTTCCCCTCGTCGCAGACCATCCTCATCGACAAGAACAATGCCAGCGGCGGCCTGTTGACCAAACCGGTCGACGCCCAGGCAATCAACAACAGCGGGACGGGTCCCCGCAACTACTACCTGTTGAACGCCAATTCGACGACGCCGGCGACGGGTACGGAGATTGCGATCGGCAAGAACACGACCGACGCGCAGCTCGCCGACATGCTCGACGTGACCGACGCGCTGCTCTCCTCACTGACGACGACGGCCGCTTCCATCGGCGTGATGAAGGCGCGCATCGACGATCAGGTCGACTATACCGCCAACCTGTCCGATTCGATCGACAAGAGCGTCGGCGCGCTCGTCGATACCGACATGGATGAGGCTTCGATCCGCCAGAAGGCGATCGAAACACAGAAACAGATGGCCGTCGAAGCGATCTCGATCCTCAATACGGCGTCAAGCAAGATCCTCATTCTGCTGGAATAGGGGAGGGCGCGATTACGGATGGCGGCAGGGCCATTCATCCTCGCGCAAGTTTGACTTCCTAGTTTCCGGCATGAAGGCATCGTCCGAATCCGTGCCGGTGCAAGGTCAAGCCCTTGCCCGTTTCGAGAGGGCATGACGGCGCGCAAGGTCGTTTAGAGCGGGGCAGGCATGCTGCATGCCTCGCGAATGCTGGATGGTTTTATGAGCATTTCGCTTTCCCGGTATTTGAAGGATTTCGGCGAACCGGAATCGCCGGCGCCGATCATCGACGTGGATGATTTCGCCGGCAATGGTTTTCCTGAAATGCCGAGCGAACCGGCGATCGACGTCGAGGCGGAGCGCCGCGAGGCCTATGCGGAAGGCCATGCGGCGGCAACTGCGGAATTGACCGAGAAATACGAACTCGAGGCGCGGGCACTGGCAGAGGTCCATGCGCGTGAGCTCGAGGAACTGAAGCTTCGTTACGAAGTCGAGGCGGCGGCGGTCATTGCGTCCCGTATCCGGGATATTGCCGAAGAGGTCGCCGAACTGGTCAGCGCCGGCGCCGCAGCTGCCATCGCGCCCGTCATGACCGAAGCGCTCGCGGCCAAGGCTGCCGAAAACCTTGCCGCGCTGCTGCGCGACGCGATCCTCGAAGGCGCTGCCGGACCGATCGTCGTCAGGGGGCCGGTACGGCTTTTCGACAGGTTAAAGACCGAGCTCGGCGACCATGCCGGAGCGGTTCGCCACATTGAGACCGATGATATCGATCTTGCCGTCGAAATCGGCGAATCCGTCATCGTCACCCGTATGTCCGCCTGGGCGGCCAGCTTGAAGAAAGTTCTCGAATGAGTGAAGGCGAAAACCACCACCACGGCAAGAACGAGATCATCATCGTCAAGAGACATGGCGGCGGCGATCACGATGGCGCCCATGGCGGTGCGTGGAAAATTGCCTATGCCGACTTCATGACGGCGATGATGGCGTTCTTCCTGGTCATGTGGCTGGTCAATGCCGCCAACGAGGAGACCAAGGCTGCGGTCGCGACCTATTTCAACCCGATCAAGCTTGCCGACGAAAAGCCGACCGAGAAGGGCCTGAAGAAGCCTGTCAAAAATGACGAGGGCGAGGAGAAGCAGGAAAAGTCGAAGCAGAAGGAAGAAAATCCGACCGAGGGCAAGTCCGCCGCGGACGGTGACGACCAGACCTCGACCTCAGGCGACCATACCAATTATTCTGAAGCCGATTTCTTCGAAAATCCCTATTCGGTTCTCGCCGAGATCGCGCAGGAAGTCGGCCAGCAGGCAAATGTCAGCGCCAAGGGCGATGGCGGCGCGGCCGATTCCGGTCCTGCCACCGGCGCCGACGGCGGCGAAGCCTATCGCGACCCCTTCGATCCGGATTTCTGGACGAAGCAGGTCGAGGTCACGACGGCCGGCAAGTCACAGCCTCCCGGCAAGAGCGATGAGCAGCCGAGCGAGACAACCGAGATCGCCAAGGCCGAGATTGTGAAGCCCGAGGACGTTAAGCCGGTGACGCCGGCCGACCAGAAAGCGGCCAAGGACGCGGCCGAAGCAGGGGATGGCAAGGCGGCTGGCAAGACGCCCGACGACAAGAAGGCCGACGCGCAAAAGGACGCCGATCATCAGAAGGACGCGGACAAGAGCGCGGCAAAGACGGAAGAGCAGCAGAAGGAAGCGGAGCAGCAGGAAGAAGCAAAGCAGCTCCAGCAGCAGATCGCCCAGCAGATCGGCGGGGTTGCCGGCAAACTCGCAGAAGGTTTGACCGTGACGGCGGCCGAAGGCGGCCTTCTCGTCAGCATCTCCGACCAGAACGACGACTCGATGTTCAACATCGGTTCCGCGGTTCCGCGCCAGGAAATGGTGCTCGCCATGGGCAAGATCGGCGAGATACTGAAGGATAGGGGCGGGGCTGTGGCCATCCGCGGCCACACGGACGGGCGCCAATATAAAGGGACGCAGAACGAGAACTGGCGGCTTTCGATGGATCGCGCCCAGAGCGCCTATTACATGCTGGTGCGCGGCGGGCTCGACGAGAAGCGTATATCCCAGGTCTCCGGCTTCGCCGACCGCCGGCTGAAGGTGACGACCGATCCGTTCGACGCGGCCAACCGCCGGATCGAGATTCTGGTGCAGGCGGATTAAGGATAGTCGGATGGCGCGTCGTCAGCATCGCTACCTCGGATTTGTGGCTCTCGGCCTGGCGATATTCTCGCCGGCCGCGGGCAATGCTGAGGATCCGGACGACCTTGCGCCGTATAAGATGCTGCGGTCGCTGCAATTCGTTCAGGATTCCGTGGCTGCCGGCGACCATTCGGCTGGCGAGATGCAGCGTTTCATGCTGGGCACGATCGATCAGCGGCTGCGCACCGTCGATCCCTCGGTCTTCGACGACGATCGCAATGTCGATGCCGCATTGATCTACGCGATGAGCGGCGGCAATCCCCAGACGCTCGAATATCTGATCGCCCACGACGTCAACGGCTATTTCGACAACCGTGTTACCGATGTGCTGCGCAAATATCTGAGCGGCAAAGGCCTTCTCGTCGCAAAGACGCTGGAGGAGACGGCAGGCGAGTATCGCGACAAGAAGATCGGCCCCTATCTTGCGCTGATCGGTGGCAACGTGCTGATCGCGACGAAACCGACGGACGCACTGGATCTTTACGACCAGGCGCGTCTCGCCGCGCCGGGTACGATCGTCGAGGAGGCGGCGTTGCGCCGCTCCGTCGCAATCTGCCTCGACAAGGGTATGCTCGACAGGGGGCTAGCCTATTCGCAGCGTTATATCAGGCGCTTCCTGCATTCGCCCTATGCCGGCCAGTTCGCGGATCTCTTCGTCAAGCTCGTCGTCGATCATGATCATGATGTGAAGCCGCAGGATGTTATCGACATTCTGTCCTTCATGGATGCTCCACGCCAGCGCGAGGTCTATCTGCGCATCGCGCGCGCCGCCGCAATATCAGGCAAGCCGGAACTGGCGCGCATGGCGGTGGAACGCGTGCAATCGCTCGGCGCCGGCACCGACAATGCCTTCGGCCCGCTTGCCGATTTCTACGGCGGCATGGCCGGCTTGCCGACCGACGACATCGATCGGGCGGCGAAAAATGTCAGCGGTATCGACGGCAATGCGCTTTCGCCGCGGGATCAGGCGCTTCAGGAGGCGGCGAGATCCGTCGCCGAGCAGATCCTGCGCGCTCCCGATCCGGCAAGCCTGACGCAAGCATCCAACCCTAATGATGATCATCAAGAAATCACTTCTGAAAAGGCTGCGGCTCTAGCCACGCAACCGGGAGCGCCAAGCGCACATCCCGAGCCTGTTCCAGGAGGTGTGGCATCGACTGGCCAGAGCCAGGATACCGACCCCTCATTCAACGCATTTGTGACGACCAGTCGATCCAGACTCGACCAGATCGACAGTCTTCTGGCGCAGGAAGGCAATTAAAATGATGGATATGAGCGTCTCGGGCGGAGCCCCAGGTACTGAGGCGGCAGCGAAGTCTTCGCGCCAGGCCGGAAAGGCTGATGCTGCCGACCAGAAGAACGGATTCTCCGATGTGCTTGCCAAGGCGAACGGCGGTTCGGCCAACGACCAGGCCGATGAGACACAGCCGGACCAGGGCGTGATTGCCGAAGGCGCGGCCGAAAAGGCGGCGCGGGCGATCCGCGGCCGCAGCGGCGCAAAGCCATTGATCGATCTCAGCGATGCCGCGCTGAAGGCGCAGGCTGACGTGGAACCGGAAACGATCACCGATCTGGCCAATGTCGGAAAGGTTACGGCCAAGCTCGCCAAGAACCAGACGAAAATGCCGGCCGATCTGGCCTTCGGCAAGCTCGATCCGAATGACGGCGCAGCAGCCGAGGTCGCCCAGGCGACCAAGGGCGTCAAGCATGCCAAGACCGACGCACTGGAAGCGGATACGGATAAAGATAGCAGCGGGGATGACGACGGCGGAATTTCCGATGTCCTCGGCCTGTTGAAGCAGGACCCTGCCGAAAGTGCCGTGGCTTTGTCCGGCGCAGTCGTCGCGCATCAGGCGTCCGCCAAGGCCGATGAAGCGGCAACAGGCGACAAGAAGATCGACCGCGCCGACGCCAAGCTTGGCGGCCATGCGTCCGACGCGCTGGCGGCCGTCAGTAGCGCCGAGAGCGGCAAGGCGGACGACGTCGGGCTTGCCGGAGCGGAAAATGCCGACGCCACCGATGGCAGGACGTTCAGGATCAGCCGCGCCGATGGCCGCGGCGTATCGATGGATATGCATATCGGCGCGGATCAAGCCGAGTCGAAGGATGGCTCCAAGAAGGCCGATCTCGAAAATGTTTCGGTCCTCGAATCACGCCGCTATATAGGTCTGGCGCAGAACTCGAATTCCGCAGCCGTCACGGCGGCCCTCTCCGGCGATTCCGAATGGGCGCGCGCCATGCAACCGAGCTCGGCGCTTTCCAACGCGGCGGAATGGACGAGCACCGGCAAGGTGGTCAATACGCTGAAGATCCAGATGAACCCGATCGATCTCGGTCTGGTGACAGCGACCATGCGCCTGTCCGGCGATGCGCTGAACGTCGATCTCAAGGTCGAGACGGGCGCGGCTTATCGTCAGTTGAAGGAAGATCACGGCAAGATTCTCGAAGCTCTGCGCAGCCAGGGTTACACGATCGAGAATGTCACCGTCAGCATGGCGCCGGTCGAGCGTGCCGATGCCGGCAATCAGGCAGGCAGCCAGGGCCAGGGCTCCCAGCAGTCGCTTGCCCAGCAGGGGCAGGGCGGCGAGGCGCGCGAGCGCCACTATCAGACGGCGCAGCGGACGGACGGAGGCTTCAATGGCGCAGGCGAGACCGGGATTGAAGAGGTTTCTGCTGGCCGGCCTGGCAGCGGCAGCGCTGGCGGCGTTTACCTCTGAGGCGTCGGCCTCCACGGGCGCCTGCGAACGCGAGATCCAGTCGGCAGCGGCCAAATACGGCATCCCGGAGGGCATCCTCTATTCGGTCGGTCTGACGGAGACCGGCCGCAAGGGGTCGCTCTATCCTTACGCCATGAATGTCGAAGGCAAGGCAATCTTTCCCCCCTCCGAGCAGGACGCCATGAAGCAGTTCGATGTCGCCCGCAGAAGCGGGGCGAAGCTCATCGACATCGGCTGCATGCAGATCAACCACTATTATCACGGCGAGAATTTCGGCTCCGCCGAGGATATGTTCGACCCTCATCGCAACGTGGAATACGCAGCAAAATTCCTCCGCAACCTGCATGATCGTCACGAAACATGGACGATGGCGGTAGCCAGATACCATGCCGGGCCGAACAATGACCCTGCCCAGAAGCGATATGTCTGCCGCGTCATCTCCAATCTGGTCGCTACCGGCTATGGCAAGTGGACTCCCAATGCGAGTAACTTCTGCCAGAATTAATTCAATCAAAAATTGAAGATGGGTATTGTGACGAAACTGTGTCACAATATGGCAGGAATCCGGCACGAATCCCGTGCGCAAGTCATAATTAAGAGAGCGTTAACTTTTCCACGAAATTTTTGTGTGCATAAATATGGGCGCCTACTAGATATAGATCAAATCGCCACCCGGATCTTAATCAATTATTAATTTCTGCCATTAACTTTAACGAGTTGTCGCCGATTCGTGCGATTCGTACCCATAGATCATCGAAGTGCCACACTGATTCGGAGGCGGACGAATGATCGTAGTGGTTGATGAGCGTGAGCTCGTGAAAGATGGATACACATCTCTGTTTGGCCGTGAGGGCATTCCCTCCACCGGCTTTGATCCAGCGGAATTCGGCGAGTGGGTGCAGACCGCCGCGGATTCCGACATTGCGGCCGTCGAGGCTTTCCTGATCGGCCAGGGCCAGCGCAATCTGGAACTGCCCCGGGCGATCCGGGATCGGTCGATGGCGCCGGTGATCGCGGTCAGCGATCAGCCCTCGCTGGAAAACACCCTTGCGCTTTTCGATTGCGGCGTCGACGACGTGGTGCGCAAGCCGGTTCACCCCCGCGAAATTCTCGCAAGGGCGGCGGCCATTCGCCGCCGGTTGAAGGCGATCACCAACTACACCGATATCGGTGCGATCCGCGTCTTTTCGGACGGCCGTGATCCCGAGATCAACGGCGAGGTCTTCGCGCTTCCCCGGCGCGAGCGCCGCATCCTCGAATATTTGATCGCCAACCGCGGTCGCCGGGTTACCAAGACCCAGATCTTCAACGCCATCTACGGCATCTTCGATGAAGAGGTCGAGGAGAACGTCGTCGAAAGCCACATCTCGAAGCTGCGCAAGAAGCTGCGCAAGAAGCTCGGCGTCGACCCGGTCGATTCCAAGCGCTTCCTTGGTTACTGCATTGATTGGGCTTGATTTTTTCAGCCGGACGGAAGCGCCCGGCTGAACCTGGATATTTGGCCTCGCTGTCCGCATCACAGACAGCTTCACGCAAGGCCCGCCAAATACTCTTGAGCTTAACAGGTAAAACGAGGTTTTCAGATGAGCATTTTCGGCAGCATGAAGACGGCAGTATCGGGGATGAACGCGCAGGCGAACCGCCTCAGCACCGTCGCCGACAATATCGCCAACGTGAACACCACCGGCTACAAGGCCGTGTCGACGAGCTTCTCGTCGCTCGTTCTGCCTTCCTCGGGCGGCAACTACAATTCCGGCGGCGTTCAGACCTCTGTCCGCCAGGCCGTCTCCGATCAGGGTGACATTTCCTACACAACGTCGACCACCGACCTCGCCATTTCGGGCGACGGCTTCTTCATCGTCCAGGGTCCTGACGGCACGCCGGTCCTGACCCGCGCCGGCGACTTCCAGAAGGACGACGAAGGCAACCTCGTTAACGCAGCCGGCTTCCAGCTGATGGGCTATTCATACAATTCCGGCTCCCCCGCAGTCGTCGTCAACGGCTTCGACGGCCTCGTTCCCGTCAACGTCAGCCAGGATGGCCTGACCGCCATCGCCTCGACCTCGGGTGTCTTCAAGGGCAATCTCGATTCCAACGCCAATATCCCGGTCGCGCCTGCGACAGTCCCGAGCGCCAACCTTGCCACCACCACGGCCGATACCAAGAAGGTCTCGATGGTCGCCTATGACCGTCTCGGCAATAAAGTGATGTACGACTTCTATTTCACGAAAACCTCGGTCGCGGCAGCGCCGCCGCCGGCCCCTCCCGCGACTGCGGCCACCTGGGAAGTCGCGATGTTCCGCAACGCCAACGCGGCGGTTGGCGGCACTACATCCTTCCCTTACAGCGCGGGTGGCGCAGTCGGAACCGGATCGCTCACTTTCGATGCGAACGGCAAGATGACATCGAGCGGCGCCGTCACGATTACCGATGGTGTGACCGGCCAGACGATCGCCATGAATTTCTCCGGCTTGACGCAACTCGGCGCCGATTTCTCCGGCACCGGCACGCCGAACGGCCAGGCGGCGACCCCCGTCAAGGATGTGACGATCGACGGCGACGGCATCGTCTACGCCAAGTACGAGGATGGCAGCACCAAGCCGCTTTACCGTATCCCGCTCGCCAACGTCGCAAGCCCCGACAAGCTGACGCTGATGAGCGGCAACGTCTACAGCGCCAACGGTCAGTCCGGCGTCACCGTCACCGGCTTCCCGCAGACCAACGGCCTTGGCACGATCAAATCGGGTGCTCTGGAAGGTTCGAACGTCGACCTCGCCGGCGAGCTGACCGAGATGATCGAATCGCAGCGCAGCTATACCGCCAATTCCAAGGTCTTCCAGACGGGTTCCGACATCATGGACGTACTCGTCAACCTCAAGAGATAAGTAAGGTAACGGGTAAGCCATGTCGCTCACGTCCGCACTTAATACCGCACAGAACATATTCAACAATACCGGCACGCAGAGCAGTGTCGTATCGAACAATATATCGAATGCGGGCAACAAGGATTACGTGCGCCGGCAGGCGATGCTCACCACGTCCCTGAACGGGGCGCAGGTCGTCCAGATCAACCGGGCACAGGAAGATGCCCTGCTGCGCCAGTATCTGAAGACATCCTCTCAGGACAGCGCCCAGCAGGCCTTGCTGGGCGGTCTCGAGGACCTGAAATCGATCATGGGCGGCAACGACTACGAAACGTCGCCGTCCACCTATCTCGGCGTTTTCCAGGAAAAGCTGCAGGCTTTCAGAACCTCGCCGGGCAGCACGGTCGCCGCTCAGGGCGCTATCACCGCAGCCCAGGACGTCGCTACCTCGCTCAACAACGCGTCGAAATCCGTGCAGGACGTTCGCGCCACCGCCGACAAGCAGATCGGCACCGCGGTCGATAAGCTGAATACGCTGCTGAGCGAGTTCGAGAAGGCCAACAATGCGGTGAAGACCGCCACGGCTTCGGGTGCGGATGCATCCGGCGCGCTCGACGAACGTGAGAAGGTCCTCAAACAGATTTCGCAGATCGTCGGCGTCAGCGCGACGACGCGCGACAATAACGACATGGTGCTGAGCACGCCTGATGGGACGATCCTCTTCGAGACGATCCCGCGCAAGGTGACGTTCAAATCCCAGGATGTCTATACCGCCACGACCGTCGGCAATTCCGTCTATATCGACGGTGTCGCACTGCCGCTCGGCAAAGGCTCGACGACGACGGGGCAGGGGAGCCTCCAGTCGCTCCTGCAGATCCGCGATGAGATCGCTCCCAATTTCCAGAAGCAGCTCGACGAAGTCGCCCGCGGCCTGGTCTCGCTCTTCAAGGAGCAGAACACCGCAGTTGGCCCGGCCTATGTTCCCGGCCTTTTCACCTGGAGCGGCGGCACCGTGGACACCGGCGGCACGGCCGTCGCCGGCATGGCGGCGAGCATCACCGTCAGCACCCGCGTGATCACCTCGCAGGGCGGCGATCCGATGCGTCTGCGTGACGGCGGCGTCAACGCCACCGGCCTCGTCAAAAATACAACTGGCGTCAGCGGCTACACAACTGAACTTGATCGCCTATATACCGCGATGAGTTCCGACATCGATTTCGACCCGGCAGCGGGAGCGCCGGTCGGTTTCGACGCTACCACGGGTATCGATTCGAACGTCAGTATCCTGGAATACGCCACGAATTCCCTGGGCTGGCTCGAGCAGTACCGCAGCAACGCCACGACGGCGGCGGAAAATACATCGGCGGCGTTGTCGCGCTCCGATGAAGCTTATTCCAACGAGACGGGCGTCAATCTCGACGAAGAACTGACGCTGCTTCTCGACATCGAGCAGTCCTACAAGGCGGCGACCAAGATCCTGAACGCCGTTGACGAAATGCTGAAATCGTTGCTGGATATTGCGAGTTAAGCCATGAAGAGCTCATTTATTTCAAGTTCGGCCATTCAGAATGCGATGCGACTGACGATCCGTCAGGCGCAGAACCAGATGACGAAGGCGACGATGGAAGCAACGACCGGAGTCTATGCGGATATCGGTGTCTCGCTCGGCGGCAATGCCGCCAGGAGCGTGGATTTCAGCCGCGAGGTCGACAGGATAGACTCGATCAAATCGAGCAATTCGCTTGTGACCGCGCGCATGGAATCCTCGCAGCTCGGCCTTTCCAAGATGAAGGACGTCGGCGACGGTCTCGTTTCGAAGCTGACGGCGCTCCAGGGCAGCCACGATCCCGGCAGCATCACGGTCGCCATCCAGTCAGCGACCAGCGCCCTGTCCACGATGATGGACACGTCCAATACCATGGTGAACGGCGAATATCTGTTCTCGGGCATCAACACCGACGTGCAGCCGCTGACCGACAAGACGACTGCGACGAGCGCAGCCATCGTTACGGCGTTGAACACTTATGCGACGGGTCTTGGCAAACCGGTCAACCAACTGACCGGCGCCGAAATGGACACCTTCATCACCACTCAGGTCGAGCCGATGTTCAGCGAGACCGCCTGGACCGACCCGACGACCGGCTGGTCGCAGGCGTCGAGCCAGAACATGACGAGCCGCATCAGCAACTCGGAAGTGATCGAATCCTCGACCAACGCCAATTCCGAAGGCATGCGCTACTTCGCGCTTGCCTCGGTCGTGACCTCGGCGCTGCTGGGCCAGAACCTGAGCACCGATGCGATGAGCACGGTTTCGAAGAAGGCAATCAGCTATACGACGAAGGCGACCTCGGGCCTCGTGACCCAGGCAAGCCAGCTCGGCCTTTCCCAGGAACGTGTCAAGAAGTCCAACGATGCGCTCGACGCTCAGTCGAACATCATCAAGAACAAGCTCGTGGATCTGCAGGGCGTCGATCCATACGAAGCCTCGACCCTCGTCAAGACTTTGGAAACGCAGCTTGAAACCGCCTACACGATCGTTTCGAAGATCCAGCAGTTGAGTCTAGTAAACTACCTTTGATGAGCAAAGGCGCGCGATATCAAGAAGGATGCATGAATGTATCAGTTCTCATATGCCGAAGTCATGCAGGACTCGGTGGCCGACGCGAAAGAGCGGGAATGGCAGGTCCTCGACCGCTCCATTGAACTGCTGTCGGTGGCGCGCGACAAGGAAAAATATGGACGGGAAGCCATTGAAGCCCTGTTTTACACGAGACGGGTGTGGATCAGCTTCATCGAGGATCTGAAACATCCCGACAACCAGCTGGAGATCGAGCTCAGGGCCAACCTCATCTCGATCGCGATCTGGATCTTGAAGGAATGCGACAGGATCAGAAAACGTCTGTCTAATAACTACCAGGGCATTATCGACGTTACCACCATCATCAGGGATGGACTTAAATGAAAAGTACACTTCGCATTTCTCTGAAAGCCGGGGAAAGAATCTTCATCAACGGCGCCGTCCTGCGCGTTGACCGCAAGGTCGCGCTGGAATTCCTGAATGATGTGACGTTCCTTCTCGAAAACCACGTCCTCCAGCCGGAAGGCGCCACGACGCCGCTGCGCCAGCTCTATTTCATCGCGCAGATGATCCTCATCAATCCCGAGGGCAAGGACCATTCGACGGCGATGTTCCGCAAGTCGATCACCATGCTGCTCGCCTGCTTCAAGAATGAGGAAATCCTTGCCGAGCTGAAGCGCATCGACGCGCTCGTCTCGACCGGCCGTGCCTTCGATGCGTTGAAGGCCATTCGCGGCCTCTACGCCATCGAAGACAATATCCTCAACAACCACGAAATGCCGCCGACCATGGTCGAGCAGATTCGCAGGGAGATCGCACCATGGCGGTAGATGCAACGTCGAGCGTAACCAGCTCGACCTCGACGAGCACGTCGAGTGCGACCAAAAAAGCGACAATGAACTACGACAACTTTCTTCAGCTGCTGATCGCGCAGATGAAGAACCAGGATCCGACCGATCCGATGGACGCCAGCGAGCAGGTGGCACAGCTTGCGACCTTCTCGCAGGTCGAGCAGACGATCCAGACCAATACCAAGCTGGACACGCTTCTGGCGAGCTCGAGCCTCACCCAGGCCAGCAGCTATGTCGGCAAGTACATGGAAAGCGCCGACGGCACCGTCAAGGGCGTCATCAATTCCGTCAAGGTTTATTCCGACGGCATCATTGCGACGACCACGGATGGCGGTAAGATACTCGTGCAGGCGGGAATCACTGTTGCCGACGAGGCTCCGAGCAGCTCCTGATGCGACAGGCGCCGACGCGCCTGTTGATGCCAACCAACGCGGCCCGGCAATGGCGGGGCCGCCTCAAGGCGATATGAGGTTGCCTTCGGATGAATGAAGCTGATGCATTGGATCTGTTCCAAGCGGCGATCTGGACCGTGCTGATTGCCTCCGGTCCGGCGGTCCTCGCCGCGATGGTGGTGGGTCTCGTCATTGCCTTGATCCAGGCGCTGACCCAGGTGCAGGAAGCGACGCTGACCTTCGTGCCGAAGATTGTCGCCGTGCTGGTCGTGGTCGGCATCACAGCCCCCTTCGTCGGCTCGCAGATCTCCATTTTCACCAATCTCGTCTTCTCGCGCATCCAGTCCGGCTTCTGAGCCCACCTTCGCGCAAGCTTCGCCATTTAATTCTCGATCCGAATTGGGCGGACCTCGTGTCCGCCTCCTCTCATGAAGAGACGGAATCGTCATGGCGCAACCACCTGCACTCCCCCTTCCGAAAGTCGCCCCGAGCCTGCGCGATATCGGTTTTGCCCTCGGCATCATCGGCATCATCTGCATTCTCTTCCTGCCGATTCCGCCGTTCCTGATCGATATGGGGCTGGCCTTCTCAATCGCCTTCTCGGTGCTGATCCTGATGGTCGCGCTGTGGATCCAGAAGCCGCTCGATTTCTCGTCCTTTCCGACCATTCTGCTGATCGCGACGATGACCCGGCTGGCGCTGAACATCGCGACGACCCGTGTCATCCTGTCCCACGGCAATGAAGGCCACGATGCGGCGGGCGGCGTCATCGCCGGCTTCGCAAGCCTCGTCATGTCCGGCGACTTCGTCATCGGCCTGATCGTCTTCCTGATCCTCATCACCATCAACTTCATCGTCATCACCAAGGGCGCCACGCGTATCGCCGAAGTCGGCGCGCGTTTCACTCTCGATGCCATCCCCGGCAAGCAGATGTCGATCGATGCCGATCTTTCGGCCGGCATCATCGATGAGAAAGAAGCCCAGCGCCGGCGCAGGGAGCTCGAAGAGGAAAGTTCCTTCTTCGGCGCGATGGACGGTGCGTCGAAGTTCGTGCGCGGCGATGCCGTCGCCGGCCTCATCATCACCGCCATCAACGTCTTCGGCGGCATCATCATCGGCTATTTCCGCCACGGCATGCCGATCGGCGAAGCGGCCGACGTCTTCGTCAAGCTCTCCGTCGGTGACGGCCTCGTCTCGCAGATGCCGGCCCTCATCGTTTCGCTCGCAGCTGGCCTTCTCGTTTCGCGCGGCGGCACCACCGGCTCCACCGACCAGGCGGTCGTCAATCAGTTGAGCGGCTATCCCCGCGCGCTTTCCGTCTCGGCCGTGCTGATGTTCGTGCTCGCCCTGATGCCGGGCCTGCCCTTTGTCCCCTTCGTGATCCTCGGCAGCCTTCTCGCCTTCGGCGCCTGGTTCATTCCGCGTCAGGTCGAGGCTGAAAACAAGCTTCGCCGCGAGCAGGAGGAAAAGAAGGTCGTCCAGACCAAGGAGCTGGAGAAGGACTCGGTCAAGTCGGTGCTGCGCACCTCGGAGATCGAGCTCGCGCTCGGCAAGATGGTTTCGACCCGCCTGCTCGGCGCCCATCAGGAACTCGCCTTCCGCGTCGGCAAGATGCGGAAGAAGTTCGCCACGCAATACGGCTTCGTCGTGCCGGAGATCAAGGTGACGGACGATATCGCCATCGCCGAGAAGTCCTACCAGATTCGCATCCACGGCACGACGGTGGCCTCGAACCTGCTGCGTGTCGGCGAAGTCCTCGTCGTCACCGGCGCCGGCCGCCGGCCGAGCATTCCGGGCGACGAAATCCGCGAACCCGCATTCGGCATGCCGGCCGTCTCGATCCTCGAAAACTTCGCCGACGATCTGAAACGCGAGGGCTTCCAGCCGATCGACAACGTGTCCGTCGTGCTGACGCATATGAGCGAGGTCATCCGCAACAACCTGCCGCAGCTTCTGTCCTACAAGGACGTCAAGGTGCTGATCGATCGGCTCGATCCCGAATACAAGAAGCTTGCCGACGAAATCTGCTCGTCGCACATGTCCTATTCCGGCCTGCAGGCGGTACTGAAGCTGCTGCTCGCCGAACGCGTCTCGATTCGCAACCTGCATCTCATCCTCGAAGCGGTGGCAGAACTCGCCCCGCATGTCAGGAAGACCGAGCAGATCGTCGAGCACGTTCGCATCCGCATGGCTCAGCAGCTCTGCGGGGATCTCGCCGACAACGGCGTGCTGCGCGTGCTGAGACTCGGCAGCAAATGGGACCTCGCTTTCCATCAGGCGCTGAAGCGCGACGCCAAGGGCGAAGTGATCGAATTCGACATCGATCCTCGCAGCCTCGAAGAGTTCAGTGAGCAGGCCACCAAAGTTATCCGTGAGTTCATGGATCGCGGCCTGCCATTCGCACTTGTCACGTCGCCGGAAACACGCTCCTATGTGCGCATGATCATCGAACGGCTGTTCGCTACGCTGCCGGTCCTGTCGCATGTCGAACTGGCCAAGGGCATCGAGATAAAGATTTTGGGCTCTATTTCATGATAACAGACCCGCAAGGGACCGTTCTCGCGCTGTTTCTGGTTTTTTGCCGGATCGGCGGCTGTGTCCTGGCTCTTCCGGGTTTTTCGTCGGCGCGCGTGCCCGAACAGCTGCGCGTCTTCATCGCAGGCGCGCTCTCGATCGCGGTCATGCCGCTTCTCTGGGACACGATCTATCCCGCAGTCCACACGGGGGCGGGGACCTATATCGGCCTGATCTTCAGCGAAACGCTGATCGGCGTCATGTACGGCATGCTGGCACTGGTGTCCGGTTTAAATTTGGTCACCATTGGAGGCTCATCTGGTGGGGACTGTGTGGTGGACTGCCGGTGGGTTGCAGCAGGCGGTCGATCCTGCGTCGGTGCATGAGATTGGCGCGCACCAGGCGGGCGAAGGCGAGCGGGCTTGCGACGGTGGTCTGGTCTGCCTTGGCCATCTGCAGCAGCAGGTATGCGATCAGGGCGACGGCGATCTGGATGCGCACGGCATTCTCGCTATTGCCGAGGAAATGGCGGATCTTCAGCGTCTGCTTGACCCATCGGAAGAACAACTCGATCGCCCAGCGGCGCTTGTAGAGCGCGGCGATCTCTTCAGCCGGAGCATCGAGATCGTTGGAAAGGATGCGCAATATCTTGCCGGTTTCGATCCGCACGCAGACCTCCCGAACCGGCACGCTCATCGGGTTCCTGCGGCTTTTCGCCATGCGCTGCGGCAGGAGGCCGACCCGATCCGACAGGATGGTTCCAACCAGGCTAACCGCTCTTTCCTCTC